>NZ_QTPW01000013.1:0-174288 GCF_003857965.1 Burkholderia sp. Bp9031
GGTGCTGAACGAGCGCCCGGGCCATCGCGCGCCGCGCGTGCGCTTCGAGCAGGAGCTGGAGGATTTCCTGTCGGACGGCGCGGCCGAGGAAACGCTCGACGCCGTGATCGACTGGGGCCGTTACGGCGAGATTTTCTCGTACAACGACCAGACCGAAATCTTCAGTCTCGAGGACGTCGAGTCCTGATTCACCGAGCCGGGCCGCGCGGCCCGGCATCCGCATGCGCGGCACTCGTTATCGGGCGCCGCACATCGCATCGCTACTGCAAACTGCCCCAGCGGTCGACCGCCGGCTCGGCCGATGCCCACTTCCAGTGCGTGCCTTGCTGGCATGCATTCGCGAAATACCAGTCGGCCTTGTCGCCGTCCTGCACCGAGAACGCGAATTCCTTGCACAGCGCAAGCGCCGTCGAGTAGGCGCGCGTGACGCGCACCTCGCCTTCGCCGTTTTCCAGCGGCAGCGTGTTCTTCACCTTCCACGGCTTCATTTCGCCGACCGCCAGGCTGCCGACCGCCTTCGCGATCGCGTCCTGCTGGTTCTGATGGAGCTGCTTCATCGTGCGGTTGACGGCTTCGTCGGTTGCCGCCTGCACGGCAATGCCGACCCCGACGCCGACGGCCGGGTTCGCGGTGACGAGGCCCGTCGCCGCGCCGGCGAGCGCGCCGCTTGCCGCGCCGACCGACCCGCAGCCCGACAGCGCGGCGCTGGCCGCGCACAGCGCGCCGATCGCCGCGATACGGATCGCGACGCTCATTGAAGCGCGCCCCAGCGTTCGGTCGCTGGCTCCGCCGACGCCCATTTCCACACGGGACCGTCGCGGCAGATCGTGGCGACGTAGAACGTCGACTGTGCGGCCTTGTCGGCCTTCGCGGGCGTGTCCACCGCGAACACGATTTCCTTGCAGTCGAGCGGACCGATGCTGATCATCCGGCTGACCGTCACGCGGCCCTGTTCGTCGTCCTCGATCGGGAACGAATGGTGCGTCGACCACGGCGCGACGCCGCCGACGTCGAGCGGGCCGGCCGCCTTCGCGATCTGTTCCTGCGTGTAACGGTGTGCGACGCGCTGCGTGTACTGGACGCCCGCACGCGCGCCGGCGACGGCGCCGAGGCCGATGCCCGTCGCGGCGGCGGCATTGTTGGTGACCTTGGAGGCAATCGCGGCGCCCGCGATACCCGCGCCGGCGGTTGCGCCCTCGCTGTACAGCGAGTTGCAGCCGGACAGCAGTGCGGCCGTGGCGATTGCGGCCAGCACGATGCGCGCCGACATGGCTTGGCGCTGCGCTTCGAAACGAATGTTCATCCCTGAGTGCAAGTCCTGTCTGGGTGAGCGGCGACGCATGCGCGCCCCCTTGCCGCGCCATTGTTTCGCAATTGTCATAGGAAAACTGCAAAGCTTTGACAAATCGCCGGGCGGCGGCTCGCGCGCGTACGCGCGGCGGTATTGTCGGACAGATGGCGGGACAGGGGTCGAAACGTTACAAATTGAAGGTAATTGTTACCGTGGCGTGCGACGAAGCGACCTAGACTATTTAGTTATGGAATGTTTCTACGACGGCTCCGAGCCGCGCGCCATATGAGACACCCAGCCATGCGCCGTTCGAAACGGTTTTCTCCCCGGCCGCCCGATGCGGGCGCCGAGCGTCCGCGTCCGCAGACCGACGCGCCGGCCGCACCGCCTGCCGGCGCGCCCGACGAGACGCCGTCCGACGGCGATCACAACCAGGGCGGCGCACGCCCGGAAGGGCTCGACTATCAACGCGACCTCGGCCAGGAGCAGGACGCTTGATCCCGTCGCCGTTGCATTCCGCTGCCGCATTTCATTGCGCTCTTTGTTGCATCGCTCACATCTGAATCGCCGCGCGACTGCCTGCGGGCCGTCGCGTTCGCCTTGGCGCGCGCCGCGCGTCATCCAATCGAATCGAGGAGGGGAAGCCGCATGAGCAGATTGATCGTGGTATCGAACCGTGTCGCCGCCGGCGAGGACACGCGCCCGAGCGCAGGAGGCCTCGCGGTCGGCGTGATGGACGCGCTGAAGGAAACCGGCGGCATCTGGTTCGGCTGGAACGGCGAGATCGTCGGTACGCCCGACGCCGCACCCGCGATCCAGCGGGACGGCAACGTCACGTATGCGACGCTCGGGCTAACCCGGCGCGACTACGATCAGTACTACCGCGGCTTCTCGAACGCGACGCTGTGGCCGGTGTTCCACTACCGCAGCGATCTCGCGCGCTTCGACCGGCAGGAGTACGCGGGCTATCTGCGCGTGAACGCGATGCTTGCGAAGCAGCTCGCCGCGCTGCTGCTGCCCGACGACCTGATCTGGGTGCACGACTATCACCTGTTGCCGTTCGCGCATTGCCTGCGCGAACTCGGCGTGAAGAACCCGATCGGCTTCTTCCTGCACATTCCGTTTCCGTCGCCCGACATGCTGCGCGTCGTGCCGCCGCACGAGGAGCTCGTGAAGTTCATGTGCGCGTACGACATCGCGGGTTTCCAGACCGACGCCGACAAGCAGGCGTTCACCGACTACATCGAGCGGCGCGGGATCGGCGCGGCAAGCGACGACGGGATGCTGCATGCGCACGGGCGCGTCGTGAAGGTCGCCGCCTATCCGATCGGCGTGCATCCGGATGCGATCGCCGAGGCGGCCGTCCAGTACGGCTCGCGCAAGCCGGTGAAGATGCTGCGCGACGCGCTCGACGGCCGCAAGCTCGTGATGAGCGTCGACCGGCTCGACTATTCGAAGGGGCTCGTCGAACGCTTCCAGTCGTTCGAGCGGATGCTCGCCAACGCGCCGGGCTGGCAGGGGCGCGTGTCGCTCGTGCAGATCGCGCCGCCGACGCGCTCCGACGTGCAGACCTACCAGCGCATCCGCGAGACGCTCGAAGGGGAGGCCGGCCGCATCAACGGCCGTTTCTCGCAACTCGACTGGACGCCGATCCAGTACCTGAACCGCAAGTACGAGCGCAATCTGCTGATGGCGTTCTTCCGGATGTCGCAGGTCGGCTACGTGACGCCGTTGCGCGACGGGATGAATCTCGTCGCGAAGGAATACGTCGCGTCGCAGGACCCGGTCGATCCGGGCGTGCTCGTGCTGTCGGAGTTCGCGGGGGCGGCGGCCGAGCTGACCGGTGCGCTGCTCGTCAATCCGTACGACCTGTCGCAGATGGCCGACGCGCTCGAGCGCGCGTTGTCGATGCCGCTCGCCGAGCGGCAGGCGCGACACGAAGAGAATCTCGCGCGGCTGCGCGAGAACAACCTGTCGGTCTGGCGCGACACGTTCGTCGCCGACCTGCGCAGCGTCGCGGCGGCCGCGTCGGTCACGCAGCGTGCGGGCCGGCGGGCCGCGCATGTCTGAGCGCAGGGAGGAGGGCAGCGCGGCTCACGAAGCGGCCGCCCGCTTCTTCGTCGTCACGGGCGGCCCCGGCTCGGGCAAGAGCACGTTGCTCGATGCACTCGAGCGCAACGGCTTCGCGCGCTCGCACGAGGCCGGGCGCGGTGTGATCCGCGACCAGATGGCGATCGACGGCCCGGCGCTGCCGTGGCGCGACCGGGCCGCGTTCGCCGAGCAGATGCTGAACTGGGAGATGCGTTCGTACCATCTCGCGCGCTGCGCGCGCGGGCCCGTGTTCTTCGATCGCGGCGTGCCGGACGTGATCGGCTACCTGCGGCTCACGGGCCTCGCGGTGCCCGCGCACGCGGAGGCCGCGGCGCGGCGCTTCCGCTATCACCGGCGCGTGTTCATCGCGCCGCCGTGGCCCGAGATCTATGCGCAGGACACCGAGCGGCGGCAGGATTTCGAGGAAGCCGTGCGCACCTACGACGCGATGGTCGACTGCTATACGGCGTATGGCTATCGGCTGATCGAACTGCCGCGCGTGAGCGTGAAGGCGCGCGTGCGCTTCGTGATGGACGCGCTCGACGCCGCATGACCCGCGGACGCGGTGCGCGGCGGCGTCAGGTCGCCGTGTCGGGCCGCGGCGACGCGATGCGCAGCATGCTGACCACGGCGGCAACGGCCGCGAACACCGTGGCGACATAGAGTGCGATCGTCGGCCCGCGCTCGGGCGCCACGCCGAAAATCAGTGCGACGAGCGCGGCACCGAGCGTCTGGCCCGTCAGGCGTGCGGTGCTCAGCATCCCGCCCGCGCCGCCGCTGCGCTCGCGTGGCGCCGACGACAGCATCGCGCGGTTGTTCGGCGACTGGAACAGCCCGAAGCCCGCGCCGCACAGCGCCATCCGCCACACGATGTCGACCGTGCCCGGATGCGCGCCGATCGTCGCGAGCGACAGCAGCCCGGCCGCGAACAGCGCGAGCCCGATCCCGCCGAGAATGCCGGCCGAGTAGCGGTCCGACAGCACGCCGGCGAGCGGCGCGGCGAACACGATCACGAGCGGCCAGG
The DNA here is from genome assembly GCF_003857965.1 of Burkholderia sp. Bp9031. Lineage (NCBI taxonomy): Bacteria > Pseudomonadati > Pseudomonadota > Betaproteobacteria > Burkholderiales > Burkholderiaceae > Burkholderia > Burkholderia sp. Bp9031. The sequence goes on from NZ_QTPW01000013.1 coordinate 4,407, forward strand.
GCGTCATGTAAAGGCCGGTTTCGACCTGCGAGAAGCCGAGCGAATTCTGCAGCCAGAACGGTAGCGCGACGAACGCGAGCATCTGCGACGTGAACGACGCGACCGACGTGCAGATCGACAGCGCGAACATCGGGATGCGCATCAGGTCGACCGGCAGCAGCGGCGCCGGCTGCGACAACTGCCGCTTCACGAAGAAGTAGCCGATGCCGAACGCGACCGCCAGCTCGGCCGCGACGTACGCGTGGCTTTCCCCGTGACCGAGCCCGTCGACGGCCATGATCAGCAGGCCGAACACGCAGGCGTTCATCAGCGCGCTCGGGAAATCGTATGGTGCGTCGTGCAGCGGGTTGGCCGGCAGCGCACGCAGGCTGCCGAACACCGCGGCGATGCCGATCGGCACGTTGACCGCGAACAGCCATGGCCACGACGCGAACGACAGGATCGCCGACGCGACCGTCGGACCGATCGCCGAGGACAGCGCGACCACCATCGCGTTGATCGACAGCCCGCGCCCGAGCATCGACGACGGATAGATCATCCGCACCAGCGCCGCGTTGACGCTCATGATGCCGGCCGCGCCGAACCCCTGGATCACGCGCATCACGGCAAGCGTCGGCAGCGAGCCGGCGAGCGCGCAGCCGAGCGACGCCGCGGTGAAGAGCGCCAGCCCCGCGATATAGATGCGGCGATAGCCGACGCGCTCGCCGAGCGACGCGAGCGGCAGCAGCGTGATCGTGACGGCAAGCTGGTACGCGTTGACGATCCAGATCGATGCGGCATCGGACGCGTGGAGGTCGCGCGCGATCGTCGGCAGCGCGACGTTCGCGATGGCGCCGTCGAGCACGGCGAGCGTGATGCCCAGTGCGACGCAGACGATCGCCCAGTAGCGTTGCGGAAGCGGCAGGCCGGTATCGGCGTTCATGACGGGAGCGAAAGCGTGGTTGTGCGCGCGCCCGGTTGCCGGTTGCGTGCGCAACCATGCTTGCGGGTGGAGGCAGCGGTGAACGGCCCGGCCGGCCTGGCGGCGCCGGAGCGGGACCGGTCGAGTGTATCACCGGGCCGCATTGCGCGACGCCGACGCGCCCGGCCGCCGGCCGGCGTGCGCATTCAGCCTTCGAAGTCGAGGCCGCCGAGCCGCACGAGCGGGTCGGCCTGCGTGCGCGACGCGAGATCGATGTCGCGCGCGCCCTGCCATGCGTTCAGCTTTCTCGGCAGCGCGCTCAGGTAGTGTTCGAATCGCGCGGGCCCGTCGGGCGCCATCAGCCGTTCGATCTCGTCGGTGTCCCAGGTCAGCTCGAGGTTCAGCGGATGCACGAAGCCGCTTACGTGCTCGTGCAGCGCGCTGCGGATCTGCACGCGCGTCGGTTGCCCGTGCCCGCCGTACGGGACGACGTCGGCCCGTACGTGATCGGCGAAGAAGGCGGCAATCGCCTGCGCAATGCGCGGCGCGAATTCGGTATCGAAACGGCGGGCGGTTTCGGGCTGCATGAAGGCGTCTCCTGTGTGCCGAAAATCGTAGCACGGCAGTGCCGCGTTCCGGTGCGAGCGATACCCGTAATGGCGCGTTACCACTTGCTGCATCTATTACGGCCGCGTGCCGCCACAATGCATCACATCCAGTACCACTTCGCGTGGGAGTCCATCATGAAAAAAATTGCCGCAGTCTGTGTCCTCGCCGGTTCGCTCGCCGTGGCCGGCCCGGCGTCCGCGCATGGCCACGACGGGGGCGCCGTCATCGGCGCGTTGATCGGCGGCGCGGTGCTCGGCGCGATCGTGACGTCCGCGATGAATCCGCCCGTCGCGTACCAGGCACCCGTGTATCAGGCGCCGGCCTATCAGCAGCCGACGTACTACCAGGCGCCCGCCTATCAGCAGCCGGCTTATCCGACCTACCAGCAGGCGCAGTACCAGGACGACGGCCCGAACTATTGCTACGACCGCTATCAGCGCCCGTATGTGTGCGGTGCGCCCGTGTCGGGTGGCTATGCGCAGCCGGCCGGCTGGTAAGCGGGCGAGTGACCGGGCTCGGCGCCGCGTGATCGGCGCCGATTGAGTCGCCGGTTCGCAGGATGACAAAAGGAAAGGCCCTCGCGTGATGCGAGGGCCTTTCCTTTCTGCGGCAACGGTTTTTTGCGCGTCAAACAGCGGTCGAACGAGGCCGCGTGCGGATACAAACGGTTGCAATTGGATCCGCGGGATCAGTGGCGATGACCACCGTCGCCATGGCCGCGCCCGCCGCCGCCTTCGTTCCAGTCACCGCGGCGTCCGCCGCCACGCCCCCAGCCGCCGTGGTCACCGCGATCGCCGCGATCCCAGCGACGGTAGTCGCGGTGTCCGCGATCCCAGTCGCGCCCGCCGCCGCCGCCCCAGATATTGACCGTGCCGTAGACGGGGGCCGCCCCGTAGGCCGGTCCGTACGCGTAGCCGGGATCGGAATAGTAGGGTTGTCCGTAGCCGTATCCGGCGTCCGGCCCGACGACGCAGCCGGCGAGCAGCGTGGCGACGCCGGCGGCGGCAATGAGCTTCAGCATGATGTTCTCCATTGGTTCCCCTATAAATACCGCGCGCGGGAATTGCCGGCTGTATGCAATTGTGTCGTCAAATTACAGCTTCGTAAGGTGTTGCGGCGAAAGTGTTAGCATCCGGGGCCTATTTTGTTTATCAGGAGCACATCGATGAAATTCGCGATCCGGGCCGTCCTGGCCGCCTTTTGCGTGACGACCGCCGCCGCTTGCGCGGCCGGCCCCGCATCGGCGCCCGCCGTGCCGGCCGAATCGATCAAGATGTTCCCGCAACCGGCGGCCGGCCAGCAGCGCGCGGTGATCGCGCTGCCTGCGCTCGAGAACGAAGGCGATGCGCGCGTCGAGCTGATGATCGGCAAGACGCTGCAGACCGACTGCAACCAGCAATGGTTCGGCGGCGAGCTGACCGCCGAGGACGTGAAGGGCTGGGGTTATACGTACTATCGGCTGACCGACGTGAAGGGGCCTGCGTCGACGTTGATGGCCTGCCCGGGCCAGGCGCCGCAACAGCGGTTCGTGCAGGTACGTGGCGACGGCCAACTGCTGCGCTACAACAGCCGCCTGCCGCTCGTCGTGTATGTGCCGGACGGTTTCGACGTGCGCTACCGCGTGTGGCATGCGTCGAAGGACGTGCAGCACGCAGTGACGAAGTAAGGCACACCGACGTGGCCATGCGGGGGCGCTCGCCGCCGCACGGCTGCGCGCTGTTTCGCGGGTTTCTTTTCAGGGCCGACGGTTATCCTTCACTCGCGCCCGCGCGCCGGCCATGCGGCTAGCGCGGCTTGTGTGACCGCCTCCAGATCGCGATGGCTCGCACCGTCGCGCACCTGAATCAACATCCCCTGTTGCACCGTCACGTAGTAGTTCTCGATCGCGTCGTGTGCGCTGCCGGCCTGTTCGACGCCGCCCCGGATCTCGCGGCCCTCCGTTTCCCGGTAGTGCTCGACTGCCTGCCGGAACAACGCTTCCTTGCTGCCGAACGCCGTGTACAGGCTCGGCGACGCAATGCCCATCGCGGCCGTCAGGTCCGTCATCGGCGTACCCTCGTAGCCGAGACGCCAGAACACCTCCATCGCGCGATCCAGTGCCGCTTCCTTGTCAGGATGAAGGTTCGGAATTCTACGCAATCTTCAGTATGGATTCGTCGCTAGCCGGTCGGGTGCGATCGCGTGTCGCATACCGTCACGATGGCGCGGTGATGAATGGGAGAGAGGGTAACGAACGGTTTGATGGGCGGGGCGGGGAATTCATTTACAAAGTGATCAAGCGTACTTACGATGACGCCAAGGCATTGATGAAGCGGGGCGTGCTGATGCCGCGTAGCGACGGCTATCCGTATCGGCAGGAGTACATCCCCGGTCACGGCAAGTTCATGGTCTATCGCGTGCTGCCGTCCATCTTCACGCTTGAGCTGTGAAATGCACCGCCGCCGTCCGGGAGGGCGGTGGCGGGCATTCCTTTGCGCGGCATATTTCTCCCGCGCGTCAAAGTTACTTTGAGCGATACGCGCCAGACGGAACCGGGCGGGCGGCTGCCGCGAATCTTGCCTCCAACGTAACAATCTGGGCCGGTTTATCTCCAGTATCTCCAGCGTTCTCCAAATTGTTTGGAGACACACGAAGCCTTACCCCATAAGGCTTTGCGGCCGATTCAGGCGTTTATCTCCAAATCTCCAACTTGTTTTGCACTGAGCGGACAGGCGTCGACCGTCTTAGTCGACCGCGAAGCCAGGCGGGGCGTGGCTCTCCGGGATTCGAAGGGCATCGACAACGTGTTTTTGAGGGGGGTGTCTGAGATGTGCGTCGATCAGGCATTGTTGCGCCGGCCGCAAGTGTCGGAGCGGCCGGAAAGCGGGGGACCCTGCGTCTAGGGCAAAGACGCGGGGGCTCACACCCGCGTCTTTTCTCTACTGACGGCAACCATAGGGGGGCACATAATAATAAGGGGCCAAAGCATTCGATCGCCCAATCCCTAGACTCTTTCCGATTTACTGGTGGGAAACGCACGGAAGGGGTCATCACCATGCAGGGAAGATCGAGACGGAACGCCGCCCGTGCTCTGGTCCGGGCCGAGCGAGCTTTTGGTCACTGCGAACTTCGGGGAAGCACAATACGGTCGTCCGCGTTCGGCTAGCAGCGGTCGACCAACTTGTGGCGTAGGATTGCCAGCGATCGCGCTGCTCTATACCAAACTACGGGGGGAGTCGTCATGATCGAACTGCTTGAGCCTTTCTCTCGCCAAATGGCGGGAGACCTTCTTTCAGTCTTTCCGAACTGGAGGAGCCATTTTTCTATTGTCGCCAGCGCGGGAGAGAACTTCTTCAACGTTCAGGTGCCGGCACTCGCAGCATCGAAAGGCGGCCCCTTAGAGGTTTCTTCTTTATACAACGAGGAGGTGACGGTTTTCTACGCGACAACCCATCGCCATTTTTTCTCCGTGCTGGGCAATGCGGACGAGGCTGGTGGTGCAGTCGACTTCATCCGGAAGATACTTGACGAGCAACTTGCCGTGGTCTCATACATTTGTACCGGCGACTCAACAATACGCGATGGGGTTTTTTCAAGCAGCGCGGTTCCGGTGGACAAAATTCCACGCGCAAACTACGAGTACTACTACACCACGTCGATGCGCGTGCGCTCTTGGAAGGGCACTTACGACGCCGACTTCGCCGCTCCGTACGTCAGAGACAAGCCAGCGGGCTAGGATTGGCATGGGTCAAAACAATTCCTAATTTGCTTCGTGTCGGTAAGCGACAGGCCCCCAGAGATCTGCGGGCGGGCGCAGTAAGTGCCTGCTCCCATCCTTGGCAGTGACTGTGGTGGGCAAAGTCGCGAGGACGACGGTGGCCGCTAACGGGCTGACGCGACGCGGATGACCTCTGCCCCTGCCTTGAGGCGGTCGAGATGATCGCCCCACGCCTGCATCATCCGTCTGCGCTCCGGCAGGTATTCAGCGTGGACATAGGCGGCAGTCACTTGATTGCGTTCGGCGTGTGCCATCTGGCGCTCCACAACGTCCCGGCCGAAGCCGAGTTCACGTAGAGCTGTAGCCGCCAGTCCGCGAAAGCCGTGCCCGGTCATCCGCGACTTGTAGCCCATGCGATAGAGCGCGTAGAGCATGGTGTTGTTCGAAATGTGGCTCCGGCCTTGCACGCTATAGAACACGAATCGATGCTGGCCGTTGAGCGCGCGGAGCTGGGCGAGCACGTCGAGCGCTTGTCGCGATAGCGGCACGATGTGCGGGTCGCGCATCTTCATGCGCTCCGGCGGTACGCGCCATTCTGCGGCGGCTTCGTCAAACTCCGACCATTCCGCACGGATCATTTCCGTTGTCCGCACGAAGGTCAGCGCCATCAGGCGGAGCGCGAGCCGGGTGACTAGGTCGCCTTGGTAAGCGTCGATGTCTCGCATGAGCTGCGGAATCTCCGTCGCCTTGACGCGGGCCATGTGCTGCACGCCGGGACCCTTCTTCAAGACCGTCTGCGCATCGATGTCGGCCGCCGGATTCCTGGAGCATCGCCCGGTCATGATCCCGTACTGGAAGACGGCGCGAGAGCGCTGGAGGATCCGCTTCGCCGTCTCACGCACGCCGCGTGCCTCGACCTCGCGCACGATGCTGAGCATCTGTGGCGAGTCGATCTCCGCGATCGGGCGAGGGCCGATCTTCGGGAACACGTCGACCTCCAGCGAATTCAGCACCTTCTCCGCGTAGCCGTCGCTCCAGCCCGGACGCTGCGAGTCGTACCACTCGCGCGCTACCGCTTCGAACGAGTTTGCCGCCGCGATTTCGGCGGCCCGTTTCGCATCCTTCTTCGCTTCGCCTGGATCGATGCCGGTCGCGATCTGCTCGCGTGCCTCGTCGCGCTTCTTCCGTGCCGTCGCGAGCGTGACGGCCGGATAGACGCCGAGGGCGAGCGTCTTCTGCTTGCCAAGGAAGCGGTATGAGAAGCGCCAGTACTTCGCGCCGTTCGGTTGGACGAGCAAGAACATTCCGTTGCCGTCCGTGAGTTTGTACGGGGCCGCGCTGGCCTTCGCGTTCCGTACCTGCACGTCAGTGAGAGGCATTGTTGGTATCTGTGTTGTTGGTATCGGCTGATACCAACAAAAATACCAACACTTTCTCCGGCTGTCACTGAGCAACCTTGGGTAACGATGTGAGCTAGAGGTCCGCCAGACGGGCCTAAGCGGGCGATTTCTTGTGAATCTTGGGGATGGTTTGGGGCTTGGCTGGTCCCCCCGACAGGAATCGAACCTGTATCTAGCGCTTAGGAGGCGCTTGTTCTATCCATTGAACTACGGGGAGAGCCATGTCCGCGATATCGCGCGCAAATGACGCGACCGGGACGGCGATGTGGACAGCGCGCAGAGTATAGCAAACGCGCGGCGCATCGGCGGACGGAATGCGTGCCGACGCGCCGTGCGCGTGCTCAGTCGTGTCCGGAAACCGGAATCAGAAATCGACGACGACGAAATCTTCCTTGCCCACGTCGCACAGCGGGCAGCGCCAGTCGGCGGGAATATCGGCGAAACGGGTGCCGGCGGGGATGCCCTCGTCGGGCAGGCCTTCCGCTTCGTTGTAGACCCACCCGCAAATCAGGCAGACCCAGCTCTGGTATTCGATTACTTCGCTCATGTGGCGCTCGGGATGATGAAAGTCGGCGATGCCGTCCGCGGCCCGGCCGACGGACGAAAGGCGCAATGGTACCGTAATTTCGCCGAACGTCAGCGCAACGTCGTTTTAAACGTACGCATCGAGAACAACGACTGTCATCGCGCGGGCCGGGCACGCAGTGTATCCTGCGTGAGCCTTTCAATCTGAAGGAGGAAACGATGGTCAACAAGAAATGGATCGCGGGTGCGGTATGTGTCGCGGCACTGGCCGTGTCGACGCTCGCGCGTGCCGAGGCGCGCGTGTTCTTCGTCGAGCCGAAGGACGGCGCGACGGTGTCGAGCCCCGTGCACGTGAAGTTCGGCCTTGAAGGGATGGAACTCAAGCCGGCTGGCGACATGACGGCGGACACGGGCCACCATCACCTGCTGATCGACGGCAAGCCGGTGCCGAAGGGCGACGTGATCCCTGCCACCGACCATTCGCTGCACTTCGGCAAGGCCCAGACCGAAACCGACGTGAAGCTGCCGCCCGGCCAGCACACGCTGACGCTGCAGCTCGGCGACGGCGCGCACCGCTCGTACGGTCCCGGGCTGAGCTCGACGATCACGGTCAACGTGAAGTAGTCGCTCCTCCCGCATGCGGGCGCCCGGCCGGGAAGTTGCGGCCGGATGCCTGCCGCCCCGGCGCTCTGCAACGCCGAAGCGCGCCATGCCGGCCCCGTCCGCCGGGTGCGCCGACATGCCGCCCCAGCACAAAAAGAACCGCCCATCGGCATAGTCCGTCCGGCCATCCCGGCGCAGGTGTCCGCCACCGGTACAATGGGCGCTTCCGATTTCTCTCTTCGCCGTCTCCCCATGTCGCTTTATTCCATTACCGGCGCGCAACTCGCGTTCGGTCACGTCGCGTTGCTCGATCACGCGGATTTCTCGCTGGAGGCCGGTGAACGCGTCGGCCTGATCGGTCGCAACGGCGCGGGCAAGTCGTCGCTGCTGAAGATCGTCGCCGGTCTTGCCAGGCCCGACGACGGGCTGATTACGCGCCAGCAGGAGCTCGTGACCGTCTACGTGCCGCAGGAGCCCGAATTCGAACCCGGCGCGACCGTGTTCGATGCCGTGGCGTCGGGGCTCACGCATACGCGCGAAGTGCTCGAAGAATACGATTCGATCGCGCACCGCCTCGCGGAGACCCCCGAAGGTGCCGAGCACGACGCGCTGCTCGCGCGGATGAACGCGCTGCAGTCGTCGCTCGACGCGCACGATGCGTGGAACTGGCGCACGCGCGTGTCGATGACGCTCGCGCAGATCGGCCTGACGGACGGCGATGCACAAGTCGACGCGCTGTCGGGCGGGATGCAGAAGCGCGTCGCATTGGCGCGTGCACTGGTGCTGCAGCCCGACGTGCTGCTGCTCGACGAACCGACCAACCACCTCGACTTCGACGGCATCCGCTGGCTGGAAGAGCTGCTGGTCGCGCAGCGCGCGGGCCTCTTGTTCATCACCCACGATCGCGCGTTCCTCGACCGTGTCGCGACGCGCATCGTCGAGCTCGATCGCGGCCGGCTGCTGTCGTATCCGGGCAATTTCTCGGCCTACCAGACGCGCAAGGCGCAGCAGCTCGAAATCGAGCGCGTGGAAAACGAGAAGTTCGACAAGCTGCTCGCGCAGGAAGAGGTGTGGATCCGCAAGGGCGTCGAAGCGCGCCGCACGCGCAGCGTCGGCCGCATCGCGCGGCTCGTGCAGATGCGCAACGATCGCGCGGAGCGCCGCAATTCGCAGGGCAACGTGAAGCTCGACGTCGCGCAGGGCGAGAAGTCGGGCAAGATCGTCGCGGAACTGACGGACGTGACGAAGCGCTACGGCGATCGCACGGTCGTCGACACCTTCTCGACGACGGTCATGCGCGGCGACAAGATCGGTTTCGTCGGCCCGAACGGCGCCGGCAAGACCACGCTGCTCAAGCTGATCCTCGGCGAACTGAAGCCCGACACGGGCACGGTGCGTACCGGCACGAACCTGCAGGTCGCGTATTTCGACCAGATGCGCGCGCAGCTCGACCAGGAAAAGAGCCTGGCCGACACCATCAGCCCCGGTAGCGAATGGGTCGAGATCGGCGGCGTGCGCAAGCACGTGATGAGCTATCTCGGCGACTTCCTGTTCGCGCCGGAGCGCGCCCGCTCGCCGGTGAAGTCGCTGTCGGGCGGCGAGCGCAACCGGCTGCTGCTCGCGCGCCTGTTCGCGCGTCCGGCCAACGTGCTGGTGCTCGACGAGCCGACCAACGACCTCGACATCCCGACGCTGGAACTGCTCGAAGAGCTGCTGGCCGACTACGACGGCACGGTGCTGCTCGTCAGCCACGATCGCGCGTTCCTCGACAACGTCGTGACGTCGGTGATCGCGGCCGAGGGCGACGGCAAGTGGCGCGAATACGTCGGCGGTTTCACCGACTGGCAGATCCAGAGCGAGCGTTCGCAGCAGCTCGCCCAGCAGGAAGCGGCGAAGCGCGCGGTGAAGGAAGCGGCGCCGGTCAAGGAAGATGCGGCGAAAAGCGCGGCCGGCCGCAACGCGCAGCGCACGGTGAAGCTGTCGTTCAACGAGCAGCGCGAACTCGATGCGCTGCCGGAGAAGATCGCGGCGCTCGAGGAAGAACAGAAGACGATCAACGCGCGGCTCGAGGACGGCTCGATCTTCGCGAAGGATCCGCAGGAAGGCACGCGCCTGACCGAGCGGTTCGCTGCGATCGACGACGAACTCCTTGCCGCGCTCGAGCGGTGGGAGACGCTCGAGGCGAAGCGCAAGCCGGTCTGACGCAACGCGCGCCGCGGGCCGCACCGCGGCGCCGTGCAACGATCTTGCAATGGCACGCCACGCGGAACCAGTAAAATACCGCGCGTCCCGGGTCGCGCAGCGCACGCCGCGCGCCCGCATTCGGAGCAGTCCAAGCACACCGTTGTTTCGATTCGCTTTTTTACGGAACTCAACGTTTTGTCCATGACGTTATCCACACGAGGTGTGGACAACGTCCCGATGAATGACGAAATTCAGCGCCTATGTCAACGAAGAAGCCCAGCGCGGCCTATAGCGAAGCATCGATCAAGGTGCTCAAGGGCCTCGAGCCGGTCAAGCAGCGGCCCGGCATGTACACCCGTACCGAAAATCCGCTGCACATCATCCAGGAAGTCATCGACAACGCGTCGGACGAGGCGCTCGGCGGCTACGGCAGGCAGATCACGGTCACGCTGCACGCCGACCAGTCGGTGTCGGTCGAGGACGACGGCCGCGGCATCCCGTTCGGCATGCATCCCGAGGAAGGCGTGCCGGTCGTCGAGATCGTGTTCACGCGCCTGCACGCGGGCGGCAAGTTCGACAAGGCCGCCGGCGGCGCGTACACGTTCTCGGGCGGCCTGCACGGCGTCGGCGTGTCGGTGACGAACGCACTCGCGACGCGTCTCGACGTGACGGTGTGGCGCGACGGCAAGATCGCCGAACTCGGCTTTGCCGACGGCGATGTCGTGAAGCCGCTCGCAACGCAAGGCGCGGGCCGCGGCGAGAAGAAGTCGGGCACGCGCGTACAGGTGTGGCCGAATCCGAAGTACTTCGATTCGCCGAACCTGCCGTTCGGCGAGCTGCAGCGCCTGCTGCGCTCGAAGGCCGTGCTGCTGCCGGGCGTCGAGGTCGTGCTCGTCAACGAGAAGACCGGCGAGCGCCAGGCGTGGAAGTACGAGGACGGCCTGCGCGGCTACCTGCTCGACGAGATGAACGGCAGCGAGCTGCTGATCCCGCTGTTCGAAGGCGAGCGCTTTGCCGATGCGCGCTCGACCGACGAAACCTTCGCCGAGGGCGAGGGCGCGTCGTGGGTCGTCGCATGGAGCGAGGAAGGTTCGCTCGTGCGCGAGTCGTACGTGAACCTGATCCCGACGCCGGCCGGCGGCACGCACGAGTCGGGCCTGCGCGACGGTCTCTACCAGGCGGTGAAAAGCTTCGTCGAACTGCACAACCTGCAGCCGAAGGGCGTGAAGCTGCTCGCGGAAGACGTATTCGCGCGCGTGTCGTTCGTGCTGTCCGCGAAGGTGCTCGATCCGCAGTTCCAGGGGCAGATCAAGGAGCGCCTGAACAGCCGCGACGCGGTGAAGCTGGTGTCGTCGTTCTCGCGTCCGGCGCTCGAGCTGTGGCTGAACCAGCACGTCGAGCACGGCAAGAAGCTCGCCGAACTCGTGATCAAGCAGGCGCAGGCGCGCACGCGCGCGGGCCAGAAGGTCGAGAAGCGCAAGAGTTCGGGCGTCGCGGTGCTGCCCGGCAAGCTGACCGATTGCGAGACGGAAGACATCGCGCGCAACGAACTGTTCCTCGTCGAGGGCGACTCGGCTGGCGGTTCCGCGAAGATGGGCCGCGACAAGGAATACCAGGCGATCCTGCCGCTGCGCGGCAAGGTGCTGAACACGTGGGAAACCGAGCGCGACCGCCTGTTCGCGAACAACGAGGTGCACGACATCTCGGTCGCGATCGGCGTCGATCCGCACAGCCCGGACGACAGCGTCGACCTGTCGAACCTGCGCTACGGCAAGATCTGCATCCTGTCGGACGCGGACGTCGACGGCTCGCACATCCAGGTGCTGCTGCTCACGCTGTTCTTCAAGCATTTCCCGCAGCTGATCGAGCGCGGTCACGTGCATGTCGCGCGGCCGCCGCTGTTCCGCGTCGACGCACCGGCGCGCGGCAAGAAGCCCGCGCAGAAGCTCTATGCGCTCGACGAAGGCGAACTCGAGGCGACCCTCGACAAGCTGCGCAAGGACGGCGTGCGTGAAACGCAATGGAGCATCAGCCGCTTCAAGGGTCTCGGCGAAATGAGCGCGGAGCAGCTGTGGGACACGACGATGAACCCCGACACGCGCCGCCTGATGCCGGTGAAGCTCGGCGAGCTCGACTACGAGGCGACCGTCGCGCGGATGACGATGCTGATGGGCAAGGGCGAGGCAGCCGCGCGACGCGGCTGGCTCGAGGAAAAGGGCAACGACGTCGAAGCGGACATTTAGTGCAGTGTTCGACGCCAATCGGCACTGATGCGCTGCGCCTTCGCGCCCGTGGCGGTGTCGCAAATCCTCGCGATGCCGGCTGGCATCGCTGCGGTTTGCTTCTTGCCACGAACGCGAATCCGCTGGCGCATCAGCACCGCTTGGCATCGAACACGACACCGCCTCCGCGCGGCCGGGCCTGACGCCCGGCCCGGCCTCATGCCAGTTACGAATACGGAATTCAGATGGACGACAATACTTCCGATCTCTTTGCCGGGTCCGACGCACCGGACGCCGATGCGCTGACACTCGGCAACTACGCGGAGCAGGCGTACCTCAGCTACGCCGTCAGCGTCGTGAAAAGCCGCGCGCTGCCCGATGTCTGCGACGGCCAGAAGCCGGTGCAGCGCCGGATCCTGTTCGCGATGAACGAAATGGGCCTCGGCCCGGACGCGAAGCCGGTGAAATCGGCGCGCGTGGTGGGCGACGTGCTCGGTAAATACCACCCGCACGGCGACCAGTCGGCGTACGACGCGCTCGTGCGTCTCGCGCAGGACTTCTCGCTGCGCTATCCACTGATCGACGGTCAGGGCAACTTCGGCTCGCGCGACGGCGACGGCGCGGCGGCGATGCGATACACCGAAGCGCGGCTCACGCCGATCTCGAAGCTGCTGCTCGACGAGATCGACCAGGGCACGGTCGATTTCATGCCGAACTACGACGGCTCGTTCGAGGAACCGAAGACGCTGCCGAGCCGCATGCCGTTCGTGCTGCTGAACGGCGCATCGGGCATCGCGGTCGGCCTCGCCACGGAAATCCCGTCGCACAACCTGCGCGAGGTCGCGGCGGCGGCGGTCGCGCTGATCCGCAATCCGAAGCTCACGCACGCGGAGCTGATGAACCTGATCCCCGGCCCGGACTTCCCGGGCGGCGGCCAGATCATCTCGAGCGACACCGAGATCGCGGCGGCCTATGAAACCGGCCGCGGCAGCCTGAAGGTGCGCGCGAAATGGAAGATCGAGGATCTCGCGCGCGGGCAGTGGCAGCTCGTCGTCACCGAGCTGCCGCCGAGCACGTCGGGCCAGAAGGTGCTCGAGGAAATCGAGGAGCTGACCAACCCGAAGCTCAAGCTCGGCAAGAAGACGCTCACGCCCGAGCAGCTCAACACGAAGAAGGCGATGCTCGACCTGCTCGACGCGGTGCGCGACGAGTCGGGCAAGGAAGCGGCGGTGCGGCTCGTGTTCGAGCCGAAGTCGCGCACGATCGACCAGACGGAATTCGTGAACACGCTGCTCGCGTACACGAGCCTCGAGTCGAACGCGACGCTGAACCTCGTGATGATCGGCGCCGACGGGCGGCCGGGCCAGAAGGGCCTGCTGACGATCCTCGACGAATGGGTGAAGTTCCGCCAGCTGACGATGACGCGCCGGTGCCGCCATCGTCTCGCAAAGGTGGACGACCGCATCCATATCCTCGAAGGGCGGATGATCGTCTTCCTGAACATCGACGAGGTGATCCGCATCATCCGCGAGGCGGACGAGCCGAAGGCCGCGCTGATGAGCGCGTTCGGCCTCACCGACCGCCAGGCGGAAGACATCCTCGAAATCCGCCTGCGTCAGCTCGCGCGGCTCGAGAAGATCAAGATCGAGAAGGAGCTCGAGGCGCTGCGCGACGAAAAGGCGAAGCTCGAGGAGCTGCTCGCGAACGAAAGCGCGATGAAGCGGCTGATGATCAAGGAGATCGAGGCCGACGCGAAGCAGTACGGCGACGATCGCCGCACGCTGATCCAGCAGGAAAAGCGCGCGACGTTCGAGGCGAAGGTGGTCGACGAGCCGGTGACGGTCGTCGTGTCGCAGAAGGGCTGGGTGCGTGCGCTGAAGGGCCACGGGCTCGACCCGGCGGGCTTCTCGTTCAAGGCCGGCGACAACCTGTACGCGGCGTTCCAGTGCCGCACGCCCGATCGCCTGATCGCGTGGGGCAGCAGCGGCCGCGTGTACTCGGTCGACGTGTCGGTGCTGCCGGGCGGGCGCGGCGACGGCGTGCCGGTGACGTCGCTGATCGAGCTCGAATCGGGCTCGCACCTGATGCACTACTACGCGGCGCCGGCCGACCAGCAACTGCTGCTCGCGTCGAGCAACGGCTTCGGCTTCCTCGCGAAGGTCGGCGACATGGTGAGCCGCGTGAAGGCCGGCAAGTCGTTCATGACGATCGATGCGGGCGCGGTGCCGCTCGCGCCGATGCCCGTGCTGCCGAACGCGACGCAGGTCGCGTGTCTGTCGAGCGGCGGCCGGCTGCTGGTGTTCGGGATGGACGAGATGAAGACGCTGTCCGGCGGCGGCCGCGGCGTGATCCTGATGGCGCTCGACGACAAGGAAACGCTCGTGCAGGCGCTCGCGATCGACCCGGCAGGCGTCGTGCTGAGCGGCACCGGGCGCGGCGGCAAGGCGCAGGACGAAACGCTGTCGTACGCGGGGCTCGCGCCGCACGTCGGCAAGCGCGCACGCAAGGGCCGTGCGCCGGAGACGAAGCTGAAGGTCGTCAACGAGATGCGTCCGCTGCTCGGCTGACGCCGCATCCGGTCGCCCGGGCGACCGGCACCGCAGGCCGCACCCCCGCTTCGGCGGGCGTGCGGCCTGTTCTTTTGGGGCGACGTATTCAGGTAAGCGAGAGTGGCGCCGTCATGCGGAACTTGCAAAATATTGTGAAATGCCGCCTCGGGTTCGAACCGAGCGGCGGCCCGCCGGTCGAACGTCGCTCGAGACCGCGCGTGACGCGGCTGTTCGTTGCACTCAACTCATAACAGGATTGCCGCCATGTCCCACGCTGTTGCCGTCGCGCTGTTTCTTCATCTGCTGGCCGTCGCCGTGTGGGTGGGCGGGATGGTCTTCGCGAACTTCTGCCTGCGCCCGGCGCTGTCCGACCTGACGCCGCAGCTTCGGCTGCCGCTGATCGAGGGCGTGTTCGGCCGCTTCTTCAACTGGGTGTCGGGATCGGTGATCGTGATCCTGCTGTCCGGCGGGTTCCTGCTGATGGAATTCGGCGGCGCGCATGCGACGTGGTCGCTGCATGCGATGGCAGGCCTCGGTGTCGTGATGATGCTGATCTTCGGGCATATCCGCTTCGCGCTGTTCCCGCGCATCCGTCGCGCGGTGCAGGCGCAGAACTGGCCCGATGGCGCGCGCGCGGTGAATGCGGTGCGCCTGCTCGTCCTCGTCAACCTCGTGCTCGGCGTCGTGACGATCGGCGCGGCCGTGTTGTCGCGCGGCTTCTGATCTTCGACCCTGCGGTGTCGCCCGGCGCTCGCCGCCGGCGCGGTGCCGCGTGCCGCTACGCGGCCAGCATCGCATCGAGCAGCCACGCGCCGGCCGGGCCGAGCGGCCGGTTGCGCGACCAGACCGCATCGACCCGCACGCGGCGCGGCCAGCCGCGCGAGCGCAGCTCGCACAGGCGATCGCGCGCGAAGTGCTCGACCATCCAGCGCGGCAGCTCGGCCCAGCCGAATCCCAGCACCGCCATCTCCAGTAGCATCAGGTAGCTTGGCGCGAGCCAGCGCCGCGTGCCGACGACGATCCGGTCGTCGGCGCCGCGATCCTCCGGTTTCACGTACGTGTTGAGGCGCAGTTCGCGCGCGTCGCGTAGCACCGCATGCGGCACGTCGGCGTCGCCGTAGGCCGCCAGCGCGTGCGTGCGCCCGACGAACAGGCCGATCTCCGACTCCTCCGCCACCGTCGCCGCGCCGATATCGGGCGGGTAGACGGCGCGCGCGGCCATCAGCCCGAGCTGGGCGCGGCCCTGCTGGATCAGGTCGAGCACGTCCTCGTGCTCGGCGATCTGGCATTCGAGCTCGAGCGCCGGAAAGCGCCGCTCGAGCGCCATCAAGGTGTCCTCGTAACGCTTCGACTGGTACGTATCGGACACGACGAGCGTCAGCCGCGCTTCCTCGCCCTGCGCGAGCCGCGCGGCGGTGCGGTCGATCGCCGCGCCGGCCTCCAGCGCGCGCTGCACCTGCGGCAGCAGCGCGCGGCCGGCATCGGTCAGCGTCGGCGTGCGCGTCGAGCGGTCGAACAACTGCACGCCGAGATCGATTTCGAGGTTCGCGATCGCTTCGGACACCGTCGACTGGCGCTTGCCGAGCTTGCGCGCGGCGGCTGTAAACGAGCCGAGCAGCGCGGCTTCGGCGAAGGCGAGCAGGGCTTCCGGGGCGTGGCGCATGCGGCGGGTCTCACGACGTTATATCGGTAAAACCGATGGTATCAAACTGGATTCGTACGGTCATGCCGATCAAAATCGCGGACATGAGCTAGCAAACGCATTGGAGGGAATCATGAAACAGACGAACAAGACGGTAACGGAACGCCTCGTTCACGCGCTGACGTTCGAACTGGTGGCGATCGCGCTGTGCGCGCCGATCGGCGCATGGCTGCTCGACATGCCGGTGTCGCACGTCGGCGTGCTGACGGTGATGGTGTCGCTGATCGCGATGGCCTGGAACATGACGTTCAACACGCTGTTCGACCGCTTCGAGCGGCGGGTGGGCCTCACGCGCACGCTCGGGATGCGGATCGCGCACGCGGTCGCGTTCGAGCTCGGCCTCGTCGCGATGGTGGTGCCGGTCGCCGCATGGTGGCTGGACGTGAGCCTCGTCGAGGCGCTGCTGCTCGACCTCGGCATCGTGCTGTTCTTCCTGCCTTACACGTTCTGCTTCAACCTCGCGTACGACGCGCTGCGGGCGCGCTGGATCGCACGACGCGTCGCGGTGCAGGCAGGCTGAGCGCCATACGGCCGGCGCGGCGGGGGTGGTGAAGGCGGGGATGACCGCGGCCGGCCGTCAGTGCGCGACGGCCCATAGCCACACGCCGCACGCGACCGCGACCGCGCCGTAGACGGCATACACGGGCACCTTGAAGCGCGCGAAGCACAGCGTGGCAAAGGCGCCCGTGAACCAATAGACGGGATCGGCCGGTTCGCGATGCAGGATCTTCACGACGGCGACGACGAGAAAGCCCGTTGTCGCCGCGCGCAGCAGGCGCATCCCGTGCTCGAAGCGCGAATGGCGCTTGAGCCGGAGCAGGTGGTTGTGCGCGAACACGACGAGGCATCCCGACGGAATGAACAGGGCGGCGGTCGCGAGCAGCGCGCCGATCCAGCCGTCGGTCAGGTAGCCGAGAAACGGCACGACGTTCAGCAGCGGGCCGGGCGACACCGGCGACAACGCGAACGCAAGCGTGAAGTCGTGATCGGTGATGCCGGTGCCCGGCGACACGAACAGCGTCTTGAGCACGGGCAGCGCGGAGAAGCCGCCGCCGAACAGCGTCATGCCGGCGCCGGCGAGTCGTGGCCACAGGAGCGTCATCTGGTAGTCGCCGGACAGCGGCAGCGCGAACAGCGCGACGAGAATCGCCAGCAGCACGAGCAGGTTGCGGTCACGCCTGGACAGCGTGAAATCGACCGCGTCGTCTTGCGGCGGCCCGGTGAGCCAGCCGGCTGCAAACGCTGCGAACAGAATCCCGACGAAAGCGGCCGGACTATGCGCGAAGGCGAGCAGAATCGTCGACAGCGCGGCAATCACCTGTTCGAGCCGCGTGCGCACGAGCGTGCGCAACTGCTTGAGCCACGTGACGCCGATCAGCGCGGCGAGCACCATCCCGAAGTGATTGATCAGCATCGGCGCGGCGAGCGAGCGCACGATCGGCGTGCGGTAGAAGATCGCGAACAGCGTCATCAGCACGGAGAAGGGCAGCACGCTCGCGATGCCTGCGACCCATGCGCCGGCGCGGCCGTGCAGCGTCTGGCCGACCTGCACCGCGACATTGCAGCCGACGGGGCCGGGCACGAGCCATGCGAGTGCGACGAGATCGGCGAACACGTGCGGCTCGATGCGCTGCAACCGGTCGACGTAATGGCGTTCGAGCTGCGCCATCATCGATAGCCCGCCCCACGAGATGGCGGAAATGCCGGCGATGACCTTGAACAAGGTCCACAGGGATGCCTGTGCCTGTTCGACACGTTCGGCCGCTTCGACTTCGACGGTGGTCATGATTGTGCTGTTGGTGCTGGGCCTGGTCTCGCGCATAGGAACATGCCGGCGGCCCGCCGACACGATAGCCCTCCGGATTGTCCGCCGCGCATCGTGACACTGCCATGCGCGAAAACGCTAGTAAACGAACTAAACAGCCGGATTGGAGGCCGAAACAATCGGCGTGTTGCGCAACGGTGCCGCGCGTGGGGGCGGCGCTCAGGCGCCCGTGCTGCCGGTCGCGCGGTGCGTGAGGACGCTCGGCCGGTCGCCACGCACGCCGAAGCGCGCGATCAGCGCGGGGATCGCATCGGCCGGCACGGGGCGCGAGAACAGGAAGCCCTGCGCCTCGATCTCGCCGAGCGCGGACAGCCAGGCGATCTGCTCCTCGGTCTCGGTGCCCTCGACGACGACCGTCAGGCCGAGCGAGCGCGCGAGATGCACGATCGACGACACCATCACGCACACGCTGCGATCGTTCGGGATCGCCTGCACGAACGAGCGATCGACCTTCAGCGTGTCGACGGAGAAACGGTGCAGGTACGACAGCGACGAATAGCCGGTGCCGAAATCGTCGAGCGCGATCCGGATGCCGAGCTTCTTCAACGCGACGATCTTCTCGGACACGAGCTCCGGATATTCCATCATCGCGGTCTCGGTGATCTCGAGTTCGAGCCGGTTCGCGTCGATGCCGGTGTCCTGCAGCGCCAGGGAAATCGTCTCGATCAGGTCGCCGCGCCAGAACTGCACCGGCGAGATGTTGATCGCGAGCGTCAGGGTGTCGTGGCCGTCGTCGCGCCAGCGCGCGATCTGTTCGCACGCGGTGCGGATCACGAAGTCGCCGATCGGCACGATCAGGCCCGTCGATTCGGCGATCGAAATGAATTCGTTCGCGGAGATGATTCCATGCTCGGGGTGGTCCCAGCGCGCGAGCGCCTCGAAGCCGGTGATCGTGCGGTGCGTCAGGTCGATCTTCGGCTGGTACGCGAGGAACAGCTGCCCTTCGGCGAGCGCGACGCGCAACTGCTGCTCCCAGCGCATCAGGTGGTCCGCGCGGTGCGACAGGTGCGGCGCGTAGAACTGATAGCAGTTCTTGCCGGCGTCCTTCGCGCTGTACATCGCGAGGTCGGCCTTCTTCAGCAGGTCGATCTCGCTCTCGTTCGCGACGGTGTGCAGCGCGATGCCGATGCTCGCATGCAGCACGAACGAACTGCCGCGCACGTCGAACGGATCGCTGAACATCCGGATGATCGCTTCCGCGAGCCGCACCGCGCGCCGCTCGACGTCGTCGCCCTTCATCACGACCACGAACTCGTCGCCGCCGATCCGCGCGAGCGACCCTTCGTCGCCGACGGCGTCCGACAGGCGCGACGCGGTCATCTGCAGCACGATGTCGCCGGCGTTGTGGCCGAGCGTGTCGTTGACGGTCTTGAAGTTATCGAGGTCGATGAACAGCAGGCCGAGCCGCGACAGGCTGGTCGGCATCGCCACGTCGTTGCGCAGCCCGCGCAGCGTCGCGTAGCGGTTCGCGAGCCCGGTGAGCAGGTCGTATTCGGCGAGCTGGGTCATCTCGCGCTCGCGGCCGAGCAGCTTGCCGATCAGCCCCGTTGCGACGCCGAAGAACGCGAGCATCGCGAGCGTGATGAAGCTCGACATCAGCAGATAGACGTTGCGCGTGTGGTAGTAGTCCGTGAATTCCTCGCTCTGCGACAGCCCCACCATCACCGCGAGCGGGTAGCCGTCGAGGTGGCGGTACGACACGATGCGCATCACGCCGTCGATCGGGTCGATGATCGTGCCCGTCACGCGCTCGGCGATCGGGTAGACACCCGATGCGGAGAACGCACCCGGTGCGTTGTTGACCGAGCCGGTGCGCCGCGCCAGCACGGCGCCCGTGTCGGACACCACGGCGATCACGCCTTCCTTGCCGATCGCCGCGTTGTTGTAGAAGTCGTTCGTGAAGTAGCTTGGGTCTTCCGACACGACGACGATGCCCGCGAAGCTGCCGTCGGGGTTGTTCAGGCGCCGCGTCATCTGCAGCGTCCAGTGGCTCGACACGCGGCCGAGCACGGGCTTGCTGATGTACAGGCGGTCGTCGTTGTGCGTGAGGTGGACCTTGAAGTGCTCGCGGTCGGACAGGTTGATCGGCTGCGGATGGCGTTCGGCCGTGTTCGCGAACAGGATGCCCTTCGCGTTGACGAGCGAGACCTGGATCAGCGTGTCGCTCGGTACGACACCTTTTTCGACCGCGCTCGCGAGGTTGAAGCGGGCGGGCGATTTCTCGAATTCGAACTTGACGAAGCGGGTGATCTGGTCGACCTGGTGGATCGCCTTGACCGTATGCTGCTCGAGCGCGGACGACAGGATCGCCGCGGATGCCGCCGCTTCCTTGTACGCGCTGTCCTTTTCGACCGCCAGCCGCGCGATGATCACCGCCCATAGGAGCGCGAGCGCCAGCATCCCGAGCAGCGGGATCGCGAACAGCGCGCGCCGGCGCGACTTGCGCGGTGCGCGCAGCGGCCGAGTCGGCGGCGTGTGGTTTGTCCGGGCGGAGCTCATCGAAAAAGGGTGGCGCCTGCTCTCGTTTGCCACCCTCTCAAGATGGGTGGCTATGGTTGGGGCCGCACCGGCGTCTGTTCGTTCGCGGGATGCGCAACCATGGACAGACCCGCCGAAGCGACGGATTAGGCCCGATATTACTGGCTGGAACGTTTTTGCGATAGCCGGGGGAACCGTAGGGCGCCAGCCGGGTCGACGCCATCGCACATGGCGAAACGTCAGGCAGGCGCCTGGAACGTGCCGTCCACGACCGTCACGACGTGGCCGCCGATCCAGATCGTGCCGTCGTCGTCATAGCGAACGGCAATGCGGCCTTCGCGGCCGATCGCCGTGCCCTGGCGGGCCGTGTACGACGGGCCGGGGCGGCGCTGCTGGCGGCTCAGCAGCCCGGCCAGCGCGGCGTTCGCGCTGCCGGTGACGGGGTCCTCGCCGGTGCCGAAACTGCCGCCCGCCATCAGGCAGCGAATTTCGAACGTCGCGGGGCCGCCGTCGGGGTGGGGCGCATAGGCCGCGAGGCCGTGCGCGCCGTAGCGGTGGGTGATGGCCTCGAGTGCGGCCGGATCGGGCGCGAGGCCGATGCAGGCCTCGGCCGACGTGAGCCGCACGACGAGCCACGGCGCGCCGTTGTTGACCGCGCACGGTTCGGCGTCCGGATCGATCGCGTCGCTGCGTAACGCGGCAGCCAGCGCCGGGTAGTCCGAACGGTCGAGCGGCGTGAACCGTGCGGGCGGCGCGGCAAATGCCCAGCCATCGGCCTGCTCGCGCAGTTCGACCCGGCCGACCCCGCATTGCTGGATCAGCCGGCCCGGCGTGCGCGGCCGCGCGCCGCTTTCGAGAAACGCGTGTGCGGTGCCGAGCGTCGGGTGGCCGGCGAACGGCAGTTCGCCGCCCGGCGTGAAGATCCGGACGCGGTAATCGGCCTCCGGATCGGTCGGCGCGCACACGAACGTCGTTTCCGACAGGTTCGTCCAGCGGGCGATCGCGAGCATGTCGTCGTCGCCGAGCGGGTCGGCGTCGAACACGACCGCGAGCGGGTTGCCCTTGAACGGCACCGACGTGAAGACGTCGACCTGTTTGAAGCGGACGCGGCGGCTGGTCATCGTGACGATTGCGTGACGAGGTTTACGTCGCTCAGGCGACTTCGGCGATCAGTTCGATCTCGACGCATGCGCCGAGCGGAATCTGCGCGACGCCGAATGCCGAACGCGCGTGCTTGCCCGCGTCGCCGAACACTTCGGCGATCAGTTCCGACGCACCGTTCGTGACGACGTGCTGTTCGGTGAACTCGAGCGTCGAGTTGACGAGGCTCATCAGCTTCACGATGCGCGTGACCTTGTTCAGGTCGCCGGTGTGCGCGTGCAGCGTCGCGAGCAGGTCGATCGCGATCGAGCGCGCGGCCGCCTTGCCGTCTTCCGTCTGCAGGTCGGCGCCGAGCTTGCCGGCCCAGACCTTGCCTTCCTTCTTCGCGATGTGGCCCGACAGGTAGACCGTGTTGCCGCTTTGCGCGCTCATCACGTAGGCGGCGGCCGGTGCGCCGGCGGTCGGGAGCTCGATGCCGAGCGACTTCAGCTTGTCGTAGACGTTAGCCATGTGTTCGATTCCTCGTAGAGAGTCGTGACAGGGAAAAAGGGGATCAGAGACGCTCGCGCAGCAGCTTGCCGAGGCGCGCGACGCCTTCCTCGATCTTCTCCGGCGGCACCGTCACGAACGACAGGCGCAGCGTGTTCTGCTGCGGGTCGTTCGCGAAGAACGGCGCACCCGGCACGAAGGCGACATGGTCGGCGACCGCCGCCTCGAGCAGCTTCATGCTGTCGATCTGCGCCGGCAGGTTCACCCAGATGAACATCCCGCCGTCCGGGCGGTTCCACGTGACGCCTTCCGGCATGTGTCGTGCGAGCGACGCGAGCATCGCTTCGCATTGCGCGCCGTACAGCTGGCGGATCGTCGGGATGTGCTCGTCGAGGAAGCCGTCCTTGATCACTTCGTGCGCGATGCGCTGCGTGAGCGTCGGCGTGTGGAGGTCGGTGGCCTGCTTGGCCTGCACGAGCTTGAAGTGGAGTTCTTCGGGGGCAATGATGTAGCCGATGCGCAGGCCCGGTGCGAGCACCTTCGAGAACGTGCCGAGGTGCACGACGTGGTCCGGTGCCATCGACAGCATCGTCGGCAGCGGCTCGCCCTGGTAGTTCAGCGCGCCGTACGGGTCGTCTTCCAGCACCGGGAACGGGCTCGACTGCGCGAACGCGGCGAGCGCGCGGCGGCGCTCGACGGGCAGGCGGCGGCCGGTCGGGTTCTGGAAGTTCGGCTGCGCGTACAGCAGGCGCGCGCCTTGCGTGAGATCGGGCGTGAGGCCTTCGGGCAGCAGGCCCTGCTCGTCGGTCGGCACCTGCACGTAGCGCGGCTCGTACAGCGAGAACGACTGCAGCGCGCCGAGGTAGGTCGGCGTTTCGACGAGGATCGGGCTGTTCGGGTCGATCAGCGCCTTGCCGAGCAGGTCGAGCGCCTGCTGCGAGCCGGTCGTGATCAGCACCTGCGACACGCGCACGCTGTAGCGCTCGGCGATCCATTCGCGCAGCGGCAGGTAGCCTTCGGTCGCGCTGTACTGGAGAGCGGCGGCGGGCGCATCGCGCAGCACGCGGTCGGCCGCGGCACGCATGCGTTCGGCCGGGAACGTCGCGGGAGCGGGCAGGCCGCCTGCGAACGAGATGACCTCGGGGCGTTCCGTGACCTTCAGGATCTCGCGGATCGCAGAGCTCGTCAGCTTGCGGGCGCGTTCGGAAAGCTGCCAGTGCGGCGGGTGCAGGTCGCTCGGATTCATAGTCTCCTCGTTCGGATATCGTGGTCAGTCAAGAAAGGTCGATCAGGCAGATCGTGTCGACGCGGCCGGATGGGCACGCGGGAGCACGATCGGGCCGTCGCGGCCGGGTGGGCAGAACCGTTCAGGCAAAACGGACATTATGGCGCACCTCATCAACCGGCGCGAGCGGGACGCGGGGCCGTGGCCACCGCCGAGCGCCGGCCGAGCATCACGGTCGCGATCACGGCGGCCGCGAACAACCACGTCGACGGCGTCACCGTTTCGCCGAACAGCAGCGCGGAAAAGGCGATCGTGAAGAAGATCTGCAGCAGTTGTACCTGGCCGACGCGCGCGATGCCGCCGATGGCAAGCCCCGCATACCACGCGAAAAAGCCGATGAACTGCGAAAAAAGGGTCACGTAGCCGAACGCGAGCCACGTGCGCAGCGCGAGCGGGGCGGGATGCGCGACGTGCTGAGTCCACGCGAGCCAGCCGACCGGCAGCACGAGGAACGGCGCGGATACGACGAGCGCCCAGCAGATCACCTGCCAGCCGCCGATCTGGCGCGCGAGGCGCGCGCCTTCCGCATAGCCGAGCGCGCCGATGCCGACCGCGACGAGCATCAGCGCATCGCCGGCCTGCACCGTGCCGCCGCCGTCGCGCAGCGCGAATGCGATCACGAGCGCGCTGCCCGCCAGCGCGCTGGCCCAGAACGCCTTCGACGGCCGTTCGTGCGACAGCCACGCCGCGTACAGCGCGACGAACAGCGGCTGCAGCCCGTTGACCACCGCGCCGTGCGACGCCGGCACGGTTTTCATCGCCCATGCGGAGAACACCGGGTACGCGATGATCACGCCGGCCGACACGACCGCGAGGCTTTTCAGCTGCGCGCGCGTCGGGAGCCGTTCGCGGCGCCACCACAGCAGCAGGCCGGCCGGCACCGACGCGGCAAGCGCGCGGCCGAGCCCGTTGAGCAGCGGATTGAGTTCGGAGACGACGATCCGCGTCATCGGCAGCGTCAGGCTGAAGATCATCACGCCGATCAGGCCGAGCAGCATGCCCCGGGTTTCGCGCGAATTCATGTACTGGGTGTCTCCGTATTGCTGGGTTCGTGTAATCGAGGGGCGGCCGGGCGGTCAGCGCAGCGTGCGTGTGCCTTGCGGCGTATCGAATTCGGCGACGAGCGCGGGCGGGCCGTCGCCGGTTTCGAGGTCGAGCAGATGGTCGGCGCCGAGCCAGTCGAGCTGCTCGCGAATCGTGTCCGCACGCGGGTGGACGCCCTTGAGCGCCTTCAGCGCGACGCCGTGGTTCGGCAGCGATTCGGCCGGATGGTGCGGGCTGTCCCACTGGATCAGCGACGGCGCGAGGCCGTCGCCGGCGCCCTGCCACGCGGGGAACGCGCCGTCGTCGGGCACCGTGAGGCCCCAGCTCAGGTCGCCGCGCCGCATCGCGACGACCGGCGCGATGCGCGCCGGGTACTGGCTTTGCCACAGCGCGAGCTGGCGAGGGCGGTCGACGCGCGCGACCCAGTGCGCGAGGAACGGGCCCTGCGCAAGCCGTGCGTGCATCGCCGGGTCGTCGAGGGCGAACAGCCGCGCGCGCGGCGGCGTGGCGTCGTCGCCGGTGGCGGGGGCGTCGGGATCGATCGCGATCACTTCGAGGTACAGCCCGCCCCACGCACCGAACAGCGCGTTATGGGTGCGCATCAGCGGATGGCGGCCGCCGCCGGCCGGTTCGATGCCGAGCGCGTCGGCGACATGGCGCACGCCGTCGTCGAGCGTGCGCGCGGCGATCACGAGATGGTCGAGGGTCAGGGAGCGGGCTGGCATGAACGTCGGTCGGGAAACGAAAGTGTCATGGTGGGCGGGCGATATGCCGGGCGGCTGCGCGGCCGGCCGGTGCCCGGCTGCGATGCGCGCCGGGCGGTGCTGCCCCGCGTGCGGCAGGGCCGGAACGGCGGCCGCACGATCGCCATTGCGGTCAACTGTAATCGTCGCCACCGGCACAGTAACGGTACAATCGGCGCGATACCCTTCGGTACAGTTGGAGCTGCAACCCATGTCCACCGTCCCTCTCGCCCAGATTCCCGTCCCGCACGATACGGCCACGCTCACGCTTGTCGACCAGCTCGTCCAGTGGGCGCGGCGCCGTATCGACGAACGCGTGTTCCGGCCCGGCATGCGGATGCCGTCGATCCGCAAGCTCGCGCTCGACAAGAGCGTGTCGCGCTTCACCGTGGTCGAGGCGTACGAACGGCTCGTCGCGCAGGGCTACCTCGACTCGCGGCGCGGCTCGGGCTTCTACGTGCGCGAGCGCACGGCCGCGGGGCCGCAGCTGGCCGACAACGTCGTGCGCGTGGCCGAGGCCGCGCCGGTGCACAACACGATCGACGTCGTCTGGCTGCTGCGCAACATGCTGCATACCGTCAGTCCGGAAAAGGGGCCGGGTCTCGGTTACCTGCCGGGCCGCTGGCTCGACGGCGAGCTGATTACCGGCGCGCTGCGCGCGCTCGGGCGCCAGTCCGGCGCGCAGATGCTCGGCTTCGGCACCGCGCAGGGCTTCCTGCCGCTGCGCCAGCAATTGCAGACGCGGCTCGCGGAAGTCGAGATCGGCGCGAAGCCCGAGCAGCTCGTGCTGGTGTCGGGCATCACGCAGGCGATCGACCTGATCTCGCGGATCTACGTGCGCCCCGGCGATGCGGTGATCGTCGGCGACCCCGCGTGGTTCCAGATGTTCGGTCGCTTCGCGTCGCAGGGCGCGCAACTGGTCGGCATGCCGTACACGCCCGACGGCCCCGATCTCGACGCGCTGGAAACGCTCGTGCAGATGTGGCGGCCGAAGATGCTCGTGATCAATTCGGTGCTGCAGAATCCGACCGGCACGTCGCTGTCGGCCGCGCAGGCGTTCCGGATCCTGAAGCTCGCGGAGGCATACGACTTCCTCGTCGTCGAGGACGACGTGTACGGCGACCTGTGCCCGCCGAGCTATCCGGCCACGCGACTCGCGAGCCTCGACCAGTTGAAGCGCGTGATCTACCTCGGCAGCTATTCGAAGACGCTCGCGGCGAATTTGCGGGTCGGTTATGTCGCGTGCGCGCCCGAGATCGCGAAGGCGATCACCGACCAGAAGATGCTGGTCGGGATGACGACGCCGGAGCTCAACGAGCGCGTGCTTTACAAGATCCTGACCGAAGGGCATTACCGGCGCCACGTCGAGCGGCTGCGCGCACGGCTCGACGGCGTGCGCGACAAGACCGCGCGGATGCTCGAGCGCACCGGGCTGCGGCTCTTCACGATGCCGGCGGCGGGGATGTTCCTGTGGGCCGATACCGGTGTCGACTCGGACGCGCTCGCGGCTGCCGCGCATGAGGAAGGGTTCCTGCTGACACCGGGGAGCCTGTTCTCGCCGCAGCAGTCGTCGTCGACGTGGACGCGCTTCAACGTCGCGAACTGCGGCGATCCGGCGCTGCCGGGGTTTCTCGCGCGTTATATCGAGTCGGCTGCGCGGCGCGCGTCGTGATGGCGGGCGGCTCGCCGCCCCTTGAAATCCGGCCGCCCGGCCCCAGATACCCGCGCAAACCGCTTGCGCCGGGCGGTCGTCCTTGACGGGCTCGCCGGCATCGCGCGCCGGGCACCCGCGCCACACCATTCAAGTTCAAGTAAGAGGAAACAGCATCCATGGCACACGAAACGATGAGCTTTCAGGCAGAGGTCAAGCAACTCCTCCACCTGATGATCCATTCGCTCTACAGCAACAAGGAAATCTTCCTGCGCGAACTGGTGTCGAACGCGTCCGACGCGTCCGACAAGCTGCGTTTCGAAGCGCTCGCGGACAACGCGCTGTACGAGAACGATCCGAACCTGCGCATCCGCATCGGCTACGACAAGGCCGCGCGCACGATCACGATCGATGACAACGGCATCGGCATGAGCCGCGACGAGGCGATCGCGAACCTCGGCACGATCGCGCGCTCGGGCACCAAGGAATTCTTCACGAAGCTATCGGGCGACCAGCAGAAGGATGCGGCGCTGATCGGCCAGTTCGGCGTCGGCTTCTACTCGGGCTTCATCGTCGCCGACAAGATCACCGTCGAGACGCGCCGCGCCGGCCTGCCGGCGAACGAAGCCGTGCGTTGGGAAAGCGCGGGCGAGGGCGATTTCACGATCGACGCGATCGAGCGCGCACAGCGCGGCACGACGATCACGCTGCACCTGCGCGAAGGCGAGGACGAGCTGCTGTCGTCGCATCGCCTGAAGTCGATCATCCAGAAGTACTCCGATCACATCGCGCTGCCGATCCTGATGCACAAGGAAGAGTGGGATCAGGAAAAGGGCGAGATGGTCCTGAAGGACGAGGACGAAACCGTCAACCAGGCGAGCGCGCTGTGGACGCGTTCGAAGAGCGACGTCACCGACGAGCAGTACACGCAGTTCTACCAGCACATCGCGCACGACCACCAGGATCCGCTCACGTGGACGCATAACCGCGTCGAGGGCCGCAGCGAATACACGCAACTGCTGTTCGTGCCGTCGCACGCGCCGTTCGACCTGTGGAACCGCGACTACCGCGGCGGCCTGAAGCTGTACGTGAAGCGCGTGTTCATCATGGACGACGCCGAGCAGCTGCTGCCGCAATACCTGCGCTTCGTGAAAGGTGTCGTCGACTCGGCCGACCTGCCGCTGAACGTGTCGCGTGAAATCCTGCAGGAAAGCCGCGACGTAAAGGCGATCCGCGAAGGCGTGACCAAGCGCGCGCTGTCGATGCTCGAGGAGCTCGCGAACGCGGAAGAGGATGCCGGCAAGGAGAAGTACAAGACGTTCTGGAGCGCGTTCGGCCAGGTGCTGAAGGAAGGTCTCGGCGAGGATCACGCGAACCGCGAGCGCATCGCGAAGCTGCTGCGCTTCGCATCGACACACGGCGACACCGATGCGCAGGACGTGTCGCTCGCCGACTACGTGTCGCGCATGAAGCCCGAGCAGAGCAAGATCTACTACGTGACCGCCGATACGTGGCAGGCCGCGAAGAACAGCCCGCATCTGGAAGTGTTCCGCAAGAAGGGCGTCGAGGTGCTGCTGCTGACCGACCGCGTCGACGAATGGATGCTGTCGTTCCTGCATGAATTCGACGGCAAGCCGCTCGCGAGCGTCGCCCGCGGCGATCTCGACCTCGGCGAGCTGAACGACGAGGAAAAGAAGGCGCAGGAGCAGGCGGGCGAGGCGGTCAAGCCGGTCGTCGAGAAGATGAAGGAAGCGCTCGGCGACAAGGTGAAGGAAGTGCGCGTCACGTTCCGCCTGACCGATTCGCCGTCGTGCCTCGTCGCGGACGACAACGACATGAGCGGCTACCTGCAGCGGATGCTGAAGGCGGCCGGCCAGAACGCGCCGGCGATGCAGCCGATCCTCGAGATCAACCCGGACCATGCGCTCGTGAAGCAGCTGAACGCCGACAGCGCCGATTTCGGCGACTGGTGCCATCTGCTGTTCGACCAGGCGTTGCTGGCCGAAGGCGGGATGCTCGACGATCCGGCGAGCTTCGTGAAGCGGACCAACGCGCTGCTGCTGTCGCGCACCGCGTGAACACGCGGATGCGATTCGACGGCGCACAGGCGGGCTGGCGCGAAACGCCCCGGCCCGGCTGCACGCTCGACCAGCGCGACTGGTTGACGCGCGGCGGTTCGCTGACCGCGCATCTCGCGCGGCTCGGCAGCGTGAACGTGCGTGTGACGCGCGAGGCCGTCGACTGCCCGTGGTTCGACGAGCCGGACGCGCTCGACAGTGCACCGCGCGCGCCGATGTGGGTGCGCGAGGTGATCCTGTCGGTCGACGGCACGCCGTACGTCGCCGCGCACAGCCTCGCGCCGCTCGCGGCCAGCAAGGGCGTGTGGCAGGCCATGCGGCGGCTGCGCACGCGGCCGCTGGCGGAGCTGCTGTACAGCGATCCGCAGGTCGAGCGCTCGGCGCTCGTCAGCCGGCGCGTGATCGCCGGCCATCCGCTGTATGCGCTGGCGAGCCATGCGCTTGGCGGTGCGCGAGCACCGCACGCGTTCGCCGCGCGGCGCTCGGTGTTCCAGCGTCACGGCAAGCCGTTGATGGTGACCGAGTGCATGCTGCCCGCGCTGTGGCGGCATCTCGACGCGCACGGCGATGGGCCCGGATCCGTCGGGTCGCGCGGAGCGGTGTGATGCTGCAAGGCTTTCCGCCGGTCGTCGCGCCGAATACGCACACGATGATCCTCGGCAGCTTTCCGGGCGAGGCGTCGCTCGATGCCGCGCAGTACTACGCGCATCCGCGCAATCAGTTCTGGCGACTGTTGGGCGCGGTGCTCGGCGAGCCCGCGCTGCACGAGCTCGCGTATGACGCGCGGCTCGAGCGCGTGCTGTCGCACGGCATCGGCATCTGGGACGTCCTCGATGCATGCCATCGCCAAGGCAGTCTCGACTCCGCGATCCGCCATGCGAAGCCGAACGACTTCGCGTCGTTGCGTGAACATGCGCCGTTGCTGGAGAAAGTGTGCTTCAACGGCAAGACGGCGGGGCGGTTTGCCGACGTAATCGGTGAGGCCGGTTATGAGACGCTCGTGCTGCCGTCGTCGAGCCCGGCGAATGCGATGCTGTCGTTCGAGCAGAAATTGCATCTCTGGCGCGCGATTGCGATTAACCCGTAGCGTGTCAGGCAGCGGGCTTCCTCGCCCGCTGCTTGCCGTGGGACCGGATCACTCCCCATGCACCGCGCGCAGAGTGGGATCAGCCTACAACGTAACCCCGTCCAGCTCCGTATATGTGCGATGCAGCCATACCTTGACGCGCTGCCGCTCCAGCAAGCCGAGCCCGGTGGCGGCACGGTCCGGATGATTGACCGCCGCCCAGAAGCTGGCGCTCTGTCGATCGATCTTCTGCATGGTCGTATCGGGCAGGCGGCGCAGCGTTATTACGCTGGCGCCAAGCCCTTCGGCCCGTTCGCGCTCGCCGGATGCCTCCAGGATCTCGAAACGATCGCCGCGCACTTCGTTTAGCACGAGTATCAGCTTGATTCGTCCGCCGAACTCGTCGAGCCACCGCCGTAACAGGTCGACCGAATCGCGTCCGGTGTCCATGACGTGCCACCACGTGAGCGTGAGGTTGTGTTCTTCGGCAAAACCGAACACGTCCGAATCGTCGAGCCATTCGGCGAGCGACTGCTGCGTCTGGGCGGCGAGATCGACCAGAATGCGTCGCTGCGGATCTTCGACGGCCGATTCCAGGACGGGATCGAGGCTGTCATGCTGGTCGAGAACGGCAGGCGCGGCGAAGTCCGAATAGAACCGCAGCAGCGCGCCATGCGATCGGTCGGTATCGAAGCCCAGGAAGGGCACGCTCCGATCGATGAAATACTGGGCTAGCACGCGAGCGGCGAGCGATTTGCCCACGCCGCCTTTTTCCCCGCCAATGAAGTGGATGTGACTCATGCTTACGGATCCCGTGTGGTGGAGCAGGTATGGCTGAAACCGACGTTAGCAGGTTTCGGTGACGTAACGACGAAACAGCTCACGTCGAAACGAAATGCGTGCGTGGCAGCAGCATGCTGTGTGATCGACAGCGGTGTCAAACCGGACAAAATATCAATCAGTTCTGGCGACTGTTGGGCGTGGCGCTCGGCGAGCCCGCGCTGCGCGAGCTCGCGTATGACGCGGGGCTCGAACGCGTGCTTTCGCACGACATCGGCATCTGGGATGTCCTCGACGCATGCCATCGTCAAGGCAGTCTCGATTCCGCGATCCGCCATGCGAAGCCGAACGACTTCGCGTCGTTGCGCGAGCATGCGCCGTTGCTGGAGAACGTGTGTTTCAACGGGAAGACGGCGGGGCGCTTCGCCGACGTGATCGGCGAGGCCGGCTACACGACGCTCGTATTGCCTTCGTCGAGCCCCGCGAACGCGATGCTGTCGTTCGAACGGAAACTCTCGCATTGGCGCGGGATTCTTTCCTGAGGTTGTCCGCCCGGATGGCGGCGCAACGTATCGCGATGTGCCGAACGAAATGAACGACCCACCATCGCCGAGGAAACGGCACCGCCGCGCGCGGGCGCGGCGGCAAGCGCGCGGCGGCGATTCCGGCGCCGCGATCCGTGACGAAAACCGTTGGAGATGCGCGAGGCGAGCCTAGTTCGGCAGCAGCGAACCGCTTCGAATCGGCGTGGCGCCCGCGACGCACGCGACTTCCAGCCCCGCGGTGGCGAAGCGCGTGCGTTGCCGCGCATACAGCACGCCAGCGACGGCGTTCGCGACCGTGACGACGCGGCCGGTCAGCGGGTCGACGATATCGGCGATCGGCTCACCGGGTTCGACCCAGACACCGAGCGGCGCACGGAACACGAGCACGCCGGAGATCGGCGCGACGAGCGGTTCGCTGCCGGAGAATGGCGTGGCCGCGAATGCGAGTTCCGGCAGCGGCGCGGGCGTGCCGTCGATGACGCCGCGCAGCGTCAGGTATTCGACGATCGCGTTCGCGTCGCGCTCGGCAAATGCGTAGCTCACGTCCGCCTGGCCGCGCAGCTCGATCGTCACCGAGATCGAACCATGGGGAATCGGATAGCGTTCGCCGTAACGGGCACGCAGCTCGGACCAACTGAAGCTGTGAATCTCGTCGAACGGATTGCCGATCGAATTGAGCGCGAGCAGCGACGTCTTCGCATCGAGATAGCGCGCGAGCGGCTCGACGTCGGGCCACGTGTCGGGATTCGTGAACAGATGCATCGCCGCTTCGAAGTCGCAGTGCAGGTCGAGCACGACGTCGGCGTCATATGACAGGCGCTGCAGCGCGAGGCGCTGCGATTCGAGCTCGGTGGCCGGCGTTTGCTCGTCGAGCGCTTCGCGCATCGCGGCGCGCACGGCGAGCAGGTTCTGTTGCGCGTCATCGGTCAGGCGAGACTCGATGCGCGGCATCACGAGTTCGGCCAGGTGATGGAAGTTGCGGTTGAAGTTCGCCGCGGTGCCGCTTTCGAAGCGGCCGACCATGTGGCCGAGCAGCCGCTGGTTGAGGCCGATCGGATTGGGTACCGGCACGATGACGATTTCGCCGCGCAGCCTGCCCGCCGTCTCGAGGGCGTCAAGGCGTTTGCGCAGTTCCCATGCGACCAGCATGCCCGGCAGTTCGTCGGCATGCAGCGACGACTGGATGTAGATCTTCTGTCCGCCCGTCGGACCGTAGTGGAAGCTCGTCAGTTGCCGCTCGGTGCCGAGCGACGGGGAAATCAGCGGATGGGTTCGTGTTTGCATGATGGTGTGAATGTGCAGGACGCCATACGGGCGCGGGGCGCGCCCGCGCCATTGCCTGTCAGCTGCCGTACACGTCGAAGCTGAAGTATTTGGCTTCGATCTTCTTGTATGTGCCGTCCTGGATCATGTCGGCCATCGCCTTGTCGATCTTCGCCTTCAGGTCGGTGTCTTCCTTGCGCAGGCCGATGGCGGCGCCGTGCCCGAGCGCGCCCTTCGGATCGCTCAGGTCGCCGCCCGTGAACGCGAAGCCCGTTCCGCGCGCGGTCTTCAGGAAGCCCATGTCGGCCTGTACCGCGTCCTGCAACGCTGCGTCGAGACGGCCCGAGACCAGATCCGCATACACCTGGTCCTGATCCTGGTACGGCACGATCTGCACGCCCAGCGGCGCCCAGTTCGCCTTCGCGTACGCTTCCTGGATCGTTCCCTGCTCGACGCCGATCGTCTTGCCCTTCAGCGATTCCGGCGTGGGTTTCAGATTCGCGCCCTTCTTCGCGACGAGCCGCGTCGGCGTGTGGAACAGCTTCGTCGAAAATGCGATCTGCGCTTCGCGCTGCGGCGTCATCGACATCGACGACAGCACGCCGTCGAACTTCCGTGCCTTCAGCGCCGGGATCATGCCGTCGAACGCGCTCTCGACCCACGCGCACTTCGCGTTCAGGCGCTTGCAGATCTCGTTGCCCAGATCGATGTCGAAGCCGACCAGCTTGCCGTCCGTGCTCTTCGATTCGAACGGTGCATAACTCGCATCGACGCCGAACCGGACGGTGGACCACTCCTTGGCGGAGGCGGAGGTTGCGATCGCCAGGATCGCGATGCACAGGGCAAGCTTCTTCATCGACTTGGAATTTCAAATAGGATCGTCAGCGCGCCCTGGCAGGGCGCAGCACATTCAACCGGGCTGTTTCATCAGCCTAGTTGTATATACAAGATAACGAATTGGAGAGAGTGACAGAAGTGGGGTTTTCGCTGACAGCACGCAGCACACCTTCCTATTCGACGGGCCTTGCGCGTGAAATGACATTCGGCGCAGGAATCGGAACGGTCGGTTGAAATTATTAATGTATATACAACTTGAGTGCTGTGGCGGGAGTTTGACGATCCGCGGCGTTACGGCGGCTTGCGCCGTTTGCGTCATGCGGGGCTGTCATCCGACTTGGCGACGCAGCCGGGTCGCGCAGCGGGAGCCACTTCGGCTGCCGTGACCGTGTCACGGCTGCGCATCACTTCGGGATCGGCCGCTCCACGGAATCATGAGCGTGCCGCTCGCCGTGCCTCGTCAGGCGGCGAACACGACTTCGATGTGCCCTTCGACGTCCGACTGACGGTCCGGCCCGACGACAATCTGCACGTCGCGCCCGAGCTTCGCCAGACATTCGAGCATCTTCGTTTCGCTCACACCGCGAAACTGCCCGCGCAGCATGTTCGACAGCTTCGGCTGCGTCATGCCAAGCAACCGGGCCGCGTGTTGCTGCGTCCATTTGCGGGCCTTGATGATCTCCGCGATCTTGGCGGCGAGCTGGGCCTTCACACGCATTTCGTCGGCATCGCGCATACCCAGATCAGCGTAGACGTTTCCGCTGCCCTGTTCGATTTCGATTATCGCTTTTCTCCCTTTGCGTGAGCTTCGGCCGCTTTCGGACGTTCGCGGATCAGGTCGCCGGCCGGCTTCGGTGTCGCGATGCCGCTCGATGATTTTTTCTGGAAGCAGTGCAGCACGTACACGCTGTTCCCGAGCTTCACCGTATATACGGCACGGTACGCGCCGTTGTCTTCCGATTCCACGATCTCGAGCACACCGGCCGATCCGAATCCTCTCAATGGCTTGGCCTGATCGTGCTTGCGTCCCGTCTGTGCCAGGTACAGCGCATAGCCGAACGTGTCCTGCACGGTTTCGGGCATCGCCTTCAGGTCCTTGCGCGCCGAGCCGAGCCAGTAGAGCGGTCTGGTGTATGGATCCATCGACGAATTTATCCCTATTTGGGTATATTTCAAGGCGCGCGCGGCAGCACGGTGCAGCCGTTCGTACGCGGCGTCAGGAGCGGGGCAGGCAGGCGGCGAACGCCGACAGCGGATGTCGGTTCGGCATTTGAGTGCGTGGTGTGGAACGCGAGCGCGCATGCGATATTCCGGCCCGCGGCCGTTCCTTCACATTCTTGCGTCGCGTGGAGACTTGGGACAATTCGGCCGTTCCGCGTGCGTCGCGTACGTATCGCGCCAGACGATCAATCGTCCTTGCCCCATCTCCACCGAGGCTTCTCGCCCTTGAGCCAGCAAACGGCGGTCAGCAGCGCGACCAGCACCACGATGCAGGCGCCGTATGCAAGCGGCGATCGTTGCGGCGGCAGAATCCATGCGGCGACGACGATCCCGATCGCGAACAGGAGCAACACGACCCACCCCTGCCATGCGACCGGCAAACCCCATCCCCATCCGTAGCGCTTTGCCGGAAACCAGATCTTCCTGTCGTTCGAGGTCATGTGCCCTCCATCGATTGCTGGATGTAGCGTAGTGCCGACGGGATGGGGCGTCATGCATGAGCGCGAGTGGGCCCGTCATGGCCGGCCCTCCACCAATGCTATCCTCTCGTCCGCTCATCCAGCATTACCCAGCGAGATTCAATCATGACCCGACTCATCAAGCGCGCATCCGCCGAGGCGCGCGCGTTCAAGCAACGCAAGGCGTCCGCCTACAACGGTTCCGACAAGCTCCAGCCGCCGCGCGTGAAGCGCCGCCCGGAGATCGACGAACACGACGACGTGCCCGTCCTCGACGCGCCGCGCAAGCCGCGCTTCGCGCCCGTCACGTTCTCGGAAGAGCGCGGCGTGCGTTTCCTGCACTTCGGTACCGAATGGGTGCAGGGCGCAATGCGGATCTCGAAGCCGCTCGCCATCGAACTCGAATACGCGCAGCAGATGATGGCGTGGCTGCTGTTCCTCGAAACGCCGAAGCGGATCGTCCAGCTCGGCCTCGGCACCGGCGCGCTGACCAAGTTCTCGCACCGCTTCCTGCCGCACGCGAAGGTCGAGGCCGTCGAACTGAATCCGGCCGTGATCGTCGCGGCGCGCACGATGTTCGCGCTGCCGCCCGATGACGACCGCCTCGTCGTGCACGAAGCCGACGCATGGGATTTCGTCAACGATCCGGCCAATCGCGGCACCACGGGCGCGCTGCAGATCGACCTGTACGACGCGACCGCGCGCGGCCCGGTGCTCGACAGCGTCGCGTTCTACCGCGCGGTGCGCGGCTGCCTCGCCGACGCGGGCATCGCGACGATCAACCTGTTCGGCGACCATCCGAGCTTCGTGCGCAATATGAAGCACCTGAACGCGGCATTCGATCATCGCGTGATCGCGCTGCCGGAAGTGCACGACGGCAACCGGATCGCGATCGCGTTCTCGGGCCCCGCGCTCGACGTGTCGTTCGCGCAGCTGGAAGCACGCGCGAAGCTGATCGAGGACACGCTGAAGCTGCCCGCGCGCAAGTGGGTGAAAGCTTTGAAAGAAACGACGGGCGCACGCGAATCCGCGTTCGCGATCTGACGCTCATGCGCCGGCCGCATGCCGGTGCAACCGCGCGACTGGGGGCGGATCACCTCGGGTTCGCCCCCGCTTGACCGCGCGCTCGCGGCTCCTATACTGGCGCGAAGCCAGGGGAGCCGCAGCCTACCCGTTTTGCGCTCCTCTCGGTGCCGTACCCGCTCAACAAGATCGATAACCGGGAAACAAGAGGAGACGTCATGGCTCACGATGCCGACGCCAACCGAGCCGCCAAGCGCTGGCTCTGGCTACTGGTACTGCCGCTGATCGCGATGGTCTGGGTACCGTCGTACAGCAAGATCGAACCGCAGTTGTTCGGTTTTCCGTTTTTCTACTGGTACCAGCTGCTGTGGGTCTTCATCAGCGCGGTGATTACCGCGTTCGTGTACTTCAAGACCAGGAACGCGTGGAAGGCGAGCGGCCCGCAAGGAGGTGCGCGATGAATCTCGGCGCAACCTTCGTCTTCGTCCTGCTGTTCATCGGCGTCACGATCATCGGTTTTCTGGCCGCGAACTGGCGGCGCGGCGATCTCGCCCATCTCGACGAATGGGGCCTCGGCGGACGCCGCTTCGGCACGATCGTCACGTGGTTCCTGCTCGGCGGCGATCTCTATACGGCCTATACGTTCGTCGCGGTGCCCGCGCTCGTGTTCGGCGCCGGCGCGATGGGCTTCTTCGCGCTGCCTTACACGATCCTGATCTATCCGTTCGCGTTCGTCGTGTTCCCGAAACTGTGGAGCATCGCGAAGCGGCACGGCTACGTGACGGCCGCCGACTTCGTGAACGCGCGCTACGGCAGCCGGATGCTCGCGCTCGCGATCGCGGTGACGGGCATCCTCGCGACGATGCCGTACATCGCGCTGCAGCTCGTCGGCATCGAAGTCGTGATCGGCGCGCTCGGCTTCGACACGACCGGCTTCGTCGGCGACCTGCCGCTCATCATCGCGTTCGCGATCCTCGCCGCGTACACGTACACGTCGGGCCTGCGCGCGCCCGCGATGATCGCGATCGTCAAGGACATCCTGATCTACATCACGATTGCCGCTGCGGTCATCGTGATCCCGGCGAAGCTCGGCGGCTTCGGGCACATCTTCGCGAGCGTGCCGCCCGCGAAGCTGCTGCTGAAGGCGCCCGACGCGATGAGCCTGAACGGCTACAGCGCGTACGCGACGCTCGCGATCGGCTCGGCGCTCGCGCTGTTCCTGTATCCGCACTCGGTGACGGCGATCCTGTCGTCGTCGTCCGGCAACTCGATCCGCCGCAACATGGCGATGCTGCCCGCGTACTCGTTCGTGCTCGGCCTGCTTGCGCTGCTCGGCTACATGGCGCTCGCCTCGGGCGTGAAGGACATGCCGCAGTACGCGCCGTACTTCAAGGCGTTCGGCCCGAACTTCGCGGTGCCCGCGCTGTTCCTCGAGTACTTCCCGTCGTGGTTCGTCGGCGTCGCGTTCGCGGCGATCGGCATCGGCGCGCTGGTGCCGGCGGCGATCATGTCGATCGCGGCCGCGAACCTGTACACGCGCAACATCCACCGCGAGTTCGTGAACCGCAACATGTCGCACGACCAGGAGACGCACGTCGCGAAGCTCGTGTCGCTGATCGTGAAGGTCGGCGCGGTCGCGTTCATCCTCGGGCTGCCGCTGACCTACGCGATCCAGCTGCAGCTGCTGGGCGGGATCTGGATCATCCAGACGCTGCCCGCGATCGTGCTCGGCCTGTACACGCGCGTGCTCGACCATCGCGGCCTGCTGGCGGGCTGGGCGGCCGGCATCGTGTGCGGTACGTGGATGGCGATCTCGCTGAAGCTGGCCAGCTCGATCTTCACGATCCACCTGTTCGGTGTCGCGATTCCCGGCTACGCGGCCGTGTGGTCGCTGGTCGTGAACCTGGTGGTGGCGGTGGTGGTGAGCGTGCTGGTGCGCGCGATGGGCATGGCGCATGCGGAGGACCGCACGCGGCCGGAAGACTATCTCGACGTCGTTGAGGGCTGATACGGGCGGCGCGGCCGCGGGCCGCGCATCGCGCCACAACAACAACACCCGCCGCTGCGAAGCGGCGGGCGTTTTCGCTGGCGTCAGCCCTGTGCGCGTTTGGCGAGATCCTCGCGCTGCGACAGATCCTCGACGTTGACCATCCAGTGCACGCCGAAGCGATCCTTCGCCATCCCGAAGCCGAGCGCCCAGAACGTCTTGCCGAACGGCATCGTCACTTCGCCGCCGTCGGCGAGCGCATCGAACAGCTTCCGGCCTTCCTCGACCGTCGCCGGGTTCAGCGACAGCGAATAGCCGGCGTGCGTGCCGCCGCCTGGCTGGCTGCAGTCGCCGTCCGAGCACATGATCATCGAGTCGCCGATCGTGAAGCTCGCATGCATCACCTTGTCGGCCATCTCCGGCGTCATCGGGTAATCGGGATTCGGCGGCGCATCCTTGAAATGCATCTTGAACATCGTCTTCGCGCCGAGCGCCTTTTCGTAGAACTGAAGGGCTTCTTCCGCGCGGCCGTAGAACGTCAGATACGGTTGGACTTGCATCGTTGTCTCCTGTTGACCGGGCCGGCGTGTCGGTGCCGGCCCGGGTACTTCCAAGATTGACCGGGAAGAGCGCACCAGGATGCGGCCGGCGCACTCGTGACGTGGATTGTAGTGCGCGCGCCTGACGATGGAATGAAAAATAAAACGGCCGCGAACACGTTGTTCGCGGCCGTTCGCAGCGCTTGCTGACGGCTGTTGTCAGGCTTGCTGACAGTTCAACTGACAGCGCCGACGTGCAGTGCGGCTCAGCGCAGCGCGTCGATCAGCTTCTCGAGCTTTACCGCATCGGCGGCGAACACGCGGATGCCTTCGGACAGTTTTTCCGTCGCCATCGCCTCGTCGTTCAGCTGGAAGCGGAACGACGCCTCGTCGATCGCGACGCGCTCGGCCGGCTTGTCGTGCAGCGCGTCCGGCGACAGCTTGCGCTCGACCGTGTCGTTGCTGTCGTGCAGCTTCTGCAGCAGGTCGGGGCTGATCGTCAGCAGGTCGCAGCCCGCGAGCTCGGTGATCTGGCTCGTCGTGCGGAAGCTCGCGCCCATCACTTCGGTCTTGTAGCCGAACGTCTTGTAGTACGTGTAGATGCGGCGCACCGACTCCACGCCCGGGTCGTTCGCGCCGCCGTTCTTCGCTTCATCCCAATCGGCGCCGGCCTGCTTCTTGTACCAGTCGTAGATGCGGCCGACGAACGGCGAGATCAGCTGCGCGCCGGCTTCCGCGCACGCGGCGGCCTGCACGAGCGAGAAAAGCAGGGTCATGTTGCACTTGATCCCTTCCTTCTGCAGCACTTCGGCCGCGCGAATGCCTTCCCACGTCGACGCGAGCTTGATCAGGATGCGCTCGCGGCCGATGCCGGCGGCTTCGTACAGCTTGATGAGTTCGCGACCCTTGTCGATCGAGCGCTGCGTGTCGAACGACAGGCGCGCGTCGACCTCGGTCGACACGCGGCCCGGGATCAGCTTCAGGATCTCGGTGCCGAATGCGATCAGCAGGCGGTCGATGATGAAATCGGTGCTTTCGTTGCGGTGATCGCGGACGGTTTTCTCGAGGATCGGCTTGTACGCGTCCTTCTGGACGGCCTTCAGGATCAGCGACGGGTTCGTGGTCGCGTCCTGCGGCTTGTATTGCGCAAGCTGCTGGAAATCGCCCGTGTCGGCGACGACGGTCGTGTACTGCTTCAGCTGGTCGAGTGCGGTAGTCATGGCGATTCGGAAGAAGGGCGCGGGGCGCCGGGTTCTCACGGGCCGCGCGAGCGCGGCGGCGAAGCGAGGCGGCACCGGATGCCGCCTCCGATCCATCATTTTAGGCCCGATTCGTGTCGCGCACGTTTTGGCATGCCCGACGTGCGTCGCGGTGGTCGGCGCGCCGCGTCACGCGGGCCGCCGTGCATTCAGGATCACCTGCGTGACGATCCCCGCGACGAGCCCCCAGAACGCCGAGCCGATCGACAGCAGCGTGAGTCCCGATGCGGTGACCATGAACGTGACGAGCGCGGCTTCGCGCTGCTTCACGTCCTGCATCGCGTTCGCAAGCCCGCTCATGATCGAGCCGAACAGCGCGAGCGCGGCGACCGACACGACGAGCGCCTTCGGCAGCGCCGCGAACAGCGCGGCGATCGTCGCGCCGAAGATTCCGGCGATCAAATAGAACGTGCCGCACCACACGGCGGCCGTGTAGCGCTTCGCGTGATCCTCGTGCGCTTCGGGGCCCGTGCAGATCGCGGCGGTGATCGCCGCGAGGTTCACGCCGTGCGAACCGAACGGTGCGAGCAGCAGCGATGCGAGGCCGGTGGTCGCGATCAGCGGCGACGACGGCGTCGAATAGCCGTCCGCGCGCAGCACCGCGATGCCCGGCACGTTCTGCGACGCCATCGCGACGACGAACAGCGGGATGCCGATGCTGACGATCGATGCGATCGAGAACGCGGGCATCGTGAACACCGGTTGCGCGAGCGCGATGTGGAAGCGGCTGAAGTCGAGCAGGCCGAGGCCGCCGGCCACCGCGGTGCCGACGATCAGCGTCGTGACGATCGCATAGCGCGGTGCGAGCCGCTTGACGATCAGATACGTGAAGAACATCGCGAGCACGAGCGCGGTCTGGAACTGCGCGGCGCGGAAGATCTCGATGCCGATCTCGAACAGGATGCCCGCGAGCAACGCGGCCGCGATGCCGGCCGGAATGCGCCGCATCAGCGTGTCGAACAGCCCGCTCACGCCGACGGCCGTCAGCAGCAGCGCGCACACGACGAACGCGCCGATCGCCTCGGCATACGGCACGCCGGGCAGCGACGCGATCAGCAGCGCGGCGCCGGGCGTCGACCAGGCGACCACGACCGGTGCGCGAAAGCGCAGCGACAGGCCGATCGTCGTCAATGCCATGCCGATCGACAGCGCCCAGATCCACGACGAGATCTGCGCATCGGTCAGGTGCGCGGCGCGGCCGGCCTGAAACATCAGCACGAGCGAGCTCGTGTAGCCCGTCATCATCGCGACGAAGCCGGCGACGAGCGCGGAGACGGACGTATCGGTGAAAAAGCGGCGGCCGCCGGCGCGGCCAGCGCTCGCGGTGGGCGAAGGGTTCATGCTATCTCCGGGGAAGGCCGCTCGGACGCGGCCTTCGTGTCTGCAGGGTGGGTTCGTTACTTGCTGAGTGCGCGCATCGCGGTTTCGAGGCCCGCGAGCGTCAGCGGATACATGCGCTGGCCGAGCAGGTCGCGGATCACCGCGACCGATTGCCGGTATTCCCATAGCCGCTCGGGCTCGGGGTTCAGCCAGGCATGGTGGGGGAACTGGTCGGCGAGGCGGCGCAGCCATACGGCGCCGGCTTCCGGGTTGTTGTATTCGACCGAGCCGCCGGGCTGCAGCACCTCGTACGGGCTCATCGTCGCGTCGCCGACGAAGATCAGCTTGTAGTCGGGCGTGAACTTGTGCAGCACGTCCCACGTCGCGGTGCGCTCCGCGTGACGGCGGCGGTTGTTCTTCCACAGGTGGTCGTACACACAGTTGTGGAAGTAGTAGAACTCGAGGTGCTTGAACTCGGCCTTCGCGGCCGAGAACAGTTCCTCGGTGCGCTTGATATGGTCGTCCATCGAGCCGCCGACGTCGAGCAGCATCAGCACCTTCACGTTGTTGTGGCGCTCGGGCACCATCCGCAGGTCGAGCCAGCCGGCGTTCGCGGCCGTGCTGCGGATCGTGCCGGGCAGGTCGAGCTCCTCGGCCGCGCCTTCGCGCGCGAAGCGGCGCAGGCGCCGCAAGGCGACCTTGATGTTGCGCGTGCCGATCTCGACCGAATCGTCGTAGTCGCGGTACGCGCGCGCTTCCCACACCTTGACCGCGGTGCGGTTGCCGTTCGACGGGCCGCCGATGCGCATGCCCTCGGGGTTGTAGCCGCCGTGCCCGAACGGCGACGTGCCGCCGGTGCCGATCCACTTGTTGCCGCCTTCGTGGCGTTCCTTCTGCTCGTCGAGCAGTTCCTTCAGGCGCTCCATCAGCTTGTCGAGCCCGCCCATCGCTTCGATCTGCGCCTTTTCTTCCGGCGACAGCTCGCGCTCGAGGCGCTTCTCGAGCCAGTCGAGCGGAAGGTCGAACGCGTCGGACGGCAGCGCGGACACGCCGTGGAAATACGCGCCGAACGCCTGGTCGAACTTGTCGAAGTACTGCTCGTCCTTGACGAGCGTCATTCGCGCGAGGAAGTAGAACGCGTCGATCGACGGCGAGATCAGCCCGGCCTTCAGCGATTCGAGCAGCGTCAGGTATTCCTTCACCGAGACGGGCAGCTTGGCTGCGCGCAGCGCGTAGAAGAAATTGAGCAGCATGGCCGGGCCTTCGCGGGTGGATTACCGGTTGTGCCGGTTCATGTAGACGAGCCGCTCGAGCAGGCTCAGGTCCTGCTCGTTCTTCAGCAGCGCGCCCGCGAGCGGCGGCACGATCTGCTTCGCGTCGGCGCCGCGCAGCGCATCGGCCGGGATGTTTTCGGCGAGCAGCAGCTTC
The DNA here is from genome assembly GCF_003857965.1 of Burkholderia sp. Bp9031. Lineage (NCBI taxonomy): Bacteria > Pseudomonadati > Pseudomonadota > Betaproteobacteria > Burkholderiales > Burkholderiaceae > Burkholderia > Burkholderia sp. Bp9031. Next base: position 47,219 of record NZ_QTPW01000013.1, read on the forward strand.
AGCCAGTCGAGCAGCTCGGACGTCGACGGCTTCTTCTTCAGCCCCGACACGCCGCGCAACTCGAAGAAACTCTGGAGCGCCGCGTGCAGCAGTTCCTCGCGGATGTTCGGGAAGTGGACATCGACGATCTTCTGCATCGTCGACGCATCGGGGAACTGGATGTAGTGGAAGAAGCAGCGGCGCAGGAACGCGTCGGGCAGTTCCTTCTCGTTGTTCGACGTGATGATCACGAGCGGGCGGTGCTTCGCGCGCACGGTCTCGCGCGTCTCGTACACGTGGAATTCCATCCGGTCGAGCTCGCGCAGCAGGTCGTTCGGGAATTCGATGTCGGCCTTGTCGATCTCGTCGATCAGCAGCACGCTCGGGCGCTCGGCGTCGAACGCCTGCCACAGCACGCCTTTCACGATGTAGTTCGAGATGTCCTTCACGCGCTCGTCGCCGAGCTGCGAGTCGCGCAGCCGCGATACCGCGTCGTATTCGTACAGGCCCTGCTGCGCCTTCGTCGTCGACTTGATGTGCCACTGCAACAGCGGCATGTCGAGCGCGGCGGCCACTTCCTCGGCGAGCATGGTCTTGCCGGTGCCGGGCTCGCCCTTGATCAGCAGCGGGCGTTGCAGCGTCAGCGCGGCGTTGACCGCGAGCTTCAGGTCGTCGGTGGCGACGTAGTGCGAGGATCCTTCGAAACGCATGGCGGCGCTCTTCTTAATCGCAAAAAAACCCAGTATAAGTCAGAAGGGCTGTCCGGTTGGACCGGGGCCACGTATCGTTGCGGGGCTGCGGCGGGGCTGCGGCGGGGCGGACCGGGGCGCCATATGGACGCATTCCCCGCCGACGCGGTACAATCTGGCCGTTTTTTTTGGCCTGCGTGGCGATCCGATAAGCAAAACGGCGCGGGCCGTTGCCGCTTCGGCGCCAGTTTCCCCTCAAGCTAGGTTACAAGAGCTATGAACAAATTCGTCGGCAAACACGTCGTTGTCGCAGCGCTCGTGGCGCTCGCGGGCAGCGCGCAGGCGGCCGGTGTGGTCGGCAACCCGAAGGACGGGGCAAGCAAGGCCGCCATGTGCATCGGTTGCCACGGCATCCAGGATTACCGCGCGGCGTACCCGGAGGTCTACCGGGTGCCCGTCCTCGGCGGCCAGAACCAGCAATACCTCGAGAACGCGCTGAAGGCCTACCGCAAGAAGGATCGTCACTTCCCGTCGATGAATGCGATCGCCGGTTCGCTGACGGACCAGGACATCGCGGATCTGGCGGCCTACTATGCCGCCCAGAAGGCCGACACGAAGGACAATCCCTACAAGTAAAGCGCGCGCCGCCGATCTGACCGGCGGGACAGGAGCATTCATGAACAACGCATTCAAGACGGCGGCGGTTGCACTGGCGGCCGGCCTCGCGATCGGTACCGCGCATGCGGCGGACACCACGAAGGGCAAGGAGCTGGTCGAATCGCATAACTGCGCGGCCTGCCACGGCGCGCAGCTGAACAAGCCGATCAACGCCGAGTATCCGCGCCTCGCGGGCCAGCACGCCGACTACCTCGTGTGGGCGATGCGCCAGTACCAGATGGGGCTGACGAACCCGCTGCTCGGTCGCAACAACGCGATCATGCAGGCGCAGGTCCAGAACCTGTCGGTCAGCGACATGAAGGACATCGCGGCCTACATCGAGTCGCTCAAAGAGACCGATCTCGTCTTCAAGAAGTAAGCGCGCCCGGCCTGCCCGGTTCGTGCAGCAAGAATACCCCGCCACGGCGGGGTATTTTTTTGTGTGCGGCGCTCAGTCGCGCGACGCGCGGCGCAGGATGCGCTGCAGGTACGCGTCCGTATCGGGTGGCGTGCCGGTGCGCTGTGCTTCCCAGATCGTCTCGCCGAGGCATTCCATGATCACGTGCTGCGCGTCGTGGGTCGAGTCGAGCTTCGCGGCCAGCTTGTCGTGCGCGGCGCGGATGCCGGGCGGCTGGTCGATCGACAGCTGCTCGCTGATCGCGAGGTGCATCGACAGGTGCAGGAACGGGTTCGTGCGGCCTTCCTCGGGCGTGTAGTTGCGCGCGGCGGCGCCGTCGGCGTCTGCGAGGTCGTCGTGGTATTCGGGGTGCTCGACGATCCAGTCGGCGGCCATCGCTTCCAGCGGCGTCAGGATCTCGCCGGCGCGCTGCTTGCGCCAGGTCTCGGTGAAAAAGCGACGGACTTCGTCGCGACTCGGATTGAACATGGTGGGGGAAACGTCGTGATTCGGGCGGCCTCATGCCGCGTCGGGCATTGTACGCCGGGTCGGCGCACGGTGCTGGCGGCGGGTGGCGCGCGAGCGGGGCGCGCCCCGTCGCGCAAGGCGGGCCGCGTCGGTCGCAGCCAGGGCGCAACGGGTAAGCGGGGGCTAGGCTGCCGGCCGCCGCGCCGCTACACTCCGACGATTCCCGTCGTCGCGCTTGCGCCGCTCATCATGTCCGCCACCCCCCGTTCATCGTCCGTCGCGCTTCGGGGCGCGCTCTATGTCGCGCTGTCCGCCACCGCATTCGGCGCGATGGCGATCTTCGGCCGCTATGCATATGCGGCCGGCGTCGACGTGCTCGGGCTGCTGATCGTGCGATTCGCGATCGGCGGCGCGATCCTCGCCGCGATCGCCCGGCACCGCGATGTCGCATGGCCGCGCGGCCGCAGGCTCGCGCCGCTCGTGGCGATGGGCGCGCTCGGCTACGTCGGACAGTCGTTCTGCTATTTCAGCGCGCTCCAGCATGCGCAGGCGAGCCTCGTCGCATTGCTGCTGTACCTGTATCCGGCCTTCGTCACGCTGCTTGCCGCCTGGTGGCTCGGCGAGCGCCTCACGCGCGCGAAGGCGGTCGCGCTCGTGCTCTGTGTCGCGGGCTCCGCGCTGATGGTCGGCGGCGGGCATGGCGAGCCGCTCGGCATCGCGCTTGCGCTCGCCGCCGCGGTGATCTATTCGCTGTACATCGTCGGCGGCACGAAGGCGACACGCGGTGTCGATCCGCTCGCGACCACCGCGATCATCTGCCTGTCGGCGACCGCGACGCTCGTCGCGATCGCGGTCGTGCGGACCGCGGCATTCGGCGCGCCGCCGCGCTGGCCGGCGACGGCCGCCGGCTGGGCGTCGATGCTCGCGATCGCGCTGGTGTCGACGGTCGCCGCGATGCTCGCGTTCTTCGCCGGGCTCGAGCGGCTGGGCGCCGCGCGCACGTCGATGCTGTCGACGCTCGAACCGGTCGTGACCGTCGCGCTCGCGGCGCTGCTGTTCGGCGAGGCGCTGTCGCCGCTGCAGTGGGCCGGCGGCGTCGCGATCCTCGCGGCCGTGCTGGCGCTCGTGCGCGCGGGCGGCGCAGCGGCCGACGACGCGACGGCGACGTCCAACGCATAGCAGGAAAAGGGGGAAGCCGCCGGCGCCGCAATGGAGCCGGCCGGTTGCAATGCGCGCGACCCGTCGGCCGCGGCTGACGCTCACTCGTTCGGCGGCGGTGTCTTCGGCCGGAATTCGCACAGCGGCTCGATCGCGCAGTGCCAGCATTCGGGCTTGCGCGCCTTGCACACATAGCGCCCGTGCAGGATCAGCCAGTGATGCGCGTCCTGCAGGAATTCCTTCGGCGTGAACTTCTCGAGCGCGGCCTCGACAGCCCGCACGTCCTTGCCCGGTGCGAGCCCCGTGCGATTCGCGACGCGAAAGATGTGCGTGTCCACAGCGATCGTCGGCTGGCCGAACGCGGTGTTCAGCACGACGTTCGCGGTCTTGCGGCCGACACCCGGCAGGCTCTCGAGCGCTTCGCGATCGGCCGGCACTTCTCCGTCGTAGCGCTCGAGCAGGATGTTGCACGTCGCGACCACGTTCTTTGCCTTGGTACGGTACAAGCCGATCGTCTTGATGTAGTCGGAGACGCCTTCTTCACCGAGCGCGACGATTTGTCGCGGGGTATTCGCGACCGGAAACATCTTCCGCATCGCCTTGTTGACCGACACGTCGGTCGCCTGTGCGGACAGCATCACCGCGATCAGCAACTCGAACGGCGTCGTGTATTCGAGCTCGGTGGTCGGATGCGGATTGAGGCTTTGCAGCGTTTCGTAGATCGCGCGTCGTTTGGTGGCGTTCATGGACGGTTCTTGTCAGGCGGCGCGGACGGGCCGTTCCGGTCGTCGTCGTGGTCCGGATCGTCGGGATCGTCACCGGCTGCCGCGGCCTCGGCGTCGCGCTGCGCCTGCTGTTCGGCGAGCCGCTGGCGGCGCGCTTCGACCGCATCGATCTGCGCCTGCACGGCCGCGCTCACGCCTTCGGTGTTCTTCGGCCCGGCGCCTTGCTCGGACAGTTCTTCCTTCTTCTTGCGTGCGCGTTCGAGCGCGGCGGCGATGATCGCGCGTTTCTTCGCGTCGGCGTCATCGGCCGGCGCGGCGCCCGGTGTGCGCGGTTGCGTGCCGGGTTCTTCCGCGGCCGGCGCCGCCTTGGCCGCACCGGCGCTGGCCGCGCGGCGCGCGGCAGCGCGCGCTTCGGCGGCCTCGCGCTCGCGACGCTGGCGCGCGAGCCGGCGGTCGTGGCGCTCGCGCGCGGCGTCCGCCTGTTCCTGCGACCACGCGTCCCAGCCGGTGCGCTCGCCGGTCACGGGGACCATGGCGATGCAGTCGACCGGGCAGGGCGGCACGCACAGGTCGCAGCCCGTGCACAGCGATTCGATGATCGTGTGCATCTGTTTCGGCGCGCCGACGATCGCGTCGACCGGGCAAGCCTGCATGCACAGCGTGCAGCCGATGCACAGGCTTTCGTCGATGAATGCAACGGCGCGTGGATGCTCGGTGCCGTTGACGGGGTTCAGCGGGATCACGGGCTTGCCGAGCAGGTTCGCGAGGCGTGCGATGCCTTCGGCGCCGCCGGGCGGGCACTGGTTGTAGTTCGCGTTGCCGGCGGCGATCGCGTCGGCGTACGGACGGCAGCCGTCATAGCCGCACTTCGTGCATTGCGTTTGGGGAAGCAGATCTTCGATGCGATCCGCGAGGGTCTTGGAATCGGTCACGGTGACAACGGGCGCAGCAACGCCGAACGGCTCTCGGCCGTGTGTGGTGCGGCCGGAAAGGTTTGCCAAACCTCAATTATCGCCGATTTCCCGCATTGCGCTGGAGGCCGTCTGTGCGCATAATCGAACCGCTTTTTTGCAGGGGCTCAGCAGGAGGGCGGCCGCACGCGGCGCGCCCGTTCCAGGGCGATCGGCGCCGAGGCGGTGGGGGTGCCGGTCCGGATCACGCGGCTCACATAGCAAAACGCCACCATGAATCAGCCAAAAATCAAAAGAGATCCTGAAGGTACGCGCCGCCGCATCCTGATGGCGGCAGCCGAAGAGTTCGCGAGTGGAGGGCTGTTCGGCGCACGCGTCGACCAGATCGCGCGCCGGGCCGAAACCAACGAGCGCATGCTCTATTACTACTTCGGCAGCAAGGAGCAGTTGTTTACGGCCGTGCTCGAACACGCGTTCTCCGCGCTGACCGAGGCCGAGCGCGTGCTCGATCTCGATGGCGTCGCGCCCGTCGAAGCCGTCACGCGGCTCGCGCATTTCGTGTGGGATTACTACCGCGATCATCCGGAGCTGCTGCGGCTCATCAACAACGAGAATCTGCACGAAGCGCGCTACCTGCACAAGTCGACGCGGATCCGCGAGATGATGTCGCCGATCGTCGCGAAGCTCGGCAACGTGCTGATGCGCGGCCAGAAGGCCGGGCTGTTCCGCGGCGACGTCGATCCGCTGCACTTCTACGTGACGCTGTCGGGGCTCGGCTACTACATCGTGTCGAACCGCTTCACGCTCGCTGCGACGCTCGGCCGCGACTTCAGCGAAGCCGACGAGCGCGCGGAGATGGTCAGGATGAATACCGAGGTGCTGCTCGCGTATCTGCTGCGACGCTAAGCCGACACGCCGACACGCCGACACGCCGACACGCCGACACGCCGACACGCCGACACGCGGCCCAGCGGCCGCCGGATAGGAAAACGCCGCCGTGCGCAAAGCAACGGCGGCGTTTTTGCGTCGGAACGCGGAACGTCAGGCGGCCTTGCGCGTGCGAACGGGCTTGGTGCGCGTGCTGCCCGCGCGCTTCGCGGCCGGCGCGGCCTTCGTGGCTGCCGTCCTGGCGGGCGCTACCGTCGCGGCCGGTACCTTCGCGCGCGTGCGCTTCGCGGCGGTGGCGCGTGTCGTTTCGGGCTGAGGCTTGCTGGTCGGCACAGCGGCGAGCGACGTCACGATCGGTGCATCGGCGGGTGTCTTCGTCGCGCCGTTCTTCGGCTCCGGCGCATGCTCGCGGATGAAGTCGCGCAGTTGCGGGTAGATGATCGTGCGCCAGCGGCGACCCGAGAAGATCCCGTAGTGACCGCACTTCTCGGCGGTCAGGCTGCGGCGGTCGTCTTGCGGGATGCCCGTGCACAGCTCGTGCGCGACGTGCGTCTGGCCGCTGCCCGAGATGTCGTCCAGCTCACCCTCGATCGTCATCAGCGCGGTGTGCTTGATGTCCTGCGGACGCACGCGCTCGCCTGCGACATCCCACGTGCCTTCCGCGAGCCGGAATTCCTGGAACACGACGCGGATCGTTTCCAGGTAATACTCGGCGGCCATGTCGAGCACCGCGTTGTACTCATCGTAGAACTGGCGGTGCGCCTCGGCGTCTTCCTCGTCGCCGCGCAGCAGGCTCTGGTAGAAGTCCCAGTGCGATTGCGCGTGACGTTCCGGGTTCATCGCGACGAAGCCCGTGTGCTGCAGGAAGCCCGGATACACGTGGCGGCCTTCGCCCGGATAGTTCGCCGGCACCGTGTGGATCACGTTGTTCTCGAACCACGCGGTCGAGTGCTGCGTCGCGAGCGAGTTCACCGACGTCGGGCTGCGGCGCGCGTCGATCGGGCCGCCCATCATCGTCATCGTGAGCGGCGTGTCCTCGCCGCGGCTCGCCAGCAGCGAGATCGCCGCGAGCACCGGCACCGTCGGCTGGCACACGGAGATCACGTGCAGGTTGCGCGCGCCGATGTGGCGGATGAATTCCTGGATGTACGCGATGTAGTCGTGCAGGTGGAACGGGCCGACCTCGACCGGCACCATCCGCGCGTCGATCCAGTCGGTGATGTACACCTTGTGATCCTGCAGCAGCGTGCGCACGGTGTCGCGCAGCAGTGTCGAGTGGTGGCCCGACAGTGGCGCGCAGACCAGCACGACCGGCTCGTCCTTCAGTTGCGTGACGGCATCGGCGTCGTCCGAATAGCGCTTGAAGCGCAGCAGCCGGCAGAACGGCTTCTCGACGATCGTCTGCTCGACGATCGGGATGTTGTGGCCGTCCTTGACGATCTGATGAATGTTGAATTCGGGCTTCTCGTAATCCTTGCCGAGCCGGTACATCAGCTCGTACGCGGCGGCCATCCGCGTCGCGCCGGGCATCAGCGAGAACGGGCTGGACGGATTGGCGAACGACTTGGAGGCGGCCTGGGCCCAGGCCGTGAGCGGGCTCAGCATGGCCCGCTGGAATTCGTGCAGTTGGTAAAGCATGCAGACTACTCCCGCGTGGGGACGGTGCTGGGCGGCGTGGGGCGTCGCGGCGTGCCGTGTGGGTCAGCGACCGGCCATGTTGCAGTGCGGCCGGACAATCGAGTCGATCATATCGGACAACGATGAATGTTGCAATGCAACATTTCCCCGATTTTTCATCAAACTTTTGTGAATTGACGATCTCTGAAGAAGCCGCGCCGGCCCCGGTCAGCGCCCCGTCGCCACGGCCGGCGCGGGCTGGCCGGCCGCGCGCGCCATTGCCTCTTCGTGGTGCATCAGGTTCATCGCGGTATGCACCAGCGCCACGTGCGAGAACGCCTGCGGGAAATTGCCGACGAGCCGGCCTTCGACCGGGTCGTATTCCTCGGCGAGCAGCCCGAGGTCGTTGGACAGCGCGAGCAGCCGGCTGAACAGCCGGTGCGCGTCGTCGATCCGGCCGAGCAGCGCGTAGTTGTCGACCAGCCAGAAGCTGCATGCGAGAAACGTGCCTTCGCCGGGCGGCAGACCGTCGTCGTACTCGGTCGTGCGGTAGCGCATCACGAGCCCGTCGTGCAGCAATTCCCGCTCGACCGCGTCGACCGTGCCGACGACACGCGGGTCTTCCGGCGGCAGGAAGCCGAGCAGCGGCATCAGCAGCACGCTCGCGTCGAGCTCGTCGCTGCCGTAGCTCTGTGCAAACGCCTGTTTGCCTTCATGCCACGCGTTGTCGCACACGTCGGCGTGGATTTGGTCGCGCAACGCACGCCAGCGGTCGAGCGACGCGGGCAGCCGGAACATCTCGGCCGACTTGATCGCGCGGTCGAACGCGACCCATGCCATCACCTTCGAGAACGTGAAATGGCGGCGGCCGCCGCGCGTTTCCCAGATGCCCTCGTCGGGTTCCTGCCAGATCTTCTCGAGATGGTCGAGCAGCGAACACTGCACGGACCATACCGTGTCGTCGGCCTGCAGGCCGCCCACGCGCGCGAGGTGCAACGCGGCCATCACTTCGCCGAACACGTCGAGCTGGAGCTGGTTCGCGGCGCCGTTGCCCACGCGCACCGGCTTCGAATCCTGGTAGCCCGGCAGCCAGTCGAGCTCCATTTCCGGCAGCCGGCGCTCGCCCGCGATCCCGTACATGATCTGGATCTGCTCGGGCGAGCCGGCCATCACGCGGCCGAGCCACGTGCGCCACGCGCGTGCCTCGTCGTAGTAGCCGCCGCGCATCAGTGCGAGCAGCGTGATCGTCGCGTCGCGCAGCCAGCAGTAGCGGTAGTCCCAGTTGCGGTTGCCGCCGATCTTCTCGGGCAGCGACGTGGTGGGTGCCGCGACGATGCCGCCGGTCGGCTCGTACGCGAGCGCCTTCAGCGTGATCAGCGAGCGGCGCACGGCCGCCGCGTAGCGGCCCTGCACCTGGCAGCGCCCCGACCATTCGAGCCAGTAGTTCTCGGCGCGCGCGAGCATCGACAGCGAATCGCGCGCGGGCGGCAGCCGCAGGTGGGACGCCGCGTAGCTGAGCGAGAACGGGATGCGCTCGTCGGCGCTCACCGTGAATTCGGCGAGCGTATGCAGGTTCTTGCCGGTGAGCGGTACGGGCGTGCGCAGCACGACCGTATCGGGACCGGCGATTGCCTTCACGCCGTTCTCGCGCGACAGCTGCGTGACCCACGGAATCGAGAAACCGTAGTCGAAGCGCAACACCAGTTCCATGCGCATCTTCATCGTGCCGTGCCGGCCGACGACGATCCGCACGAGCTCCGACCAGCCGTTGCCGGGCGGCATGAAGTCGATCACGGTGACGGCACCGTCGGCGCTTTCGTAGTCGGTTTCAAGGATCAGCGTGTCGCCGCGGTAGCGGCGTGTCGTGTGCGTGATCGCGGCGTCGGCGGCCGGCGCGAGCAGCCAGCGGCCGTGCTCGGGGGTGCCGACCAGCGCCGCGAAACAGGCGCCCGAATCGAAGCGGGGCCAGCACAGCCAGTCGACGGAGCCGTCTTTCGAAATCAGCGCGGCGGTGTGGCCGTCGCCGACGAGGGCGTAGTCTTCTATCAGGGCAGGCATGGGCAAGCGGTCCTTCGGTTATTCGAGTTCACAATGCAGGCTGCGGCGCCCGGGCTTCACGTGCCGGCGTCGCGCCCCGTATACTCGGCCGGGCGGCGGAGCGCATGAACGGCCGGCGTTTCGCCCTATCTCAACACTTGAAGCGACTCGATGCAAGGAGGATTCAATGCCCAACCGTTTACGCGAGCATGACGCACGCGCTTCGACACGAGGGTTCCCGCTTAGGCTCGCTCACTGGATGAAAGGTTTCGCGGTCGTGCTTTCCCTGTCCGCGACCCACGCTTTCGCACAGCAATCGCCGGCACCGGCCGACGGCGTCTACAACCTGCTCGTCGGCACCTATACGGGGCACGGCAGCGACGGAATCTACGTGTACCACTTCGATACGAAAACGGGCAGCGTCGCGCCCGTGTCGTCGGCGAAGACCGTGAATCCGTCCTATCTGTTGCCGAGCCGCGACGGTCGCACCGTATACGCGGTCAACGAACTGCCCGGCGACAACGGGCCGGCCGCGCAGCGCGGCGGCGTCAGCGCGTTCAGCTTCGATCCGAAGACGGGGGCGCTCACGTTCATCGACCGCGTGTCGTCGGAAGGGAACGACCCTTGCTATCTCGCGCTGTCGCCGGACGGCAAGTATCTCGTCACGGCCAACTACTCGGTCGCGGCCGATCCGGGCGGCAGCTTCGCGGTGTTCCCGATCCGCGACGGCGGCGCGGTCGGCGCGGCCGTGCTGACGGTGCATCATGAAGGCACGGGGCCCGTGAAGGGGCGCCAGGACGGCGCACACGTGCACTCGACGGTGTTCTCGCCGGATGGGCGCTACCTGTTCGTGCAGGACCTCGGTGCGGACAAGATCTACGGCTACCGCTACACGGTGGACGGCAGCCGCGGGCTGATCAGCCCGACCGATACGCGCTACACGCCCGTGAAGGCCGGCTCTGGCCCGCGTCACATGGTGTTCAGCGCCGATGGCCGGTTCGCGTACGTGACGAGCGAACTCAACGCATCGGTCGAGGTGTTCGGCTACCACGCCGGCAAGCTGACGCCGGTCGAGACGCTGCCGATGACGGTGCCGGGCTTCAAGGGCAAGGTCGGCGGCGGCGCGATCCACCTGTCGCCGGACGGCCGCTTCCTGTACGTCAGCAACCGCGGCGACGTGAACGACATCGTGATCTACGCGGTGAACCAGGCCGACGGCCGGCTGAAGACCGTCGGCCGCCAGTCGAGCCTCGGCAAGACGCCGCGCGAATTCCTGATCGATCCGACCGGCAAGTGGCTGATCGTCGGCAACCAGGACAGCGACACGTTCTACGTGTTCAGCCGCGACGTCGAAACGGGGCAGCTCCGCCCGAATCCGCAGAAGGTGGCGGTGGGCAGCCCGGTCGACTTCAAGCTGGTGCCGGTCGCGCAATAAATCGCGGTCAATGTAAAAAGGGCGCTGCCTCGGCAGCGCCCTTTGCGTTCGGGCGGCCGCTTGTGCGGCGCGCCCGTGTCGATCGGCGGCGGCCGTGCGGCCGCCATGCTCAGTCGGCTGCGGCCGGCACGAGCACCTCGCGGCTGCCGTTGATGCCCATCGGCGACACGAGCCCGGCCGCTTCCATCTGTTCGACGAGGCGCGCGGCGCGGTTGTAGCCGATGCGCAGCTGGCGCTGCACCGACGAGATCGACGCGCGCCGCGTGCGCACGACGAACGCGACCGCTTCGTCATACAGCGGATCGGCTTCCGCGTCCGGCGCTTCGCCGAACAGGTCCTGCGTCGCACCGTCGGCGGCCGGACCGTCGAGAATCCCTTCCTCGTACTGCGGCTCGCCGAACTGCTTCAGGTATTCGACGATCCGGTGCACTTCCTCGTCGGCGACGAACGCGCCATGCACGCGCTGCGGGTAGCCCGTGCCCGGCGGCAGGAACAGCATGTCGCCCTGGCCGAGCAGCGATTCGGCGCCCATCTGATCGAGGATCGTGCGCGAGTCGATCTTCGACGACACCTGGAACGCGACGCGCGTCGGGATGTTCGCCTTGATGAGGCCGGTGATCACGTCGACGGACGGCCGCTGCGTCGCGAGGATCAGGTGGATGCCGGCCGCGCGCGCCTTCTGCGCGAGGCGGGCGATCAGTTCCTCGATCTTCTTGCCGGCGACCATCATCAGGTCGGCCAGCTCGTCGATCACGACGACGATCAGCGGCAGCTTCGACAGCGGCTCGGGATCGTCGGGCGTCAGCGAGAACGGGTTGCCGATCTTCTTTTCCTTCGCCTCCGCGTCGCGGATCTTCTGGTTGAAGCCCGCGAGGTTGCGCACGCCGACGGCCGACATCAGCCGGTAGCGCTTCTCCATTTCGCCGACGCACCAGTTCAGTGCGTTCGCCGCGAGCTTCATGTCGGTGACGACCGGCGCGAGCAGGTGCGGGATGCCTTCGTAGACCGACAGCTCGAGCATCTTCGGATCGATCATGATCAGCCGCACGTCTTCGGGCGTCGCCTTGTACAGCAGCGACAGGATCATCGCGTTGATCGCGACCGACTTGCCCGAGCCCGTCGTGCCGGCGACCAGCATGTGCGGCGCCTTCGCGAGATCGGTGACGACCGGGTGGCCGGTGATGTCCTTGCCCATCGCGATCGTCAGCTGCGACGTCGAATGCTGGTACTGGCGCGATTCTAGGATCTCCGACAGCCGGATCATCTGGCGTTTCGCGTTCGGCAGCTCGAGGCCCATGCAGGTCTTGCCGGGAATCGTCTCGACGACGCGGATCGACGTGAGGCCGAGGCCGCGCGACAGGTCCTTCATCAGGCCGACGATCTGGCTGCCGCGCACGCCGAGCGCAGGTTCGATCTCGAAGCGCGTGATCACCGGGCCCGCCGATGCGCCGACCACTGTCACCGGCACCTTGAACTCCTGCAGGCGCTGTTCGATCACCTGGGCCGTCTGCGCGAGGTGTTCTTCGGTGATCGTTTCGACGTCGTCGGAGGCGGGCTCGAGCAGGTCGAGCGTCGGCAGTTCGACGTTGAACGACGCCGGTGCGTGGAATTCGAACGCATTCGGGCGCGGCTGGCGCGCGGGTGCGGCCGATGCGTCGGGGGCCGGGGCGCTCGATTCCGCGGGGGCGGCGGTATCGACTGCGGTCGGCACTGTGGGTGCGGGAAGCGTTGCGGTCGTCGCGGTCGGGATGGCCGTGCCGGTGGTCGCGGATGTTGCACCGGCGCCGGGCATGGACCAGCTCGCAGGCGAAGCAGCGGGGGCCGGCGGGGTGGCGAACGACTGGGCCTGCGGCGCCAGGGCGGACCCGATGGGTTGCGTCGGTATCGCTGCGTCGATGGATGCGCCCGGAGCGGAGGAGGCCGGCAATGCCGACGCCGAAGGGAGCGCGGCCGAAGCCGTCGCGGCGGTGGTTGCGGCGATGGAGGCAAGCGCGCCACCTGTCGCGGCGGGCGCGGTGCCGAACGCAGCGGGTGAAGCGGCCGCGACCGTGCTCGTCGGGGCGAGTGCGCCGGAAGACGATGCCGGGACGGTGGCGGCGGGCGCGGCGCCGGTTGCCATCTGTGTTGCGCCAGTCGACATGGACGGTCGACCGATCGCCGAGGCGTCGGGCATGCGGTTCGACGGCGTTGCCGACGGTGCGGCCGATGCGGTCGACGTTGCGGTAAATGCGCTACCCGACGGGGCCGAAGACACGGTGGCAAGCGACACCGGCGCGCTCGGTGCCGGTTGCGATGCGATTGCGCCGAAGGACGGGCCGGTCGATGCAGGTGCCGAGGAGGCTGCCACGGTCGGAGCCGGCGCGAGAGGCTGCGCGGCGGTCATACCCGAGGCGCCCGTCGCGGATACCGCGGCGGCTGCGAACGGTGCGGGTGCCGGCGTGACGTTACCGGATGCCGGACCCGCGGCGCCGATCGCCGACGATGCAGCAGCCGGCACGCGATCGCTGGAACCGTACGCAGTGCCCGTGGCACGCGCCGGCTCGCACGGCGCAACCGAGGCAACGGGCGCGGCCGATGCAGCCGATGCAGCCGATGCAGCCGATGCAGCCGGTTGCGACAGCGAACCGGAGGCCGTGTTCGTCACGCCGGCGAACGAAGGCGTTGCGGCGGCAGGTATGCCGTTTGGTGTGTTCGTCAGTGCCGTTGCAGCAGAGCCGGACGCGGCACCGGCGTGTGACGACGCACCGGCTGCCGGCGCTGCCTGCGCGGCAGCGAAGGGTTCAGAGGACAACGGTTTCGTCCACGACGCAGGCGCAGTGGCATTGACGGAAGCAGGTTCAGCATTCGCGGAGGTCGACGTAGCAGGTGTCGGCGGTGCCGCGCGTTGCGTGTCTGAAGGCAGCGGCGCGGTTTCGCCGATGTGCTGTTCCGCTGCCTTCCAGACCGTTCCCGTCACGGCGTCGGCCCGTGCCGCCGCCGTCGCTGCTGCGACAGGCGTCGTGTCGGCAAGCGGACGCGTTGGCGTTGCCGCGATCGACGAAGCGGGGAGGGGAGTGGTCGGCGCGACGTGCTGGACGGCCTTCACACCGTCGTGGGCTGCGTGCGCGTCTTGTTTCGCATCGACCGATATGGCGGCCTCGGCAGGAGGTGCGGATTGCGATCGGAACTGCCCGACGATTTCCGCGGCCGTTGCTGCATGCTGCGCATCGACGATGCGCCCCGTATTGCTCGCCGTGGGTGTGACGGTGGCCACGGGCGCTTCGACAGCCGCGGGTGCCGCAGCCGGCTCACCCGTGCCCGACAGCGGTGCGGCAACGCGGCTTGGATGCGACAGGCCGAATCCGGAAACCGGCTGGCTGACGATGTCTTCCCACGGTGCAAAGTCAATTGGCGCATCGAATGCCGGCACGGCTAGGACATCGGCGTCATGCCGATGCTCGCCGTCCGCATCATGCATCGGCGCATCGGCCTCGACGCCGAGATCCGACACGGCATGCCGCGCAGCGTCACCGAACGCCGAGATGCCGGTGCGTGTATCGACAGCAGGCGTGCGCACGCTCGGCTCGGCCGGCACGAACGCATCCAGCACGATCGGTGCGTTGTCGTCGTACGCAACGGGCGCGGCTTCATGCGCATCCGGACGGCCTGCGCCGCGAGGCGCGACCTGATGCGCACCCGTCACGACGTCCGCCGGTACGGCAGTCGATGCCGATGCGGCCATGCTGCCGGCCGTGGCCGGCGACGCATCGGTCGACCGCACACCATCCAGCGCCGCCCACTGCGCGGTGCTGGCCTCGATGGAGCGCAGCGTGTCGTGAACGCTCGGCGCCGGCGTGATCGGCTCCGAGGGCTGCTGCACCCACGCGTAGAGCGGCGCGCGTACCGGTGTCGGCGGCGTCGGGCGGCGTCGCGCGGCATCCTGCGACTGGCCGGCAGCGCTGGCTCCCGTGATCGGGCGCGCGGGCGTGCGCTGCGGCGTTGCGCCGGCCGGGCGCGGCGTGACCGCGGTGCGCGGCGCGGCCTGCTGCTTCAGCGCGGCCGCGGCCGGCCGCGCGGTGGTCGGTTGTGGCCGAACGGGCTCGAACCCGGCCGGAAGCGGGGCCGGACTCGGGCGCGGGACTTGTGCGTTCGCGGCGGCGCGCGCGAGGCTGGCGGTGCTGCCCGTGGTCGGGGGGGGCATTGCGCTCGCCGTGCCCGGTGCGGGTGGCGCGGGCATGCGATTGGCCGGCGTCGGCTTCAGCCAGCCCGATGGCGCGACCGGCTCCGCGAGCGGACGCGGCGCTGCGTTGCTGCGCGGCTTCGGCCGGGCCTGCGGATCGGGTTTCCACAGCGTCGGGCGCGAATACCGGCCGTTCTGCCGCGGCGCCATCGAGTTGACGGTATGGGCGGTGGTCGGTTGCACGATGTCGTCGTCGCGGTGCAGCGCGCTGCGCGGCAGGTCGGCGACGCCGCGCACATCGTCGTCGTCGACGTCGCGCGCGAGCTTGACGCCGAACGACGTGTCGACCCACGCGGCGAACTGCCGCCAGCCGATGCCGGTCAGCCACGGCAGGCCCGCGAACAACAGCACGACCATCGCGACCGGCGTGCCGATCGGGCCGAGCACGTGGGCGAAGCCGCCCGAGAACGCATGGCCGAGCGCATTCGTGTCGGGGCCCGACAGCGGGCTCGTCAGCGTGCAGCTTGCAATGAATACGGCCGCGAAGCCGAGCCACAGTCGAATCGAGCCGCGGCCGGCGAGTCCGCCGCCGCCGGGCAGCATCGCCTGGACGAGACGCCAGAAGAGAAGGAGGAACCAGACGGCGGAGACGCCGAACCAGCCGAAGACAACCGTGTGCATGCTTTGATGAAACAGGAAGAGGGTGGAGAGCGCTGTGCGCGACCCGCCGAGTTTAACCGGCCGACGAACAGGACTCTAAGGCGGCATGAAGGCGTCGATGCGCTTCCAGGCCGCGGGACGCATGCGTCCAGGATCCGCGCGTGGCGAGGGCGGCCGGTTGGCCTTCGCCCGCGCGCTGCATCAGGGGCTCCGGCGCGTGAAGGTCAGCGTCGCGCCGGCTTCGGTCACGATCTGCAATTGCTGTGGCACGCGCATCTGCACGCCGGTCTTCTCGATGTGCGCGAGCGCATCGAGATACGCGTGCTCGAGCTGGCCGCCGAGCGCGTTCGGGCATGCCATGCGCGTGCCGGCGAGCGGCCCGAAGCTCAGCAGGCCGTTCTTGAGCGCGTAGGTGCCCATGTAGCGGTTGCAGCCCGAAAAGCCGCTCGCGCGCCGGACACCCGATTCGGTGGACAGCGCGAGCTTGATCGGCTCGCCGTTGTCGCCGTGCGGAATCGTGCGCGACGTGCCGTCGGCGTTCAGCCAGCTCGTAAGCTCCCAGCTCGTGTCGTCGAGCAGCTGGACGGCGGCGGGGTTGTACGGGTCGGGTGCGGGGGCGGCGGAATCGGGGTGGGTCGGCATCGCGCAGGCGGCGAGAAGCGTGGCAAGCGTCAACGCGCAGAGCGGCGCGCGCAACGGGCGAAGCAGGCCGGTGCGTGCGCGTGCGGCTGCGGACAGGTGGGACATGAGCCTCGTTCCTCATCGGATTCTGATCAAGGCGTAAGAGTAACGCACCCGCCCCGCGCGAGGCGAGCCGACACTTCGCGCGTGAAAACGTTCGCAGCCCGACCGCGAGCCGCGCGCGGCGGGGCAGCGGCGCGACGAAACCGGCTGAACCGGCGCGGGTGCGCGTGGGGTGAGCGTGTTAACATCGAAGCCGTTTTCGTCCTCCAACAGAACCAGCGGGAAATCACATGCAGATCGGTCAGCGGCTCGGTACGCCGCTTTCTCCGTCGGCCACGCGCGTCATGCTGCTCGGCGCCGGCGAACTCGGCAAGGAAGTCATCATCGCGTTGCAGCGGCTCGGCGTCGAAGTCGTCGCGGTCGACCGCTATCCGGATGCGCCGGGCCATCAGGTCGCGCATCGCGCGCACGTGATCGACATGACCGACGCCGCCGCGCTGCGCGCGGTCGTCGAGGCCGAGCGTCCGCACCTGATCGTGCCGGAGATCGAGGCGATCGCGACCGACGCGCTCGCGGCGATCGAGGCGGCCGGCCTGGCCGAGGTGATCCCGACCGCACGCGCGACGCAGCTCACGATGAACCGCGAAGGCATCCGCCGGCTCGCGGCCGAGGAGCTCGGGCTCGCGACGTCGCCGTACGCGTTCGCGGAATCGTTCGACGCGTTCAGCGCGGCCGTCGCGAAGATCGGCATGCCGTGCGTCGTGAAGCCGGTGATGTCGTCGTCGGGCAAGGGGCAGTCGGTCGTGCGGACCGAAGCCGACGTGAAGCCCGCGTGGGACTACGCGATGGCGGGCGGCCGCGTGAACCACGGCCGCGTGATCGTCGAGGGCTTCATCGATTTCGAATACGAGATCACGCAGCTGACCGTGCGTGCGATCGATCCGGCGACGCTCGAGACGCGCACCTACTTCTGCGAGCCGGTCGGTCACGTGCAGGTGGCGGGCGACTACGTCGAATCGTGGCAGCCGCAGCCGATGAGCGCTGTCGCGCTGGAAAAGTCGCGCGAGATCGCGCACAAGGTGACCGAGGCGCTCGGCGGGCGCGGGATGTTCGGCGTCGAGCTGTTCGTGCGCGGCGACGACGTCTGGTTCTCCGAGGTGAGTCCGCGGCCGCACGACACCGGCCTCGTCACGCTCGCGTCGCAGCGCCAGTCGGAGTTCGAACTGCATGCGCGCGCGATTCTCGGGCTGCCGGTCGATCCGACGCTCGGTTCGCCGGCCGCGTCGGCGGTGATCTACGGCGGGCTCGACGAGCGCGGCATCGCGTTCGAGGGTGTGCGCGATGCGCTGGCCGTGCCGGGCGCCGACCTGCGCCTGTTCGGCAAACCGGAAAGCTTTGCGAAGCGGCGCATGGGCGTCGCACTCGCGACCGGCGCGACCGTCGACGAAGCCCGCGAACGCGCGAAGCGCGCCGCGGCGGCTGTGCGGCCGGTGTCGGCGCGCTGACGAGACCGGGAGGGCGCGATGGCATCGACGTGGAAGCGGATCGGCCGTATCGGCAGGCTGGGCGCCGCGCTGGCGCTCGTCGCGAGTCTCGCGGGATGCGGCCTTGCGGCCGCGCCGTGCCGGATCGCATCGGCCGGGCTGAAGATCGTGCCGGTCGTCGGCCATGTCGCGGCCGCGCCCACCGATGCGTGCGCCGACGTCATCGATCCCTGACCGACGAACTCTCGATCCATACCCCCCCGCGATAACCACCGCGCGCCCCGCGCGGGTGCGCTTCCACC
Organism: Burkholderia sp. Bp9031; assembly: GCF_003857965.1. Classification (NCBI taxonomy): domain Bacteria; kingdom Pseudomonadati; phylum Pseudomonadota; class Betaproteobacteria; order Burkholderiales; family Burkholderiaceae; genus Burkholderia; species Burkholderia sp. Bp9031. The sequence continues at coordinate 65,469 of NZ_QTPW01000013.1, forward strand.
TGTCTCGTGAGAGGACCTGCATGATTCGCCAAACCTTCGCCGCGCTCGCGCTGGCCGGCACCGCCGTTTCCGTCGCGCATGCCGCGCAACTGACCGTCGAGGAGATCGACGCCGATTCGCGCCAGCAGACCGCCTATCAGTGCGCGAACCAGAAGCAGCCGATCCGCGTGTCGTACTGGCGCGCGGGCAACGGCCAGAGCTTCGCGCTGGTGCCGGTCAACGGGCAGCAGTTGCTGTTCGTCGACACCGTATCGGCGTCGGGCGTGCGTTATCAGGCCGGACGCTATACGTGGTGGACGAAGGGCAAGGAAGGGACGCTGCGTGACGAGATTGCCGACCAGAATGCGGCACCGCTGCTTGGCGACTGCGTTCAGGTCGAGAAGAAGAAAAAGAAGAAGGGCTGAGCGCCGCGCGCGACCGGGTATGCCATGCGAGCGTGCCGGTCGCCGCGACCGCGCGGCCAGCCGGGGCGGGCTCGGATCGGGCTCGAACCGGGCGGCGAACCGGGCGACGCTCGGGCTCGCCGGCCGCGCCCGGCGTTTTTCCGGTCGACATGGCGGGGATTCGACCCCTAATGCAGACCATCGGCCGATCGCGATAGTCCGATCGCTCGATGCATCGTCCGCGCCCCGCCTGCCGGCACCCGCCGCGAACCGCCACCGGGGCAGTTCGCGGCGTTGTCACGGACAGATTGCTGCGCAGTGCTACAATACGGCCCTTTCCGCCGGCATTCGCGCCGAACGGAGTCCGCACGGCCTGTGGCGCCCGCTGTTCGAATCGAACCGGTCCCAAGCGCCAGAGCGGCGCCGCGCGGCGCGCCGCGGCTCCGTCTACTTCCGAATTGTGATGAGCGCAGGCCCGGCCGGCCTGACGCACGATGTCCCCGCCGCGCCTTTTGAGCGAAACGCCACCATGTCCGATTCTGTCGCCAAGCCAGTCGACGCAACCTTCGATCAATTCGGCCTTGCCGCCGATATCCTGAAAGCCATTGCGGAGCAGGGCTATACGACGCCGACGCCGATCCAGGCGCAGGCCATTCCGGTCGTGCTCGCCGGCCGCGACGTCATGGGCGCCGCGCAAACGGGCACCGGCAAGACCGCGAGCTTCTCGCTGCCGATCATCCAGCGCCTGCTGCCGCAGGCCAACACGAGCGCGTCCCCGGCGCGCCACCCGGTGCGCGCGCTGATCCTCACGCCGACCCGCGAACTCGCCGACCAGGTCGCCGCGAACGTGCACGCGTATGCGAAGCACACGCCGCTGCGTAGCGCGGTCGTGTTCGGCGGCGTCGACATGAATCCGCAGATGGCCGAGCTGCGCCGCGGCGTCGAGATCCTGATCGCGACGCCGGGCCGCCTGCTCGACCACGTGCAGCAAAAGACGGCCAATCTCGGCCAGGTCCAGATCCTCGTGCTCGACGAAGCAGACCGGATGCTCGACATGGGCTTCCTGCCCGATCTGCAGCGCATCCTGAACCTGCTGCCGAAGGAGCGCCAGACGCTGCTGTTCTCGGCCACGTTCTCGGGCGAAATCAAGAAGCTCGCATCGACCTACCTGCGCAGCCCGCAGACGATCGAAGTCGCGCGCAGCAACTCGACCAACGCGAACGTCACGCAGATCGTCTACGACGTCGCCGAAGGCGACAAGCAGGCGGCCGTCGTGCAGTTGCTGCGCGATCGTGGCCTCAAGCAGGTGATCGTGTTCTGCAACAGCAAGATCGGCGCGAGCCGGCTCGCGCGCAACCTCGAGCGCGACGGCGTGGTCGCGTCGGCGATCCACGGCGACAAGACGCAGATCGAGCGGATGCAGGCGCTCGACGCGTTCAAGCGCGGCGAGATCGAGGCGCTGGTCGCGACCGACGTGGCCGCGCGCGGTCTCGACATCGCCGAACTGCCGGCCGTGATCAACTTCGACCTGCCGTTCAACGCGGAAGACTACGTGCACCGGATCGGCCGCACGGGCCGCGCGGGCGCGACGGGCGATGCGCTGTCGCTGTGCAGCCCGAACGAGCGCAAACAGCTCGCCGATATCGAAAAACTGATCAAGCGTCCGCTCGACGTGCAGACGCTCGCGCTCGACAAGCCGGCGCGTCATCATCACGACGAGCGGGGCAGCAATCGCGGTGGCGAGCGCAGCGGCGAACGCGGCGGCCGGCGTGATCGCGAAGAGCATCGCGGTGCGTCGGGGCGTCGTTCGGGCAGTTCCGAGCGCGGCCATCACCGTCGCCACGAGGCGCCGGTCGACGATTTCTTCCTGAAGCCGTACGAACCGTCAGTGCCGGCGAAGCAGCCGGAAGAGACGAAGTCCGCGCAGCAGCCCGAGAAGAAGGGGCCGAAGCGTCAGGTCGCCGCGCTGCTCGGCGGGTTCGGGATGCCGCGCAAGCCGTCGGCGTAAGCGGGCGGTTCAGGCGGTTGGTGCGGCGCGCGAGCGCTGCCGCAGAAGCGGGTGCATGCGATGAGCATGCGCCCGTTTTTCATTGGGCGAGACGATTGCGAAGAGGTGGGTGATTTCATGCCGAGCGGGGGCGGGGCAGTCGACGGAGTGCCCTCGGTGCCGGGTAGTCAGCGGGCGTGCGGTTCCGGCTTTCGCCACGCCTTCATGCGATCGGATGCGGCGCTGACGGATGCAGGAACGCGGTTGGCACCGACCGGTGTCCCGCGGACGATTCAGCCGGCGCGCGGCCCGAAGCGACGCGCCCACGCATCGGTCGCGGCCGCGTAGAAGGCATCCATTGTGGCGCCCGACAGATCGCCATCGGTCGCAAGACCGAGATGCGCGGCGGCGGCCTGCAGCGCCGGCAGCGGATCGTCGCGTTCGAGCGCGATCGCGCCCGTCTGCTTGCTGAGCTTTTCGCCGTTCGCATCGACGACGACGGGCACGTGCAGGTAGGCGGGTGTCGGCACACCGAGACAGCGCTGCAGATAGATCTGGCGCGCGGTCGAATCGAGCAGGTCGGCGCCGCGCACGACGTGGGTGATGCCCGCGTCGGCATCGTCGACCACGACCGCGAGCTGATACGCCCATTGGCCGTCCGCGCGCTTCAACACGAAATCGCCGACTTCGGTCGCGAGGTTCTGCGCTTGCGTGTGCTGCCAGCGGTCGTCGAATGTGACGATCGCATCGTCGCCGTCCGGCACGCGCAGCCGCCATGCGCGCGCGGGCTTGCCATGCAGGCCGGTGCGGCAGGTGCCTGGATACGCGAGAGTCGTGTGGCGCTCGTGCACGGCACGCAGCGAATCGGCGATTTCCTTGCGCGTGCAGCCGCACGGATAGACGAGCCCCGCGGCGACGAGCCGGTCGAGCGCGGCCGCGTAATCGGCATCGCGCGTGCTTTGCCATACGGGCGGTTCGTCTGGCGTCATGCCGAAATGCGCGAGCGTCGCGAGGATGTCGTCCGCGGCGCCGGGCACCGTGCGCGGGCCGTCGATGTCCTCGATGCGCACGAGCCACGTGCCACCGTGCGCGCGTGCGTCGAGCCAGCTCGCGAGCGCACCGACCAGCGAGCCGAAATGCAGCGGACCGGTGGGCGACGGCGCAAAGCGGCCGCGGTAGCCGTTCATCGGGGCGCGGCGCAACGCGCGCTTACGCGGCGCTGGCTGCCTGCGCGCAGGCCGGGCACGACGTGCCGGGCACGTAGCTCGGCGATTGCTGGGCTTCCGGCGTGACGACCGCGCGGCATGCGAAGCACGTGACGTTCTCGGTCGGCTGCAACTGCGGGTTCAGCGCGGTGCGGTAGTCGAACACGAAGCAGTCGCCGTGATAGTGCGCGCCGCCGACTTCCTCGAAATACTTCAGGATCCCGCCCTCGAGCTGGTACACGTTATCGATGCCGATTTCCTTCATGTGGATCGCCGCCTTCTCGCAGCGGATCCCGCCGGTGCAGAACGACACGACCGTCTTGCCCTCGAGATCGGCACGGTTCGCGTCGATGACTTCCGGGAACTCGCTGAACTTGTCGATCCGGTAGTCGAGCGCGTCGTCGAACGTGCCGACGTCCACTTCGAATGCATTGCGCGTGTCGAGCATCACGACCGGGCGGCCGGCGTCGTCGTGGCCGCGGTCGAGCCACGCCTTCAGCGTGCGTGCGTCGACCGACGGCGCGCGGCCGAGCTCGGGCTTGATCGCCGGCTTCTTCATCGTGATGATCTCGCGCTTCAGGCGCACGAGCATCCGGCGGAACGGCTGCGAGTCGGACAGGCTCTCCTTGAACTGCAGCGTCGCGAACTTGCCTTCGAACAGCGGATCGTGGCGGAGGTAGTCGATGAACGCGTCGGCCGCTTCGCGCGGGCCGGCGATGAACAGGTTGATGCCTTCCGGCGCGAGCAGGATCGTGCCGCGCAGGCCGAGTTCGTTGCAGCGGGCGGTGACGAGCGGGCGCCATTGCTCGGTCGCGTCGAGCGATACGAAGTGGTAGGCGGCGAGGTTGACGATGGTCATGATGGTCCGACGGGAAACGGCCGCGGCCGTGCGGCGGGGCGCACGGCGGCCCCGCAAAAAAGGGTGCGAAGCCGGGGCGATGATTCGAAAACCCGTATTATCCCGCAAACTGCGCGTGCGCCGGCACCTGACCGTTCGGCCGGCATCGCGCGCATCGGCCGAACGGCCGGGCACGGGGATTTTTTGGGCAGCCTGCGCGACGACGCGGCTACAATAACGCCCATGTCAGATCCCCGCTTCGTCCATCTTCGCGTCCACTCCGAATTCTCGATTGCCGACGGCATCGTGCGTCTCGACGACATCGTCAAGGCGGCGGCCGCAGACGGCCAGGGCGCGCTCGCCCTCACCGATCTCGGCAACGCATTCGGCCTCGTCCGTTTCTACCAGGAAGCCCGCGGCAAGGGCATCAAGCCGATCGCCGGCTGCGACGTCTGGATCACCAATCCGGACGATCGCGACAAACCGTCGCGCCTGCTGCTGCTGGTGAAGGACAAGGTCGGCTACCTGAACCTGTGCGAGCTGCTGTCGAAGGCGTGGCTCACGAACCAGTACCGCGGCCGCGCGGAGCTCGATGCGAGCTGGCTCGACGGCGAACTGTCGCAAGGGCTGCTCGCGCTGTCGGGCGCGCAGCAGGGCGATATCGGGCTCGCGTTCGCTGCCGGTAACGAGGAAGCCGCGCGCCGCCATGCCGAGCGCTGGGCGAAGGTGTTCCCGGGCGGTTTCTACATCGAACTGCAGCGTTACGGCCAGTCGGGCGCCGAGGCGTACATCCAGCAGGCCGCGTCGCTCGCCGCGTCGTTGAAGCTGCCGGTCGTCGCGACGCATCCGACGCAGTTCATGACCGACGACGATTTCACCGCGCACGAAGCGCGCGTGTGCATCTCGGAAGGCGACATGCTCGCGAATCCGCGGCGCCAGAAGCGTTTCACGACCGATCAGTACTTCCGCACGCAGGACGACATGGCTGCGCTGTTCGCCGACCTGCCGTCGGCGATCGCGAACACGGTCGAGATCGCGAAGCGCTGCAACCTGAAGCTCGAGCTCGGCAAGCCGAAGCTGCCGCTGTTCCCGACGCCGGACGGCATGTCGCTCGACGACTACCTGGTCCAGTTGTCGAAGGAGGGGCTCGAGAAGCGCCTTGAACAACTGTATCCGGATACCGGAGAGCGCGACGCGCAGCGCGACACGTACTACAAGCGGCTCGAATTCGAGTGCGGGACCATCACGAAGATGGGCTTCCCCGGCTACTTCCTGATCGTTGCCGACTTCATCAACTGGGCGAAGAACAACGGCGTGCCGGTCGGTCCGGGCCGCGGCTCGGGTGCGGGTTCGCTGGTCGCGTACGCGCTCGGCATTACCGATCTGGATCCGCTGCGCTACAACCTGCTGTTCGAGCGATTCCTGAATCCGGAACGCGTGTCGATGCCCGACTTCGACATCGACTTCTGCCAGCACGGCCGCGATCGCGTGATCCAGTACGTGAAGGAAAAATACGGCGCGGACGCCGTGTCGCAGATCGCCACCTTCGGCACGATGGCCGCGAAGGCGGCCGTGCGCGACATCGGCCGCGTGCTCGACCTCGGCTACATGTTCACCGACGGCGTCGCGAAGCTGATCCCGTTCAAGCCGGGCAAGCACGTGACGATCGCCGACGCGATGAAGGAAGAGCCGCAACTGCAGGAGCGCTACGACCACGAGGACGAAGTGCACCAGCTGCTCGACCTCGCGCAGCGCGTCGAGGGCCTCACGCGTAACGTCGGGATGCACGCGGGCGGCGTGCTGATCGCGCCCGGCAAGCTGACCGATTTCTGCCCGCTGTACACGCAGGGCGACGACGGCGGTGTCGTCAGCCAGTACGACAAGGACGACGTCGAAGCCGTCGGCCTCGTGAAGTTCGACTTTCTGGGCCTCACGACGCTGACGATCCTCGACTGGGCCGAGCGCTACATTCGCCGGCTGGACGCGTCGAAGGCCGACTGGTCGCTCGCGCAGGTGCCGCTCGACGATCCGGCGTCGTTCCAGATCCTGAAGAAGGCCAACACGGTCGCCGTGTTCCAGCTGGAAAGCCGCGGGATGCAGGGCATGCTGAAGGACGCGCAGCCCGACCGTTTCGAGGACATCATCGCGCTCGTGTCGTTGTACCGTCCGGGCCCGATGGATCTGATCCCGAGCTTCTGCGCACGAAAGCATGGCCGCGAGAAGGTCGACTATCCGGATCCGCGCGTCGAACCCGTCCTGAAAGAGACCTACGGCATCATGGTCTATCAGGAGCAGGTGATGCAGATGGCGCAGATCATCGGCGGCTACTCGCTCGGCGGCGCCGACTTGCTGCGTCGCGCGATGGGCAAGAAGAAGCCCGAGGAGATGGCCAAGCACCGCGAGATCTTCGCCGAGGGCGCGGCGACGAACGGCCTCACGCGCGAGAAGTCCGACGAGATCTTCGACTTGATGGAGAAGTTCGCGGGCTACGGCTTCAACAAGTCGCACGCGGCGGCTTACGCATTGCTCGCTTATTACACCGCGTGGCTGAAGGCGCATCATCCGGCCGAATTCATGGCGGCCAACATGACGCTCGCGATGGACGACACCGACAAGGTGAAGATCCTGTTCGACGACTGCGTCGTGAACAACCTCGCTGTGCTGCCGCCGGACATCAACCAGTCGCATTACCGGTTCGAGCCGGTCGCCGAAGCCGACGGCAAGCGCTCGCGCACGATCCGCTATGGCCTCGGCGCGGTGAAGGGCAGCGGCCAGAACGCGATCGAGGAAATCCTGCGTGCGCGCGAGGAAAAGCCGTTCACCGACCTGTTCGACTTCTGCGAGCGGATCGACCGGCGCGTGGTCAACCGCCGCACGGTCGAGGCGCTGATCCGCGCCGGCGCATTCGATTCGCTGAACGCGAACCGCGCGCAGATGCTCGCGTCGGTGCCGCTCGCGATGGAAGCGGCCGAGCAGGCCGCGGCGAACGCGATGCAGGCCGGCCTGTTCGACATGGGGGCCGAGTCGCCGCATGCGCATGCGCTCGTCGACGAACCCGCGTGGGACGACAAGCGCCGCCTGCAGGAAGAGAAGGGCGCGCTCGGCTTCTACCTGTCCGGCCACCTGTTCGACGCGTATCGCGACGAAGTGCGCCGGTTCGTGCGGCAGAAGGTCGGCGACCTGAAGGAAGGTCGCGACAAGCTCGTCGCGGGCATCATCGCGTCGTTGCGCACGCAGATGACCCAGCGCGGCAAGATGCTGATCGCGTTGCTCGACGACGGTTCGGGCCAGTGCGAGATCACGATCTTCAACGAGCAGTTCGAGGCGAACAAGGCCCTGTTCAAGGAAGACGAACTGCTGATCGTGCAGGGGCAGGCGCGCAACGACGCGTTCACCGGCGGCATCCGCTTCACGGCCGACACCGTGATGGATATCGAGCGCGCGCGCAGCCGCTACGCGCAGGCGGTGCGGCTCACGATGAACGGCAATGCCGATGCGGGGGCGCTGCGCCGTGTGCTCGAACCGCACGTATCGAAGGACGATCAGGCGGCCGCGCCAGCGGTCGACGTGCCCGCGCCGCGCGGCGGCGGTCGCGACGGCGGCCGTCGCCCGCAGGCACCGCTGCCGAACGGGCTCGCGGTGCAGGTTCACTACAGCAACGCGCGCGCGCAAGGCGAAATGCGTCTCGGCGATGCGTGGCGCGTGAAGCCGAGCGACACGCTGCTCGCGGAGCTGCGCGCGACATTCGACGGCAGCGTCGTCGAAATCACGTACTGACCGCGCCCCGCCGGACGGTCGTCGCCTGTGCGGCCCGTCGCATCGCCATCGTGCGGTGCGGCGGGCCGTTTTCGTTCTGGCAGGTGCTCGGGGCTGTCATCCGGACGCTATACAATCCGTCGCGCGACGCAGATGCGGCGCCGGCCGCGGTCCGTCCGCCGGCCGGCGGCGACATCGCGAGCGTGAAACGGGGACGGTTTCGCGCGGCACGCGATGCAGCGCGATGCTGCTTCCGGCCGCCATGTTCGCGGCACCCGGGGGCGGCGCAATCGTTTCGTAGCGTCCCTGAAGTCCGGCAGCGCCGGCATTGCCCGCGCTGCCACCGGACGGGCAAGCGAAAGCAAGCGTGCGCAACGAGAAGCGGTGGCCGCAGGCCCGCCGCGCGTGTCGCGTCGTTGCCGTCGCGTTGCCGGAATGGGTGGCACCGGCTACCGGCCGCCGCCGAGACGTGCCACCGACACCCGCAGCACGCTCCCCGGCGTCACGCCACGCCACCGGCCGCAAAATCCTGTACATTGCGAGCCTTGTCCAGCCAGCTAGACGGAACGATTGCCGTGGCCCTGTTTTCTTCCGCCCGCCCGCCCAGAACCATTCTCGTCGCAGCACCGCGCCGCATCGGCGACGTGCTGCTGACGACGCCGCTCGTGCGTTCGCTGAAGGCGCGCTGGCCCGACGCACAGATCGACATGCTGGTGTTTCGCGGCACCGAGGGCGTGCTGGAGCACAACCCCGACGTACGGCGCGTGATCGTCGTCGCGCAGCGCGCCGGCTTCCGGGAGCGGCTGCGCGACGCGCTGTCGATGTGGCGCCGCTACGATCTCGCGTGCGCGGCACTGAGCTCCGACCGGCCGCGCTTCTATAGCTGGTTCGCCGGCCGCAAGCGCGTCGGCCTCGTCGATCCGAACCGTGTCACGTGGCTCACGCGGATGATGCTGAACGGCATCGCGATCAATCATCACGAGTCCGCGCATACGGTCGTCAGCACGCTTGCGCTCGCGCCGGTGATTGGCATCGAGCCGGTATCCGAGGTCGTCGCGCCGGGCATCGGCGACGATCCCGCGCGGCGCGCGCGTTTCGACGCCTGGCTCGCGGAGTCGCCGGGCATCCGCGACGGCAAGCCGCTCGTCGTGCTGCATCCGTATCCGATGTTCCGCTACAAGCAATGGCGGCTCGAAGGCTGGGTCGAGATGATCGAATGGCTGCGCGCGCAGGGGTTCGCGATCGCGCTGTCGGGCGGCCCGGCCGATCGCGAGCGCGAGTATGCGGAGCAGGTCGCGGCCGAGGCGGGCGGCGACGTGCTGAACCTGGTCGGCCGCCTCACGTTCGGCGAAAGCGCCGAGCTGGTGCGGCGCGCGCGACTGTTCATCGGGCCCGATACGGGGGCGACGCACGTCGCGGCCGCGACGGGCACCGCCACGATCGCGCTGTTCGGTCCGTCCGACCCGGTGCGCTGGGGGCCGTGGCCGCAGCACTGGCCGCCGACCGAAAACCCGTGGGCACTGCGCGGCTCCGCGCGGCACGGCAACGTGTGGCTGCTGCAGGGTGAGGGCGATTGCGTGCCGTGCCGGCAGGAGGGCTGCGAGCGCCATGTCGACAGCCATAGCGACTGCCTCGTCAATCTCGGCGCGCAGCGCGTCAAGGCGGCGGCGGCCGAGATGCTCGGGTTGAAGCCGCCGGGCGCCGCCGACGCGGTCGTCGACACGTCGCGGCTGCATCGCGCGCGTTCAAACTGACGCGCGAAAGCCGGGCGTTTCCTGATCTGGACAGTTGAGAGCGGCGACACGACGCGTCGAAGGCGCGTGGTCGCGTATCCGGCAGCGACGCGGGTGCGACGCCATTGAGCCGATCCGGCGGCAGGCGGCCGCGCCGTTCCGCCGGTCGGGTGCGTGACGGGTTACGCGCTGCGCCGGATCGCCGACGTCTCGCGCGGCAGCGCTTCGCCGCGCTCGGCGCAGCCGAGCAGGATGCCGGCGAGCAGCACCAGCAGGTGACCTTCGGCGAAATCGAGCAGCAGCGAATTCGCAAGGCTGCCGATCGCGAAGATCGCGAGCCACGCGAGCAGCAGGTGCCGTGAACGCGGATCGAGCGTGCGGCTGCCGCGCGCGATCTGCACGATCAGGTTCAGGAACAGCAGTACGCCGAGCGTGCCGAGCTGTACGGCCATCAGCAGATATTCGTTATGCGGATTCGACGTGAGCTGGCCTTCGGCAGCCGTCTTGCCGGCCGTGAGCTTCTCGAACTCGGACTCGAGACCGCCCGCCCCATAGCCGATTACCGGGCGCTGGCGATACAGCTCGAGCCCCTTCTTGTACCACTCGAGCCGCAGCCCGGTCGACGTGGCCGCATCGGTCTGCCGGTACTGCTGCACTTCCGTCACGACCTTCACGAGGCGGCCGTTGTGCACCGTGCATGCGGCGACGACGAGCGCAACGCCGGCCAGGACCAGCGTCCCGGCGGCGAGACCCGCGCGCAGTGCCGACTGGCGGCGCAGCAGCAGTATGAAACGCACCGCGACGACGAGGAGCAGCAGCAGCGCGATGACCTGCCCGGTGCGCCCCTGCAGCATCACGAACACGTTGATCAGCGACCATGCGGCGACGGCCGCATACGCGGTGCGCGACAGCGCGGTGCGGGCCGCCAGCGCGAGGTCGGCGGCCTGGTAGAACAGCAGCGCGCCGAACATGCCGGCCGCGATGTGGTTTTTGAACACCCATGCGCGCGACAGCGGCAGATCGGACGCATGCGCGGGCCCGATCGCGGTCAGCCCGAGATAGTTGGTGGTCGACAGCAGCAGGATCACGCACAGCGTGCCGAACCACGCGCGCCGCACGATCGGCGCCCAGTTCGAATGGCGGAACGCGAGTACGGCAAACGGCAGCAGCAGCAGCTTGTCGTACTTGGCGACCCAGTTCCACGCCTTCGGGTGCGGCGCGACCGTATAGGCGACGCTCGCGGCCAGCGACGCGAGGATCAGCAGCGCGGCCAGCGACGCCGGTTCGGTGACGAACGAGCGCAGGTCGCGCCAGAATTCAGGGGAGATGACGAGAGCGGCCGCGAACAGCCCGCAGAACACGTTGGTCAGCGCGGTCGAGACGGGCACCATGCAGAGCGCGACGACGGCGAAGGCGCGAGCGGCGGTCAGGCGCCGCGTGGCGGGAGCGGAAAACGAAAGCATCGGAACCTGTCGAATGGACGAATGCGGCATGCGGGCACCGTGCTGCGCGCCGCGCGTCCCGCGGCGGCAGTGCCCGGGACGAAGCGCGCAGTATACGCGAAGCGGCGTGTGTTTCCGTGTCGTTTCCGGGGTCTGATCAGCCGAATGCGCGCTTGATCCGCGAGCGCAATAGCGCGCGCTTGAGGCGTCCTTCGACGGCCGGCGTGTCGAGCGCGATGCGCGAGCCGGCCGGCTCGCCGCGATGCAGGTAATAGCGGTCGAACGTGGCCTGCGTCATGCCCCATTTGTTGAGGAACTGGCGGCGGCCGTCGTTCTTGACGATCTTGCCGGTGCTCTTCTGCTGGAAGTGATAGACGAGGCTGTCGCCGACGCCGAGGAAGATCCGGCAGCCGGCGTCCCAGAATTTCATCGAGAAGTCGTTGTCGCTGCTCATCCCCGGCGACAGTTCGCTGCTGTAGCCGCCGATGCGGTTCCACCAGTCGCGGTGCACGAGCGTCGGCGGCCAGGTCGAGCCGAGCCAGTCCGCGCGCGCGAGCCGCGGCGTGGCGGCGACGAGGCCGGCCGCATCGAACTGTTCGGCGTCGCGCCCGAAATTGCTGACGACGACGCACGGGTTGCGCGTGTCGACCGGCTCGACCATCGTGCCGGACAGCATGAACAGGTCGGTCGGCATCTGCTCGATGCGCCGCACGAGCGCCGCGTCCCAGCCGGGGCAGCAGTACATGTCGTCGTTCATGTAGACGACGTAGTCGCGCGTCGCGCGCGCGGCGGCCAGGTTCACCGCGTGGCAGATGCCGATGTTGGCCGGCGACGCGGTGTGCTCGATGCCTTCGCTGCGCACCCAGTCGAGCGTGCCGTCCGAGCCGTCGTTCACGTGCACGATGATCTGGTGGTCGTACGCCGAATGACGGCGCAGGCTGTCGACGACGAGCTTGAGGTACGGCAGGTTGTTCCAGGTCGGGATGATGATGGAGAACATGGCGGTCGGATTCGGTGGTCGTCGTGTCGGCGGCGCGGGGCGCGGCGCCGCGCTCGGGCGCGCATGCCACGCGGGCAGCCCGGCATTGTAACGCCGGGCCGGCCGCATGCCGGCGGTGTCAGGGCGAGGGCTGCGCGGGGGGCGCTCAGCGGGCCGCTTCGTGGCCGAGCTTCAGGAACCGGTAGTACACCGTTTCCGCGTTGAACACGGCGATCATGAAGCCCGCCCGGCCGTCGAGAAACCCGCGTCGCAGCACGTAGGTCCGCACGAACGCCCACGCGCCGCGCGCGAGCGCCTTGCCGAAGCCGCCGCGCTGGCCGGCCGCGCGGCGCTGGCGCGCGCCGGCCGTCGAATACGCATCGAGCTTGCGCACGACGGTCTCGAAATCCTCGTACGAATAGTGCATCAGCTTGCCCGGCAGCCGCTGCGCGGGCGTGTCGAACACGAGCCGTTCGTGCACCAGATCGTCGGAGAAGCGGGCGGTGCCTCGCCGGAACAGGCGCGGCACCCAGTCCGGATACCAGCCGCTGTGGCGGATCCACTGGCCGCAGAAGCTCGACAGCCGGTCGAGCGCGTAGACCTGTGCGCCCGGCGCGCGGATGGCTGCGCGGATCGATTGCGCGAGCTCCGGGCTGACCACCTCGTCGGTGTCGAGCGACAGGATCCAGTCGGTGTCGAGCGCGTCGAGCGCGCGGTTCTTCTGCGGACCGAAGCCAGGCCAGTCGCGCTCGACGATCACGCGGGCGCCGTGCGCGCGGGCAATCGCGACGGTATCGTCGGTGCTGCCGCCGTCGATCACGACGACGTCGTCGGCGAAGGTCAGCGCGTCGAGGCACTGCGCGAGCCGCGCGGCCGCGTTGAGGGCGATGAGGGCGACGCCGAGGGTGGGTTCTGCCATGAAATCGTCGAAAAGGCGGAGAAAACGGTGAGCGGCAGTATACCCGCGCGCCGGCCAGCGGCCGCTTCGGCAGCGGCCGTGCCGGCGGGGGCGGTGCAGCTATAATGTTGGGCCTTTTTCGGCACCCGCCGGACGGGGCGAATCCCGGGCAGCCATGTCTCGGGCGCCGCGTCGCGGCTCAAGAAGGATTGCCTTGGAAACCCAGAACACTCTTCGCAAACCGATGGACGGCACCGGTACGTCGCCGGTCACGGTCCTCAAGCGCCTGTGGCCGTACATCCGGCCGCTGATCGGCATCGTGCTGCTCGCCGTGATGACGATGGGCGTCGTCGCGGCCACGGAAGCCGGGATTCCGGCGCTGCTCAAGCCGCTGCTCGACCACGGCTTCGGCTCGCACGGCAGCGACCGCGCGAAATGGTACGTGCCGATGGCCGTGATCGGCCTTGCACTCGTGCGCGGCGTGTCGCAGTACGCGTCGAATTACCTGCTCAACTACGTGTCGAACCGCATCCTGCTGCAATTGCGGCTCGAGATGTTCCAGCGGATGCTGCACACGGGTGCGTCGTTCTTCCAGCGCGAGACCGCGAGCACCGTGATCAACGCGATCGTGTTCGAGGTCAACCAGATCCTGTCGGTGCTGACCGGCGTGATGGTCACGCTCGTGCGCGACTCGCTGACCGTGATGTTCCTGCTCGGCTACCTGTTCTACCTGAACTGGCGGCTCACGCTGATCGTCGCGGTGATCCTGCCGGGCATCGGCTGGCTCGTCAGCAAGATCAACCGCCGCCTGCGCCGCCTGAACCGCGAGCACCAGACGCTGACCAACGAGCTGTCGTACATCGTCGAGGAGACGGTCGGCGGCTACAAGGTCGTCAAGGTGCACAACGGCGAGACGTACGAGATGGACCGCTTCACGACGATGAGCAAGCGCCTGCGCGGCTACGCGATGCGCATGACGATCTCGGGCGGGCTCGCGCAGCCGCTGACGCAGTTCCTCGCGTCGATCGCGCTCGCAGTCGTGATCACGATCGCGGTCGTGCAGTCGACCAACGACCAGACGACGGTCGGCGGCTTCGTCGCGTTCGTCACGTCGATGCTGCTGGTGATTTCGCCGCTCAAGCACCTGATCGACGTCAACCAGCCGCTGCAGCGCGGGATGACGGCCGCCGAGCTGATCTTCGGGCTGATCGACGAGCCGGCCGAGCCGCAGGGCGGCGGCCGCGCGCTGCCGCACGCGCGCGGCGAGATCGAATTCCGCAACGTGTCGTTCGATTACGGCGCATCCGAGCGGCCGACGCTCGACCGCATTTCGTTCAAGGTCGCGCCGGGCGAGATGATCGCGCTCGCGGGGCCGTCGGGCAGCGGCAAGACGACCCTCGTGAACCTGCTGCCGCGCTTCTTCGACCCGACGGACGGCGCGATCCTGGTCGACGGCGTGCCGGTGGCCGACTACGACATCCACGCGCTGCGCGGCCAGATGGCGATGGTCAGCCAGGACGTCGTGCTGTTCAACGACACGATCGCCGCGAACGTCGCGTACGGCCAGACGCCCGACCGCGCACGCGTGCAGGCGGCACTCGAGGCCGCGAACCTCGCCGACGCGGTCGCCGCGATGCCCGACGGGCTCGATACGCTGGTCGGCGGCAACGGGATGCGCCTGTCGGGCGGCCAGCGGCAGCGGCTCGCGATCGCGCGCGCGATCTACAAGGACGCGCCGATCCTGATCCTCGACGAGGCGACCTCGGCGCTCGATTCGGAATCCGAGCGCCACGTGCAGGCCGCGCTCGAGCGGCTGATGGAAGGGCGCACGACGCTCGTGATCGCGCACCGGCTGTCGACGATCGAGCGTGCGGACCGGATCCTCGTGCTCGAAGCCGGCAAGATCGTCGAAGAGGGCAGCCACGACGAACTGCTGCGCCACGGCGGGCTGTACGCGCACCTCCACCGGATCCAATACCAGCAGCAGGCGGCGTGACGGCGGCTCACGCCGGTGTGCTAGTCTTGACCGTGCAGGTCCGATTGTTTCCGGTTCGACGTGACAACACGGAGGGAAGGACAATGAAGAGGATGCACGGGATGATGCTGGCCGCGCTGGTCGCGGCGGGTTTCGCCGCGCCGGCCGCGATGGCGCAGGATCACGGTAACTACGACAACCACGGGAACCACGGCATGCAGCGCGGCCACGGCCCGAAGCACATGCCACCGGGCCAGATGCGCCACGAAGACGACGTGCCGCCGCGCTGGGCCGACCAGCCGCGCCGCGACTGGCACAAGGGCGACCGGATTCCGAACGAATTCCGCGATCGCCAGTACGTCGTCGACGACTGGCGCGGCTACCACCTGAGCCCGCCGCCGCGCGGCTATCACTGGGTCGGCGTCGGCGGCGACTATCTGCTCGTGCAGATCGGTTCGGGCATCGTGCTGCGGGTCGGCCCGTAACGTTTCCCACCGATCATCGATTCATCCGGCTGCCGGGGCGTGCGTCCCGGCAGCCGCGTCAGTTGCCCTTGTCCGCCGCCCGGCGGAACCAGCGCCGCTCGATTCGCGACATCGCCCAGCACACGGCCAGCGCACAGACGGTGCCGAGCGCGACTTCCCCGAGCCGCATCAGCGGAATGTCCCATAGCGGGCCGTTGCCCGGGAACAGCAGCACGATCGTCGCGGTCACGCCGCCGAGCCGTGCCGCGCTGCCGACGTTCAGGCACCAGCAACTGACGACCGTGATCGCGACCGCAAGCGCATAGGCGACGAGGCGGTCGCCGCCGAGTGCCGCGCCCGCGAAGCCGACCAGGCCGCCGATCATCGCGCCGATGAACTGGTCGCGCGACAGCGACATCGTGTCCGAGTAATTGTGCTGCGTGACGGCGATCGCGGTGATCGCCGCCCACACGGCCTGCTCGGTGTGGAGCGCGCGGCCGATCGCGTATGCGAGGCACGCGCCGCAGACGGCCTGCAGCGCCATCAGCGCGCCTTGCGTGAGCCGTTCGCCGAAGGTCAGCCCCTTGAACAGGTCGAAAATCGACTGCTGGATCTGCTGGCGGGCTTCGTTGAGTGTCCTGATCGTATCCATCGTGTCGTGCCAGGAAGCGGGGGCGACGCGTCAGTGCGCCTGTTCGGACGATGCGGCGGCCGGCTCGCCGGCGGTCGCGTCGCCGTTCTCGACGCGCGTCTCGGGCATCGCGAGCCAGACCAGCAGCACCGCGAGCGTGCCGGCCGCGGCGAGCCCGAAGAAGCTGATCGCGTTGCCGAAATGATCGGCGACATACCCGGCCACGGCCGTGCTGAGCGTCGCGCCGATCCCGGCCGCGAGACCGAACAGCCCGATGCACAGGTTGTAGCGGCCCTTGCCGCCCGCGACGTCGGCCGCGATCAGCGGCAGCATCACGCCGAACACGGCCGCGCTGATGCCGTCGAGCATCTGCACCGGCACGAGCAGGTACGGGCTGCTCACGCCGGCGAACAGCAACGCGCGCACCGGCAGCGCCGAGAAGCCGAGCAGCAGGATCGGCCGGCGTCCCCAGCGTTGCGCGGAGCGGCCGACCCACGGCGACAGCATCGCGACGATCGCCTGCGGCACGATGATGCACGCGGCGATCACGAGCTGCACGTTCTCGCCCATCCCGGCCGTCACTTCGCCGGCCGCGAGGTTGAGCATCGCCGCGTTCGACAGGTGGAACAGCACGACGCATGCCGCGAAGATCAGCATCCGGCGATCGCGCAGCAACTCGAGCAGCGTTTCGCGTTCCTCGCCTTCGTCGTGGTCGTCGGGCTTCGACGAATGCGGGATCACCTCGTGCGTCGGCTGGATCATCGCGAGCGCGAACAGCGCGGGCAACGCCAGCACCGCGGTCAGCCAGAACACCGCCCGCGCGGAGAAATACTCGCCGGTGAGCCCCATCAGGCCCGCCGCAACTGCGCTGCCGATCGAGGCCCAGCGCGCGTTGCGGCCGAGCCGGTCGCCGAGATCCGCGCGGCCGACCAGCGAGAACGAGATCGCGGCCATCGCCGGCACGAGCATGCAGCTCGCGAAGCCGTGGAACACTTCGGCCGCGATCACCGGCACGATCGTCGGGCTCGACGCGAGCAGCACCGCGGACAGGATGATGGCCGCGATCGCCCATGCGGCCGCGCCTTTCTTGTTCTTCAGCGCGTCGACGGCGGCGCCGCCCGGCACCTGGCTGACCATCGCGCTGATCGTGCCGATCGACAGCACCATGCCGATCTCGCCCTGCGTCCACTTGTGCGACGCGAGGTAGGACGCGATGAACGGACCGAACCCGGTTTGAACGTTTGCAACGAAGAAGTTGAGCCAGTCGAGAGCCCGGAGACTGCGAACGCTGACGGAATGCTTGATCGTCATCGGGCGGCACTCGCAGACGAAGCCGGCGCGGCGGCGGTGGCAGGCGGCGAGACCGCGACGATCGGCTTGTCGGCCGCGTAGGGCGGCGACGCCTTGATCTGCGCATCGTTCAGGTCGAGCTGCGGATGCAGCGCCTTGTCGCGCGTGACGAAGCGCAGCGCGCCCCAGCTCGCGGCGATCGAGCGGCGGTCGGTATTGACGAGCCCGCCGAGGTCGAGCACGACGGCCTGCGGTTGCGCGGCGCGGTCGATCAGCACGTCGACGACGCGGCCGATCTTCGCGCCGTTCGGGCGCTCGACGTCGCTGTCGAGCATCGGCAGTCGCGTTGCGGGTGACGCCGCGGCCGAACCGGACAGCGGCACGGCCTTGGGCCTTGCGGCAGGCGGCAGTTCGCCCGACGGCACGTCGAGCACGATGGGCTCCTGCTTGCCGCCCGGCGTGAAGCGGAATACGTTCCACGGGAAGATGACCTTGCGGTCGCCGACGCCCATGAAGCCCTGAAGGTTGACGATCATTTCGCGCGGCTTGCCGTTCGCGTCGGCCACCATGTCGACCGCGCGGCCGATGACCTTGCCGTTGCGGCGCGCGACTTCGCTGTCGAGCAGTGCATGGATCTGCGTACGGTCGAGCGTGCGGGTCGCGACGAGCGGGGCCGGCGGCGGAGGCGTCGGCGTCGGCGATTCGGTGCGCTGCACCGGCTTCGGCCGCGTCACTTCGCGGTGCGGTTTTTTCGGTGCTTCCGGTTCTTCCGGCTGCACGGGCGGCGGCACGGGCGGCATCGTCAGCGGTTCGCCGGCGGCTTCCTCGATCGGCTCGACGAGCGCCTCGCTGATCGGCGCGGGCGGATTCTGGGTCGGCAGCAGCCCGCAGCCGGACAGCAGCGCGGCGGCTGCGAGCACCAGAAAGACCGTCGAAGACGGGAACGACATGCGGGATGCGGGAAACGGAAGTCCGCCGCTCATTGACACTCACTCCATGGGTCGGGGGCGGGCCCGGAGGCTCGCGGCTGGCGATGGATGGCGGGTGCGGGCGGCGCACCACGCGAGGTGAGAGTTTAACGTGTCTTCCTTTCAGGACCGATTTCTGCGCAGGATCGAGAGCGGGATGGCGGGGAAAGCGCGGCGATCGGTCGCGGGGCGGGCGCCATCGCGTGCCGCAACGAACGCGGCGCCCGACCGTCGACGACGGTACGGGCGCCGCATGGGCGGCCGACGTGACGTTACCTGGCCAGCGCGCCGAGCGTCGTCGTCACCGGGGCGAGCAGGCCGCCGCCGGTCTTCGACAGCACGCCGGTGCCGCCCGTCCCGCCCGTCAGGCCGCCGACCGGCGAGGTGCCGGCCGCCGCCGTCACGGCACCGACCGCCGACGTGAGTGCGCCTGCCGGGTTGCTGCCGCCCGCAGTGCCGCCGAGCGCGCCGGTCGACAGGAGCCCCGTCACCGGAGCGAGCGGATTCGTCGCGGCGGCGGCGCCGCCGCCGCCGAGCAGTGCGGTGCCCGCGGTCGCGACCGTGTTGCCGGTCGCGGTCACGACGTTGCCGACGCCGGTCGTGACCGGATTGTTGCCGGTATTCGCGAGTGTCGTGCCGGCGTTCGCGACGCCGTTACCGACGGTCGTCACGAGATTCGTCAACGGTGCGCCGAGCGGCGCGCTCGCCGCGACCGTCTGCGTGACCGACCCGACCGTCGTCGTGATCGGCGTGATCGCGGAACTGGCCGTGCCCGTCACCTGGGCGACCGGGCCGCTCGACAGTTGCGTGCCGAGCGTCGCGCCACCGCCCGCGATCGTGTTGCCGAGCATCGTCACGGCACCGCCGACGGGCGACGTGGCGGGCGCGAGCGGCGCCAGTGCCGAACCGCTGGCGCCGAGGCTCGACACGACACCGCCCGTCGCGGCGACGGCCTGCCCGAGATTCGTGACCACGCCCCCCGTGCTCGCGACCGTCGTGCCGACCGGGTTCGACGACGCACCGAGCTGGCCGAGACCCGAGCCGAGGCCGGCGCCGAGCGTCGTGACGGCCGCGCCGACGTCCTGCACGACCGTGCCGAGCCCTTGCGTCGTCGCGGGGTTCGTGCCGGGCAGCGACTGCGCGGCGATCGTTGTACCGACACCCGATATGGCGCCGCCGCCGGCCGTCACGATGTTGCTCGATGCCGCGGTCGTCTGGCCGACGCCGTTGGCCGACGTGCCGCTCGCGCCGTTGCCCGAGCCGCCGGTCGACGCAGTCGTGTCGCCGGACCCCGATCCGGAGCCGCTGGTGCCCTGGCTCAGCGTGCCGGAGCCGCCGCACGCGGACAGCGACATCAGCGCCGCGACGCCTGCCGCGATCATGATCATTCGGAGTCCTGCTTGATGGGTGGTGGGCGTGTTCATGTCGTCCTCGTCTCGATTATGGAAATGGATCAGGCGGCTTTCGTGTGCGCCGACGTGTCGTCGCTGCGGAAGTGGCGCGGCGGGCGCATCGTAGTTGTCTCCCTGATTGACCTGTCGCCGTGTCGCGTATTCGCCTGAGGCGGAACCCGGAGCGCTTGCAGGACGAATCGTTTGCATTCTTTCGTCTTGCTTGCCGATCGTGCCCGATATCACCGGATTCGTGCGATCAGAGTAGGTCCGTCGGCGTGAGACGTCTTTTAATGATCGTTAAATTGAAGTAAGCGTCCGATTCATTGCCGGAGTCGGGGTAATCACGATCGACGCGATGTGCGTCGTGTGATTGGTGGGGCGGCGGCGGAGGGGGAGGGGGGAGGGAGCAGGCGGCACCTGCGTGGCCCGCCGTCAGGGCGGGCCAGATGCGGGCATCGCCCGAGGGCGGTGCGCCCGAACGTCAGGCGTCCGGATACCACGCGTCGCTGAACTCGCTGACCTGGACGTCGGTCAGCTCCGGACGTGCGGCCAGCCAGGCGCGCACGCTTTCGCGGTCGGCGTCGGTCGTCGTGCCGCGCGGCGCGCCGGAGATCACGTACGCGCCGATCCCTTCGTCGGCGGACGCGACGGTCAGCAGCCCGTTCGCTTCGACGAAATCGATGAACGCATCGATCAGCTGGCCGCGCTCGAGGTCGGACAGTTCGTTGCGGTATTGCGCGGTCGCGTTGAACGCGAGTTCCTGGAACTCGGCGATGTGGAGTTTCTTGCGCTGGCGGCGGTTGTGGCGTTGGCTCATGGTGTGTGACGAGTGAATGAGAGGTGGGAAAGGATAGCGCAGCGGCTGATGCGGGCACACATGTCGATGTGTCGTGTGGCCAGGGCCCGCAGTGAAGGGGTGACGTTGCGCCGTCGCGATATCGTGTTGTCGCGCGATTGATCAGGAAACCATTGTTAAACAATTGCTCGATGTGGTTTTCGCCGTGTGGTCTGGCCCGGCGGCGCATTGCACGTATGACCCGAATGATACAGGGATGGCGAGCCTCTTCGGCTTTGCTAAGGTCAGCGGCTATTCGAACAACAACAGAAAACAGGGTGTTTTGATCGTGTCTGCCGATATGTGGGAAAAGCTGGCTGCCTTCACGCACGAAGCGCTTGGCCGTCCGTTGTTCGGCGGCAAGTTGTGGATCAAACCGTCGTCACGTCTCGAAGAGGATCTGCGCGTGACCGGAATCGATGCAATCGAATTCATCGACAAATGGGCGGAAACGTTCGGTGTGCATGCTGCCGACTTTCCTTACGACCGCTACTTCGGCCCTGAGGGGCAGGAGATGGTGGCGACGTTTCTCGGGTTGTTTTCCGAGCGTTACCGCAAGCCGCCGCGTGTGGCCCTTACCCTCGGCATGCTGGAAGAAGCGATGCGTATCGGCCGATGGGATACGGACGCGATCGAGTGCGCCGCACGAGACCAGGTCGCCCGCGAGAAATGAACAAGCGAATCGGCGAAATGCAAAAAGCCCGCTTGCTGTCGCAAAGCGGGCTTCGATATTGGTTGCGGGGATAGGATTTGAACCTATGACCTTCGGGTTATGAGCCCGACGAGCTGCCAGACTGCTCCACCCCGCGACGCGAATTATAGTGACACTGCTGCGGTGCGTCAAACGGTCTGTGAACCACGTTGGACTCGAGCGACCGTGCTTCGCCCGCAATGGGGTGTTCGCTTACGTTGCCTGAGCCCTCGAAGATCGGCGAGATAACCGATATTTTTGCTCGACGCCCGCGGCAAGGGTTGGCGGCGATCTCCCTACATCAGCACGATATCGTACTGCTCCTGGCTCAGGTTCGACTCGACCTGCAGCGACACCGGCTTGCCGATGAAGTCGATCAGCATCGCGAGATGCTGCGACTCCTCGTCGAGGAACAGGTCGATCACCTGCTGCGCGGCGATCACGCGGAATTCGCGCGGGTTGAACTGGCGCGACTCGCGCAGGATCTCGCGCAGGATGTCGTAGCACACGGTGCGCGACGTTTTCACCTGGCCCTTGCCCTGGCAGGTCGGGCACGGCTCGCACAGCACGTGCGCGAGCGATTCGCGCGTGCGCTTGCGCGTCATCTCGACGAGCCCGAGCTGCGAGAAGCCGTTGACCGTCACGCGCGTGCGGTCGCGCGACAGCGCCTTCTTCAGCTCCGACAGCACCGCATCGCGATGCTCGGCGTTCTCCATGTCGATGAAGTCGATGATGATGATCCCGCCGAGGTTGCGCAGCCGCAGCTGCCGCGCGATCGTATGCGCGGCCTCGAGGTTGGTCTTGAAGATCGTGTCGTCGAAGTTGCGCGCGCCGACGTAGCCGCCGGTGTTCACGTCGATCGTCGTCATCGCCTCGGTCTGATCGATCATCAGGTAGCCGCCCGACTTCAGGTCGACGCGGCGCGACAGCGCGCGCTGGATCTCCGTCTCGATGTTGTACAGGTCGAACAGCGGCCGCTCGCCGGTGTAATGGTGCAGCTTCGGACTCACCGCCGGCGTGAACTCGGCCGCGAATTCCGAGAGGCGCTGGTACGTCTCGCGCGAATCGACCTGGATGCGCGTCGTGTCGTCGTTCGCGAAATCGCGCAGCACGCGCTGCGCGAGATCGAGATCCTGGTACAGCAGGCTCGTCGCCGGCAGCCGCTGCGCAAGCGCCACGATCGTCGCCCAGGTCTTGCGCAGGTAGGCGACGTCGCCGGCCAGTTCTTCGGAGGTCGCATCCTCGGCGATCGTGCGCACGATGTAGCCGCCTTTCTCGTCCGCCGGGATCACGGCGGTCAGCCGCGCGCGCACGGCCTCGCGTTCGGCCTCGCTCTCGATCTTCTGCGAGATGCCGATGTGCGGCTCCTGCGGCAGGTAGACGAGCGTGCGGCCCGCGATGCTGACTTGCGTCGACAGTCGCGCGCCCTTCGTGCCGATCGGATCCTTGATTACCTGGACCATCAGCGTCTGGCCTTCGAACACGGTCTTCTCGATCGGCTGGTGCTGCGCGCTCGACTGCGGCTCGCCGGCGAGGCGTGGATGCCAGATGTCCGCGACGTGCAGGAACGCCGCGCGCTCCAGGCCGATGTCGATGAACGCCGACTGCATGCCGGGCAGCACGCGCACGACTTTGCCGAGATAGATGTTGCCGACGCGTCCGCGCGACAGCGTGCGCTCGACGTGAAGCTCCTGCACCGCGCCTTGCTGGACGAGTGCGACCCGCGTTTCCTGGGGCGTGAGGTTGATCAGGATTTCTTCGTTCATGGTGCGGTTCAGAAGGCGACGCGCGCGGTGCGGAGCAGCGCGGCAGTCTCAAAAAGGGGCAGACCCATGATACCCGAATGGGAGCCGTCGATTCGCTCGATGAATTCGGCCGCGCGCCCCTGGATCGCGTATGCGCCGGCCTTGCCGAACGGCTCGCCGGTTTCGATGTAACGCTCGAACGCGACGCGCGGCGCGGCCGTGAAGTGCACCGACGAGCGCGACAGCGCGGGCGGCAGCAGTTCGCCGTTAGCGCCGATCACGGCGACGGCGGTCAGCACCGCGTGCTCGCGGCCCGCGAGGCGGGTCAGCATCGCGAGTGCGTCGTCGGCGTCGGCCGGCTTGCCGAGGATCGTACCGTCGATCGTCACCGTGGTATCGGCGACGAGCACCGGCGCGGCCGGCTTGCCGCTCGCGACGAGGCGCGCACGCGCGGCCTCGGCCTTCGCGACGGTCACGCGTTGCACGTACGCGTCGGCGGCTTCGCCGGGCAGTTCGGCTTCGAGCGCCTCGGCGTCCTCGTCGGGGCGCGGCAGCAGCAATTCGAAGCGTACGCCGATCTGCTGCAGCAGCTCCTGGCGGCGCGGGCTTTGCGAAGCGAGGTAAAGGGTCGGGAAAAGGGTGGCGGGCGTGCTGGACGGCATGGTGTCGTTATCTCATTGAGCGCGCGCGGCGCGCGTCCGAGGACGACACGTCATGCGCGGTGATAGGGGTGATTCTGCGTGATGCTCCACGCCCGGTAAAGCTGTTCGGCAAGCAGCACGCGTACCATGCCGTGCGGCAGCGTCATGCTGGAGATGCGCAGCAACGTATCGGCACGCGCCTTGAGTTCCGGATCGAGCCCGTCGGCGCCGCCGATCACGAATGCGACGTCGCGGCCGTCCTGCTGCCAGCCGGGCAGCGCCTGCGCGAGCTGCATCGTGGTCCAGTCGCGGCCGCGTTCGTCGAGCGCGACGATGCGCGCGCCCTTCGGCAGCGCGGCTTCGATCTTCTGTCGCTCGGCCGCCATCACGCTTTCCGCGCTGCGGCCGCCCGAACGCAGTTCGGGCTTGATCTCGCGCAGCTCGATGCGCAGCTCGGGCGGCATCCGCTTCGTGTATTCGTCGAAGCCGGACGCGATCCAGCCGGGCATCTTGTGGCCGACCGCGAGGATGAAAAGCTTCATCGGACGACTCGCCGGGACTCAGCGGCGGCGGGCGGCCGTCTTGCGCGCCGGGCGTGCGCTCGCTTCTTCCTCTTCGTCCTCGTCTTCGCTGGCCGTTGCGACGCCGTTCGGGCCCTTGCCGCCGCCGAGCTTCATCCGCACGGGCTTGTCGCCCCAGATTTCCTCGAGGTTGTAGTACTGGCGCAGCGCCGGCTGCAGGATGTGCACGACCGCGTCGCCGCAGTCGACCAGCACCCATTCGCCGGTGTCTTCGCCCTCGGAGCTGACGATGTCGCCGCCGGCTTCCTTGACCTTGTCGCGCACGCTCGACGCGAGTGCCTTGGTCTGGCGGTTCGACGTGCCCGACGCGACGATCACGCGGTCGAACAGTTCGGTCAGGTGGCTGGTGTTGAACACCTTGATGTCTTGCGCCTTGATGTCTTCGAGAGCGTCGACGATCACGCGCTGCAGTTTGCGGATATCCATGGAATCAGGAATGGTAGAGACGATGTTGAAGAATATAGGCCCAGACGGCGGCCGGCACATGCTCGGCCGACGCATCGGGCATTTGCGCGTGACGCGCGATGCATTCGCGCAGGTGCGCACGGATGTCGGTTGCTGCGATATCGAACGACAGCGTCGTGTCGATCAGCAGGTGGCCCGCCGGCGTCGCCTTCAGCACGTCGGCGCCGGCCTGCCGCCGCGCGATTTCCTGCGTGACGTCCGGCGGCGCCGCGCCGAGGTCGAAGCCCGGGCGCGTCGATGCGCACACGTGCGCGTAGTCGAACAGCTTGCGCCAGTCGCGCCAGGTGTCGAGCCGCACCAGCTGGTCGGCGCCGATCAGCAACGATAGCGAAGCATCGGGGCCGATCCGCTCGCGCCAGCGCGCGAGCGTCTCGACCGTATAGGTCGGCCCCGTGTGCTCGATCTCGTCGGTCGCGACGGTAACCGTCACGCCGGGCAGCGACAGCGAGCCGGCGGCGGCGCGCGTCATCGCGAGCCGATGCTCGGCGGCCGACACGTCGCGCTTCTGGTACGGCTGCCCGGCGGGCAGTAGCGCGAGCTCGGTGAGGCCGAGCACGTCGGCGAACCGTCGCGCGAGCGCGAGGTGGCCGTCGTGGATCGGGTCGAACGTGCCGCCAAGCAGGCCGATGCGACGTAACAGCGGCTGCGGAGCGGGGCGGGCGATGGTGTTCAGAAAACGTGTCCTGTTCTTGGGGCGACGGAGCGCAGCGGGTCAGACCCAGTCGCGCGGCACGAGGAACTCGCTCAGGCGCGCTTCCGGCGAGCCCGGCTCGGGCTGCCAGTTGTAGCGCCAGTTCGCGACCGGCGGCATCGACATCAGGATCGATTCGGTCCGCCCGCCGCTTTGCAGGCCGAACAGCGTGCCGCGGTCGAACACGAGGTTGAATTCGACATAGCGGCCGCGCCGGTAAGCCTGGAAGTCGCGTTCGCGCTCGCCGTATGGCAGCGCGACACGGCGTTCGACGATCGGCAGGTACGCGTTCAGGAACGCGTCGCCGACGCCTTGCATCATCTCAAACGAGCGTTCGAACCCGGGTTCGGAGAAATCGTCGAAGAAGATCCCGCCGATGCCGCGCGTCTCGTTGCGGTGCTTGAGGAAGAAATACTCGTCGCACCACGTCTTGAAACGCGGATAGAGTTCGGCGCCGAACGGATCGAGCGCGTCCTTGCAAGTCTGGTGGAAATGCCGCGCGTCGTCCTCGAACGGATAAACCGGTGTCAGATCCATGCCGCCGCCGAACCAGAAGATCGGCGCTTCACCCGGCTTCGTCGCGATCAGCATCCGCACGTTCATGTGCACGGTCGGGCAGTACGGGTTGCGCGGGTGCAGCACGAGCGACACGCCGAGCGCTTCGAAGCCGCGGCCGGCCAGTTGCGGGCGCGCGGCGCTCGCCGACGGCGGCAGCGCGTCGCCCGCGACGTCGGAAAAACCGATGCCCGCGCGCTCGAACACGCGACCGCCTTCGAGAATCCGCGTGCAGCCACCGCCGCGCAGGCGCTCTTCAGGCCCGCGCTGCCATGCGTCGGTCGCAAGCGGCGTGCCGTCGAGCGCGCCGAGCGCGTCGGCGATGCGAGTCTGCAGGCCCTGGAGGTACGTGCGCACGCGCGCCACGTCGTAGGTCGAATCGGTCATGTCTGGACTGGGTGCCCCCGCGCGAAGCGGGAGCCGTAAAAAAGGCATCTGCCGGGCATTCTATCGAACCCCGGCAGAGGAGCGGGCGCGCGGCGTTGCGGCGCGCCCGAAGCGGACGTCACGTGCTCTTGCGATTCAGTGCGCGGAAGCCGATGTCGCGGCGGTACTGCATGCCTTCGAAATTGATCTGGTTGATCGTGTCGTACGCATGCTGCTGCGCTTCGCGCACCGAATCGGCGAGGCCGACCACGCACAGCACGCGGCCGCCCGACGTGACGAGCTTGTCGCCTTCGGCGAGCGTCGTGCCCGCATGGAACGTCACGGCCTGTTCGGTCTCGGCCGGGATTCCGTTGATGCGGTCGCCCTTGCGCGGCGCGTCCGGATAGCCGTGCGCGGCTAGCACGACGCCGAGCGCGGTGCGGCGGTCCCAGTCGAGCTCGACCGCGTCGAGCGTGCCCGCGATCGCCTGCTCGACGACCTTCGAGAAATCGCTCTTCAGGCGCGCCATGATCGGCTGCGTCTCGGGGTCGCCCATCCGGCAGTTGAACTCGAGCGTGCGCGGATTGCCTTCCTTGTCGATCATCAGGCCCGCATACAGGAAACCCGTGAAGCGGATGCCGTCCTTCTCCATCCCGCGCACTGTAGGCATGATGATTTCGCGCATCACGCGTGCATGCATCTGCGGCGTGACGATCGGTGCGGGCGAATAGGCGCCCATGCCGCCCGTGTTGGGGCCGCGGTCCTCGTCGAGCAGGCGCTTGTGGTCCTGGCTGGAAGCCAGTGCCAGCGCGTGCTTGCCGTCGACCATCACGATGAAGCTCGCTTCCTCGCCGTCGAGGAATTCCTCGATCACGACGCGCGCGCCGGCGTCGCCGAGCTTGTTGCCCGACAGCATCATGTCGACCGCGGCGTGCGCTTCTTCCAGCGTCATCGCGACGACGACGCCCTTGCCGGCCGCGAGGCCGTCGGCCTTCACGACGATCGGCGCACCCTTAGCGTCGATGTACGCATGCGCGGCGGCGGGGGCGGAGAAGGTTTCGTAGTCGGCGGTCGGAATGCCGTGGCGCTTCATGAACGCCTTCGCGAAATCCTTCGAGCTTTCGAGCTGCGCGGCTTCGCGGGTCGGGCCGAACACCTTCAGGCCGCGAGCGCGGAACAGGTTGACGATGCCGGCCGCGAGCGGCGCTTCCGGCCCGACGAGCGTGAACGCGACGCCTTCGCTTTCCGCGAAATCGGCCAGCGCGTCGAGCGACGTGATGTCGACGTTTTGCAGACGCTCGTCCTGCGCCGTGCCACCATTGCCGGGCGCGACGTAGACCATCTGGACGCGCGGCGACTGCGCGAGCTTCCACGCGAGCGCATGTTCGCGGCCGCCGGAACCGACGACGAGTAGTTTCATGGGATTCCCCGCAGACTAGAAAACAGGGCGGCCGGCACGCTCAGGCGCGCCGGCCGCGAAATCGGTCGGGCCGCCGCCGCGACACTGCGCACGGCGGCCGGCATGTCATTCCTCGACGATGACGGCGTTCGTATACACCTCCTGCACGTCGTCGAGGTTCTCGAGCGCGTCCAGGAGCTTCTGCATCTTCGCCGCATCGTCGCCGGTAAATTCGACTTCGTTCTGCGGCTTCATCGTCACTTCGGCGAGCTCGGCCTTGAAGCCCGCGGCTTCGAGCGCGTCCTTCACCGCCGAGAACGCCTGCCAGTCGCACAGCACCTCGATCGAGCCGTCTTCGTTCGTGCTGACGTCGTCCGCGCCGGCTTCGAGCGCCGCTTCCATCAGCGCGTCTTCCGACGTGCCGGGCGCGAACAGGAACTGGCCGACGTGATCGAACATGAACGCGACCGAACCGTCGGTGCCCATGTTGCCGCCGAACTTCGAGAACGCGTGGCGGACTTCCGCGACCGTGCGGGTGCGGTTGTCGGTCAGCGTGTCGACGATGATCGCCGCGCCGCTGATGCCGTAGCCTTCGTAACGGATTTCTTCGTAGTTCGCGCCGTCCGCGCCGCCGACGCCGCGGTCGATCGCGCGCTTGACGTTGTCCTTCGGCATGTTCGCGTCGGCCGCCTTGTCGACCGCGAGACGCAGACGCGGGTTCGAGCTCGCGTCGCCGCCGCCGAGGCGGGCCGCGACCTGGATTTCCTTGATCAGGCGGGTCCAGATCTTGCCGCGCTTCGCGTCGGCCGCTGCCTTCTTATGCTTGATGTTGGCCCATTTCGAATGACCAGCCATACCTTTCTCCGTGCCCGGGCGCGCTCGCGCGGGCGATTGTGCCAATGTGTCGTTGAATCGGCGGCCGTTCTGGCGGGCGTGATGCCGCGGGGCCGCGCGTGTCGAGTGGAACGTGATTTTATCACGCGGCGACCGTCGCTTCGGGGCCGCCGCGCATGGCCGAACGGCCGGTGCGGCCGTCGCGGCGTGCCGGGCCGCGCGGCCCGGCGGCGCACGCGCGTCAGTTCTTGGTGCCGAACAGGCGGTCGCCCGCGTCGCCGAGGCCCGGCACGATGTACGCGTGCTCGTTCAGGTGCGAATCGAGCGACGCGACGAACAGCTTCACGTCCGGATGCGCGTCCTGGAATACCTGCACGCCTTCGGGCGCGGCGACGAGCGCGACGAACATGATGTTCGCGGCCGGCACGTTGCGGCGCTTGAGCACGTCGACCGCGTGCACGGCCGAGTAGCCGGTCGCGACCATCGGGTCGCACAGGATGAAGATCCGGTCCTCGAGATCGGGCAGGCGCACCAGGTATTCGACCGGGCGGTGATCTTCCGCGCGATACACGCCGATGTGGCCGACTCGCGCGGACGGGACCAGGTCGAGCAGGCCGTCCGACATCCCGATGCCGGCACGCAGCACGGGCACGATCGCGAGTTTCTTGCCCGCGATCACCGGCGCGTCGACCGCCACCAGCGGGGTTTCGACCCGCTTGGTCGTGATCGGCAGGTTGCGGGTGATCTCGTAGCCCATCAGCAGCGTGATTTCTCGCAGCAGCTCGCGGAACGTGCGCGTCGACGTGTCCTTGTCGCGCATGTGCGTGAGCTTGTGCTGGATCAGCGGGTGATCGGTGATGAAGAGATTCGGGAAACGGCTGTCCTGTTTCATGACGGGGGTGCCTTGGCGGCAAAAGGGGATCGGAAGCGGCGGCGGGCGCCAGGCCAGCCGCCGCTTATGGCCGCAATTTTACCAAGGCGCGCCGCGCGATCCGGATATTATCGACGTCTCACGACAATCCGCGCGCCGTGTTCGCCCATTCGCATCCGTTCGCGATCGTTCGCCCGTCCGGCGATGCGGCCGGGGCCGCGCCGGCGCGCGTCGCCATAGAGGAATCGACGATGGATCTCGGCATCGCAGGAAAGACCGCGCTCGTATGCGCGGCGAGCAAGGGGCTCGGTCGCGGCTGCGCGGAAGCGCTGGCCGCCGAGGGCGTGAATCTCGTGATCGTCGCCCGCACGCGCGACACGCTGGAGGAAGCCGCGGAGGAGATCCGCGCCGAGTCGAACGTGTCGATCACGGCGGTCGCCTGCGACATCACGACGCCCGACGGGCGCGCGGCCGCGCTCGCCGCCTGCCCGCAGCCCGACATTCTCGTGACGAATGCCGGCGGCCCGCCGCCCGGCGACTTCCGCGATTTCTCGCACGACGACTGGATCCGCGCGCTCGAGTCGAACATGCTGACGCCGATCGAGCTGATCCGTGCGACCGTCGACGGGATGATCGGGCGCGGCTTCGGCCGGATCGTCAACATCACGAGTTCGGCGGTGAAGGCGCCGATCGACGTGCTCGCGCTGTCGAACGGCGCTCGCTCGGGGCTGACCGGCTTCGTCGCGGGGCTGTCGCGCAAGGTCGCGGGGCAGGGCGTGACGATCAACAACCTGCTGCCGGGGCTGTTCGACACCGACCGGATCGCGACGACGCTCGCCGCGTCGGCGAAGGCGCAGGGCGTGACGGTCGACGAGATGCGCGCGCGCCGCACGAAGGACATCCCGGCCGGGCGCCTCGGCACGCGCGCCGAATTCGGCGCGGCGTGTGCGTTCCTCTGCAGCGTGCATGCCGGCTATATCACCGGGCAGAACTGGCTGCTCGACGGCGGCGCGTATCCGGGCACGTTCTGACGCGCGCACCGCCATTCAACGACGACAACGACTGAACGACAAAGGAAACGGAGATGAGCAAACCCCGCATCGCATTGATCGCGCACGACGCGAAGAAGGACGAGATCGTCGCGCTCGCAGGCCAGTTCCGCGAGGCGCTCGCGCAGTGCCGGCTGGTCGCGACGGGCACGACGGGCAGCCGCATCGCCGCCGCGCACGGGCTCGAGGTCGAGCGCAAGCTGTCGGGGCCGCAGGGCGGCGATCTGCAGATCGGTGCGGAGCTGGCCGAAGGCCGCGTCGACATCGTCGTGTTCCTGCGCGATCCGATGACCGCGCAGCCGCACGATCCGGACATCACCGCGCTGGTGCGCGCATGCGATGTGCACGACGTGCCGGTCGCGACCAACGTCGCGACCGCGCGGATGCTGCTCGACGATCTGGCGCGCAACATGCAGGACGTTTGCTAGCGAGCTGTTCTGGAGCGCTCCGCATTAACGGTCGAGTTCTGTCTGAAAGGGCTCCGTATCCGATCGGCGGATTGTGCCGGTGCGGGTGCTTCGCTGTCGGGTTCGGTGCTTAAGTGCGCCGCTCCTGACGGCACAGCGTGTTGGCGTGATCACGCAACACGCGATCGAGCAGACGAGCGCGCTTGCGCGTTCGGCGAAGCCGTCGGCGGACAGGTCACGGCGCCGGCCAACGCGCGGACCTCGCGCGTGAGCGACCTGCTTATGGTGAATTGCTCGTTCCGGCGAACGGTAGAAGGGATTCGACTCCCTCGATCAATTCGTTCGACCGTCCGTGTGAATCTCAACCCGCCTTGAACACGGAAATTCTGACACCCCCCTTGGCCGTTTCCCGAGATCACCGAGCACTTCCGAATCGATTTCTCCCGGTTTGACACGCCCGTTGTCGCACCAGTCCTTGCCTTCGGTCGCATCGGACACGCCCGCCAGATACCAGGCCATCGCGTGGCGCTCGGCGTCGGCTACGGACTGTTGTCGGAACGGCTCAGGCCGTCGAGCAGACGGGCGCCGTCCGCACGCGGTAGCGGAGCCGCGGTTGCGCTGCCGATACTTGCGGACAACGACGCGAAAGCAAACACGTTCCTGACAAGAAAGTGCTTCATGGCGTTGACCTAGCGAATTGGGCAGCGGGCAAATTAGCACGGTGGCCATCTCGTAAATGACCCTGGCGAGACCAAGTGCCGGGCCGGTCGACATCGGCATTCGCCGGTTCGGGGAAAAGCGCGTCGACGCGGCGAGAAATGACGGATCGGCATATTTCGGCCATCGCGGAGAGCGTGGCATGACGTAAAACGTGACAAAGTGTGCCGAACATCATTGACGTCGCCGGCAGGGAAACGAACGGCAGCGATCGGTCTCATACCACGCCGTCCTTCGCACGCTGGGCTCATGCAATCCGTTTTCAGCGAAAACCCTACCGATGTAAAGGGATTGCATCGACGCGCTGCACGACCGCGCACGACGCGCGAGAATCGTCCGCTACGACCCGCGTTCGCCCGCATTGCCGCCGGCGCGACGTCGATACATTCGCCGGGCCGGATTTCCAGATTCCAGACAAACGAGGAGCAAAACGATGCCGAAAGCAATCCGATACGACCAGCCGGGCGGCCCGGACGTGATGAAGTGGGTCGATGTGGAGGTCGGCGCGCCGAAGGCGGGCGAAGTCCGGATCCGGCAACACGCGGTCGGGCTCAACTACATCGACGTGTACTTCCGCACGGGTCTCTATCCGCAGCCGCTGCCCGGCGGCCTCGGGATGGAGGCCGCCGGCGAGGTGACGGCCGTCGGCGACGGCGTGACCGCGCTCAAGGTGGGCGATCGCGTCGCGTATGTCGGGCAGCCGCCGGGCGCCTACGCGCAGGAGCGCGTGATGCCGGCCGAGCGGCTCGTGAAGCTGCCTGACGGGATCAGCTACGACGACGCGGCATCGGTGATGCTGCAAGGGCTGACCGCGCACTACCTGCTGCGCCGCACGTATCCGGTGAAGGCCGGCGACACGATCCTGATCCACGCGGCGGCCGGCGGTGTCGGCCTGCTCGTGTGCCAGTGGGCGAAGGCGCTCGGCGCCACCGTGATCGGGACGGTCGGTTCCGACGAAAAGGCCGCGCTCGCGCAGGCGCACGGCTGCGATCATCCGATCGTCTATACGCGCGAGAACTTCACGCAGCGCGTGAAGGAGATCACGAACGGCGCGGGCGTGCCGGTCGTCTACGATTCGATCGGCAAAGATACCTACATCGGTTCGCTCGACTGCCTCGCGCCGCTTGGCTACTTCGTCAGCTTCGGCAATGCGTCGGGCCCGCTGCCGGCGATCGATTCGAAGGAGTTCTCGTCGCGCGGCTCGCTGTTCTTTACGCGCCCGACGCTGTTCTCGTACATCGCGAAGCGCGCCGATCTCGAAGCCGCGGCCGCCGAGCTGTTCGACGTGATCCTGTCAGGCAAGGTGAAGACGAGCATCAACCAGCGTTATCCGCTCGCGGAAGTCGGCCGCGCGCATGCCGACCTCGAGTCGCGCAAGACGACCGGCTCGACGATCCTCGTTCCCTGACGCATCCCTGCGTGCCGGCACCACGCCGGCACGCACCCTCGCGGCGGCGCTGGCCGCCGCCCGTCCTCTCTCTTGTCCCGCCCGCCATTCCCCGCCGCGCGCGTTTACGCGTTTTTTATATCCGCCCGGTTACCTTTGATCCGTCCTTTACGCGCGTTCCCATAAGGTTCTAGTCGTCCGATTTCGACGACGGAGAACACAAAAATGGATGGGGTTTTCATCGGCGCACTGGTGCTGTTCACAGCGCTGATCCTCGGTTTGCTTGCCGGTTGCGAGAAGCTCGCGCAATACGGTCGCGGGGGGCGAGCATGACCTGGATGCTTTGGCTGGCGGGCGCCTCGACGGCCCTGCTGTTCGCGTATCTCGTCTTTGCGCTGCTGCGCGCGGAGGACATCGAATGAACGCGAACAACCTGTTGCAGACGCTGCTGTTCATCGTCGTGCTGCTCGCGGCGGCCGTGCCGGTCGCGCGCTACCTGTCCGCCGTGATGGACGGCAGCTCGCGCGTCGTGCGCGTGCTCGGGCCGCTCGAGCGCGTGCTGTACCGCATCGCCGGCGTCGATGCCGGCACCGAAATGAACTGGAAGCAATACGCGGTCGCGACGATCGCGTTCAACGCGCTCGGCGCGCTGTTCCTATACGGCCTGTTGCGCCTGCAGGGCGCCCTGCCCGGCAACCCGCAGCAGTTCGGCGCGATGACGGTCGACGGCGCGTTCAACACGGCTGTCAGCTTCGTCACCAACACGAACTGGCAGGACTACACGCCCGAGCAGACCGTCAGCTACCTGACGCAGATGCTCGGCCTGACCGTGCAGAACTTCCTGTCGGCGGCGACCGGCATCGTCGTCGTGATCGCGCTGATCCGCGGCTTTGCGCGCCACACCGCGCAGACGATCGGCAACTTCTGGGTCGACCTCACGCGCGTGACGCTGTACGTGCTCGTGCCGATGTCGATGATCATCGCCGCGCTGCTGATGAGCCAGGGCGTGATCCAGAACATGAAGGCGTACCAGGACGTGCCGGTGCTGCAGGCGAGCACCTATGCGGCGCCGAAGCTCGACGCGCAGGGCAGTCCGGTGAAGGACGACAAGGGCAATCCGGTCACGGTGCCGACCCCGCTCGTGAAGCAGACGCTCGCGATGGGCCCGGTCGCGTCGCAGGAAGCGATCAAGATGCTCGGCACCAACGGCGGCGGCTTCTTCAACGCGAACTCCGCGCATCCGTTCGAGAACCCGACGCCGTTCACGAACTTCATCCAGGTCTTCTCGATCCTGATCATCCCGGCCGCGCTGTGTCTCGTGTTCGGCCGCGTGATCGGCGATCGCCGGCAGGGGATCGCGGTGCTCGCGGCGATGACGGTCGCGTTCGCCGTGGCGATCGGCGTCGAGGTGAGCGCCGAGCAGGCCGGCAACCCGACGCTCGCAGCGCTTCACGTCGACCAGTCGACGAGCGCGCTGCAGCCGGGCGGCAACATGGAAGGCAAGGAAACGCGCTTCGGCATCGCGCAGACCGGCATCTTCACGGTCGCGACCACGGCCGCGTCGTGCGGCGCGGTCGACACGATGCACGATTCGCTGACCCCGCTCGGCGGCCTCGTGCCGATGCTGCTGATGCAACTCGGCGAGGTGATCTACGGCGGCGTCGGTTCCGGCCTCTACGGGATGCTCGTGTTCGCGCTGCTCGCGGTGTTCGTCGCCGGCCTGATGATCGGCCGCACGCCCGAATACGTCGGCAAGAAGATCGAGTCGTACGAGATGAAGATGGTGTCGATCGTCGTGCTGCTCACGCCGCTGCTCGTGCTGCTCGGCACGTCGATCGCGGTGCTGGCGGACGCGGGCAAGGCCGGCATCGCGAATCCGGGCCCGCACGGCTTCTCGGAAATCCTGTACGCGTTCAGCTCGGCTGCGAACAACAACGGCAGCGCGTTCGCGGGCCTGACGGTCGGCACGCCGTTCTACAACTGGATGACCGCGGTCGCGATGTGGTTCGGCCGCTTCGGCACGATCGTGCCGGTGCTGGCGATCGCCGGCTCGCTGGCCGCGAAGAAGCGCATCGCGGTGACGAGCGGCACGCTGCCGACACACGGTCCGCTGTTCGTCGTGCTGCTGCTCGGCACCGTGCTGCTGGTGGGCGCGCTGACCTATGTGCCGGCGCTCGCGCTCGGCCCGGGCGTCGAGCATCTGATGATGTGGCTGGGCGCGTGATGCGCGAGCGCATGACGACACCTTGAAAAGACTGAAGAGATTGAAGAGATCGCAATGACTCAACATTCCGCAACACGGTCCATGTTCGATCCGGCGCTGCTGCGTCCGGCGATCGTGGACTCGTTCAAGAAACTCACGCCGCGCACGCAGTTCCGCAACCCGGTGATGTTCTGCGTGTACGTCGGCAGCATCCTGACCACGATCCTGTGGATCGCGGCGCTCGCCGGCCAGGCCGAGGCGCCCGCGGGCTTCATCCTCGCGATCGCGCTGTGGCTGTGGTTCACCGTGCTGTTCGCGAACTTCGCCGAGGCGCTTGCCGAAGGGCGTTCGAAGGCGCAGGCCGCGTCGCTGCGCAGCGCGAAGAAGGACGTGATGGCGAAGAAGCTGAACGAGCCGCACCCGAAGTCGCCGATCCGCATCACGACCGCGTCCGACCTGCGCCGTGGCGACGTCGTGCTGGTCGAGGCCGGCGACGTGATCCCGGCCGACGGTGAAGTCGTCGACGGTGTCGCATCGGTCGACGAATCGGCGATCACCGGCGAATCCGCGCCGGTGATCCGCGAGTCGGGCGGCGACTTCTCGTCGGTGACGGGCGGCACGCGCGTGCTGTCGGACTGGATCGTCGTGAAGGTGACGGCGAATCCCGGCGAGGCGTTCCTCGACCGGATGATCGCGATGGTCGAAGGCGCGAAGCGCAAGAAGACGCCGAACGAGGTCGCGCTGACGATCCTGCTCGTCGCGCTGACGATCGTGATGCTGCTGGCAACCGCGACGCTGCTGCCGTTTTCGATGTTCTCCGTCGAAACAATGAAGGCCGGCGACGTGGTGACGATCACCGCGCTCGTCGCGCTGCTGGTGTGCCTGATCCCGACAACGATCGGCGGGCTCTTGTCCGCGATCGGCGTCGCGGGGATGAGCCGGATGATGCAGGCGAACGTGATCGCGACGTCGGGCCGCGCGGTGGAGGCGGCCGGCGACGTCGACGTGCTGCTGCTCGACAAGACCGGCACGATCACGCTCGGCAATCGCCAGGCGTCGATGTTTGTGCCCGCGCCGGGCGTGACCGAGGAAGCGCTGGCCGACGCCGCGCAGCTGTCGTCGCTCGCCGACGAAACGCCGGAAGGGCGCAGCATCGTCGTGCTGGCCAAGGAGCGCTTCAACATCCGCCAGCGCGACATGGCGCAACTGCATGCGACGTTCCTCGGCTTTTCCGCGCAGACGCGGATGAGCGGCGTCGATCTTCCCGGCCGAGAAATCCGCAAGGGCGCGGCCGATGCGATCCGCCGCTACGTCGAGACGCACGGCAGCCGCTTTCCGGAAGAAGTGCGCCGGGCGGTCGACGACGTCGCGCGCCGCGGCAGTACGCCGCTCGTCGTGGCCGATCTGCATGACGGCGTGGCGCGCGTGCTGGGCGTGATCGAGCTGAAGGACATCGTGAAGGGCGGCATCAAGGAGCGCTTCGCCGAGTTGCGCAGGATGGGCATCAAGACCGTGATGGTGACGGGCGACAACCGGCTGACGGCCGCGGCGATCGCGGCGGAGGCCGGCGTCGACGACTTCCTCGCGGAAGCGACGCCGGAAACCAAGCTCGCGACGATCCGCGAGCACCAGGCGGCGGGGCGCCTCGTCGCGATGACGGGCGACGGCACCAACGACGCGCCGGCGCTCGCGCAGGCCGACGTGGCGGTGGCGATGAACACCGGCACGCAGGCCGCGAAGGAAGCCGGCAACATGGTCGACCTCGACTCGAACCCGACCAAGCTGATCGAGATCGTCGAGATCGGCAAGCAGATGCTGATGACGCGCGGTTCGCTGACGACGTTCTCGATCGCGAACGACATCGCGAAGTATTTCGCGATCATTCCGGCCGCGTTCGTGACGACGTACCCGCAGCTGCGCGTGCTCGACATCATGCACCTGAGCTCGCCGGCATCCGCGATCCTGTCGGCGGTGATCTTCAACGCGCTGATCATCGTCGCGCTGATCCCGCTCGCGCTGAAGGGCGTCACCTACCGGCCGCTCGGCGCCGCGTCGCTCTTGCGCCGCAACCTGCTGGTGTATGGCCTCGGCGGCATGCTGCTGCCGTTCCCGTTCATCAAGCTGATCGACATGACGCTCGCCGCGCTCGGCTGGGCCTGATGCGCCGCACCTGAAGGAACCATCATGAAAACCTTGATTCGCCCGCTCGTCGTGATCTTTGTCGTACTGACCGTCGTGACGGGGCTCGCTTACCCGGCCGTGACGACCGTGTTCGGCCAGGCCGTGTTCCCGTCGCAGGCGAACGGCAGCCTGATCCAGAAGGACGGCCGTGCGATCGGCTCCGCGCTGATCAGCCAGCCGTTCGATGCGCCAAAGTACTTCTGGGGCCGGTTGTCGGCCACGTCGCCGATGCCGTACAACGCGAGCGGCTCCGGCGGCTCGAACCTCGGCCCGCTGAATCCGTCGCTCGCCGATCAGGTGAAGGCGCGCATCGCCGCGCTGCGCGACGCGGGCACCGACCTGTCGAAGGCCGTGCCGGTCGACCTCGTGACGGCGTCGGCGAGCGGCCTCGATCCGGAGATCACGCCGGCCGCCGCCGCGTATCAGGTCGAGCGTGTCGCGAAGGCGCGCAACCTGACGGCCGACGCGGTCGCGCTGCTCGTCGCCGCGAACACGGCGGGCCGCCAGTTCGGCGTGCTCGGCGAGCCGCGCGTGAACGTGCTGAAGCTGAACCTTGCGCTCGACGCGGCACAGGCCACGCACTGAACGCGAATCCGGACACTCCGGCGCGGCTTGCGGCGCGCCGGGTCCGACTTTTCCGGCGGCGCATGCGCCGTCTTTGCCTTTTGCGGCGATTTGGAACAACAATGCCTGTACTCGCGCGCAACCCGGCGCTTCGCCTTCGTCACGCATGAACCGCCCCGATCCCGACCAACTCCTCGACAAGCTGCAGCGCGACGAAGAAAAGCAGCGGCGCGGCCAGCTCAAGATCTTCTTCGGCGCATCAGCCGGCGTCGGCAAGACCTACGCGATGCTGCAGGCCGCGCGCCAGCGCCTGCAGGATGGCATCGACGTTGTCGTCGGCATCGTGGAGACCCACGGCCGCGGCGAAACCGCCGCGCTGCTCGACGGCCTCGACGTGCTGCCGCTCGCGCGCATCGAGCATCGCGGCCGCACGCTTGCCGAATTCGATCTCGACGGCGCGCTCGCGCGCGCGCCGCAGCTGATCCTCGTCGACGAACTCGCGCATTCGAACGTGCAGGGCGCGCGTCACCTGAAGCGCTGGCAGGACGTCTACGAACTGCTCGACGCGGGCATCGAGGTGTACACCACCGTCAACGTCCAGCATCTGGAAAGCCTGAACGACGTGGTTGGTGCGATCACCGGCATCCGCGTGTGGGAGACCGTGCCCGACCGCGTGTTCGACGCGGCCGACGAGGTCACGCTGGTCGACCTGCCGGCCGAGGAACTGCTCGAGCGGATGCGCGACGGCAAGGTGTATCTCGCGCAGCAGGCGGAGCGCGCGGTGCGCAACTTCTTCCGCAAGGGCAACCTGATCGCGCTGCGCGAACTGGCGCTGCGGCGCACGGCCGACCGCGTCGACGCGCAGATGCGCGAGTACCGGGCCGACCGCTCGATCCAGCGCATCTGGCAGGCGCGCGAACGGCTGCTCGTGTGCGTCGGGCCCGGCCCCGAGGCGCCGACGCTGGTGCGCGCGGCCGCGCGGCTTGCCGCGAGCGTGAAGGCCGACTGGATCGCCGTGTACGTCGAGACACCGCGGCTGCAGCGGCTGCCCGACGCGCGGCGGCAGCGCACGCTCGATGCGCTGAAGCTCGCGGCCGAGCTCGGCGCGGAGACGGCCACGCTCGCCGGCGACGACGCGGTCGCCGCGCTGATCGGTTATGCAAAGGTGCGCAACGTGTCGAAGCTGGTTGCGGGCGGTTCGCCGAAGACGGGGCTCGCGCGCCGCTTCGCGCGACCGTTCGGCGAAAAGCTCGCCGAACGCGCGGGCGACGTCGACCTGATGCTGATTCGCGCGTCGGCGAGCGACGAAGTGCGCGCGGCGCCGCTCGACGCGCGCGCACGCGACTGGCGCGACGCGTTCGCGCAATTCGGCATGCGGCGTTCGCCGCCGCGTCACTACCTGTATGCGGCCGCGATCTGCGCGGCGATCACCGGGGTCGCGAGCATCGTGTCCGAGCGGCTCGACCTCACGAACCTCGTGATGCTGTACCTGCTCGGCGTCGTGTTCTCGGCCGTGCGGCTCGGGCGCGGCCCGGGCGTGCTGCAGTCGTTCCTGTCGGTCGCCGCGTTCGATTACTTCTTCGTGCCGCCGCGCATGTCGTTCTCGGTGAGCGACACGCAGTACCTGCTGACCTTCTTCGGGATGCTGCTCACGTCGCTCGTGATCAGCCACCTGACGTCGACGCTCACGCGCCAGGCGAGCATCGCGCAGCGCCGCGAGCGCCGCACCGGCGCGATCTATGCGATGGCGCGCGAGCTCGGTGCGGCGCTGACGACCGAGCAGATCGTCGAGATCGGCAGCCGCCACGTGAGCGAGGTGTTTCGCGCGCGCGTCGCGTTCCTGCTGCCCGACAGCGCGGACCAGGTGCGGCAGAAGATCGAAGAGCCCGACGCGGCCGTCACGCTGACGGGCGCCGACCTCGACCGTGACGTCGGCCAGTGGGTGTACGACCAGCAGAAACCGGCCGGCCGCGGCACCGACACGCTGCCCGCGACCGCCGCGCTGTACCTGCCGCTGAAGGCGCCGATGCGCACGCGCGGCGTGCTCGCGGTGGCGTCGCGCGATCCGCGCGAGCTCGAGGTGCCCGAGCAACTGCGCATGCTCGATGCGTTCGCCGCGCAGATCGCGCTCGCGCTCGAACGCGTGCACTACGTCGAGATCGCGCGCGACGCGCTCGTCAACATGGAGTCCGAACGGCTGCGCAACTCGCTGCTGTCGGCGATCTCGCACGACCTGCGCACGCCGCTCACGACGATCGTCGGCTTCTCGTCGATGCTCGCGAACGGGCGTGCGGCTGCGCAACGCGGTGACGCCGCGGCGGCCGAACGTTCCGCGCAGCGCGAGGGCGAGCTCGTCGACGCGATCCACGACGAGGCGCTGCGGATGACGGGCATCGTCACGAACCTGCTCGACATGGCGCGGCTGCAGGCCGGCAGCCTGCAGCTCAAGCGCCAGTGGTCGCTGCTCGAGGAAACCGTCGGCGCGGCGCTTGCCGCATGCAAGCGCGTGCTTGCGCGTCATCCCGCGCGCGTCGCGCTGCCGGCCGACCTGCCGCTGTTGCAGATGGACGCGGTGCTGATGGAGCGGCTCTTCACCAACCTGTTCGAGAATGCGGCGAAGTACACGCCGGCCGACACGTCGATCGACATCGGCGCCGAACGCGTGACCGACGACGGCAGGCCGTTCGTGCGCGTGCATGTCGACGATCACGGCCCGGGCTTGCCGGCCGGGATGGAAACGCGGATCTTCGACAAGTTCACGCGTGGCGAGAAGGAATCGGCGACGCCGGGCATCGGGCTCGGCCTCGCGATCTGCCGCGCGATCGTCGAGGCGCACGGCGGTAGAATCGGCGCGCTCAACCGCACGGCGGCCGACGGCCGCGTAACGGGTGCGCGCTTCTGGTTCACGCTGCCGGTCGACACGCCGCCGGCCGTGCCTGCCGTACCCGATGACGAAACCGACGTACCCGGCGCATCGTCCCCCTCCGAGCCATTGCCAGACCATGAGTGAACCGAGCCTGACCGTCGTCCTGATCGAGGACGAAAAACAGATCCGCCGTTTCGTGCGCGCCGCGCTCGAAGAGGAGGACATCGCCGTGTTCGAGGCGGAGACGGGCAAGCAGGGGCTGATCGATGCGGCGACCCGCAAGCCCGATCTCGTGATCGTCGACCTCGGCTTGCCCGATACCGACGGCCTCGACGTGATCCGCGAACTGCGCGGCTGGTCCGAGGTGCCGGTGATCGTGCTGTCCGCGCGCACGCAGGAAGAGGAGAAGGTCG
Source organism: Burkholderia sp. Bp9031 (assembly GCF_003857965.1). NCBI lineage: Bacteria > Pseudomonadati > Pseudomonadota > Betaproteobacteria > Burkholderiales > Burkholderiaceae > Burkholderia > Burkholderia sp. Bp9031. The sequence goes on from NZ_QTPW01000013.1 coordinate 106,873, forward strand.
CCGCGCTCGACGCGGGCGCCGACGACTACCTGACCAAGCCGTTCGGCGTGTCCGAGCTGCGCGCGCGGATCCGCGCGCAACTGCGCCGGCGCAACCAGGGCGGCGCGAACGAATCGCCGAAGGTCGGCTTCGGCAGCGTGACCGTCGATCTCGCGCTGCGCCAGGTGTGGCGCGACGGCGAGATCGTGCACCTGACGCCGCTCGAGTACCGGCTGCTCGCGACGCTCGTGCGGCACGCGGGACGCGTGCTCACGCATCGCCAGCTGCTGCGCGACGTGTGGGGCCCGTCGCATGTCGAGAGCCATCATTACCTGCGCATCTACATGGCGCACCTGCGCCAGAAGCTCGAGCGCGATCCCGCGCAGCCCGAGCACATCGTCACCGAAACGGGCGTCGGCTACCGGCTCGTCGGCGCGGCGTGATGCCAGCCGCGCGATGCGGCCGGAATGCAAGGCCGCACGCCGGTGAAGTTGCATCGACGCGACATTGGCGCCGCATGCGCCGGCCGCGCACACCGGCCCCGCATTCCCCGCTATGCTGACCGTTCCATGAACGAAACCGAGGAGCGTGCAATGTCCGTCCGCCTGGTCGTCATCGGTGCGCTGGCGCTTGCTGCGCCCGGCGCGTTCGCGCAGCCGCTGCCGCCTGGTCAGCAGCCTTCGGCGCCGCAAACGGCGCTCGCCAATCCCGCGTCGGTCAATTGCGAGAAGCTCGGCGGTCGCCACGTGATCCGCGACCTGTCGAGCGGGCAGGTCGGGATGTGCGTGTTCAAGGACGGCCGCGTGTGCGAAGAATGGGCGCTGTACCGCGACGACCGCTGCGTCGGCGGTGTCGGCGCCAAGCGCGTGTCGAACTGAGCGCGGCGGAGCGGGCGTGCCCGGGCCGTGCTCCGGCCCGGCGCTCCGTTTGCCCCAGGCCGCCCCGGCCGGCATGCCTGTAAGCGTCTTGTTATACTCGGCGCCACCCGGGGACGACCTTGGGTCATTCGCTTCAACGGGGACGGCCCCATCCGATACGGAGTACGTCGAGATGGCGTGGGTATTGTTATTGATCGCCGGTTTGCTGGAAGTGGCCTGGGCGGCCGGCATGAAATCGTCCGAGGGTTTCACGAAACTCGGACCGTCGGTGTTTACGATCGTGACGGCGCTCGCCAGCTTCGGGCTGCTCGCGGTCGCGATGCGCCAGTTGCCGCTCGGCACCGCGTATGCGGTGTGGACGGGCATCGGCGCAGTCGGCGCGTTCGTGTTCGGGATCGTGATGATGGGCGAGGCGCTGACCGTCGCCCGCGTCGCGAGCGCGTCGCTGATCGTGCTTGGGCTGATCGGCCTGAAACTGTCGTCGGCTGCCTGAAGCCGACCCGCCGGGCGCCGGCCGGCGCCCGCGCCCGGCCGTGACGCACTGCGGAATTGCGCCGGCCCTCCTGATAGCCTGTCTATAATGGAACGCATTCGGGCCTGAATGCCGTTGCGCCGTTCGCGGCAGGCGGCGCCGGTCGCCACGCGCCGCGCGGCCGGTCATACCGACTCGATCCGATCAATCGGCAAAGCGCACGGAAAGTGCAAGGAGAGGGCCATGATCGAAGCCATTTCGCTCGGCGCGGGGCTCGCGTGGGCGAGCGGGCTGCGCCTTTATCTGACGGTGCTGATCGCCGGCGTGCTTGCGCGGGTCGGCTGGCTCCATCTGCCTGATACGCTCGCGGTTTTGACGTCGCCGTGGGTCATCGGTGCCGCCGCCGTGCTTGCCGTCACCGAATTCCTTGCCGACAAGATTCCCGCGTTCGATTCGCTGTGGGACGCCGTGCATACCTTCATCCGCATTCCGGCCGGCGCGGTGCTGGCCGCCGGTGCGCTCGGCCATGCCGACCCGACCGTGCTCGCGGTCGCCGGGCTCGCCGGTGGTTCGCTTGCCGGTGCCGCGCACATCGCGAAGGCCGGCACGCGCGCGCTGATCAACCTGTCCCCGGAACCCATCTCCAACTGGGTCGCATCGTCCACCGAGGACGGGCTCGTGTTCGGCGGCCTCGCGCTCGCATTCTTCGTTCCGCTCGCATTCCTGGTGCTGCTCGCGGCGTTCATCGCGGCGTCGGCCTGGGCGCTGCCGCGTCTGTGGCGCGGCGTGTCCGGCGGGTTCCGCGGGATGGCGAACCACATGGTGACGCGGCTCAACTCGATCGGGGGCAAGCGCGATTGAAGGCGCCGTCACCCGCCGAGCGGCAGCACGCTGACCCGTCGCCGGCCGGGCGGCCCGGCCATGCCGGCCGCTTCGGCTGGCGCGACCTGATCCACCAGGCCGCGCGGATGACCGCGCGCGACTGGCGTGCCGGCGAACTGACGCTGCTCGTGCTGGCGTTGGTGCTCGCGGTCGCGGCGCTGACGAGCGTCGGTTTTCTCGCCGACCGGCTGCGCCAGGGGCTCGAGCGCGACGCGCGCCAGATGCTTGGCGCCGATTTCGTCGTGCGTGCCGATCATCCCGTCGATCCGTCGTTCGATCGCGAGGCGCACACACTCGGGCTGCGCACCGCGACGACCGCGATCTTCCCGAGCATGATCGCGTCGGCCGCAGGCGGCCAGGCGAGCGATGCGGCGCCCTCGCGCCTCGCGGCCGTGAAGGCCGTGTCGCCCGGATATCCATTGCGCGGCGCGGTCGAGATCGTGCCGGCCGGCGCGATCGCCGCGCACAAGGCGAGCGCGATTCCCGCGCCCGGCACCGTGTGGGCCGATCCGGCGCTGCTCGATGCGTTGCATCTGAAGGCGGGCGACACCGTGCGCGTCGGGCTGCGCACGTTCACGGTCGCCGCGTCCATCTCCCGCGAACTCGATCGCGGTTTCTCGTTCGTCAATTTCTCGCCGCGGCTGATGATGCGCGCGGACGAACTCGCCGCGACCGGGCTCACCGGCTACGGCAGCCGCGTCACGTACCGGCTGCTGGTCGCCGGCGACACGCCGGCCGTCGCGCGCTTCGAGGCTTACGCGCACGGCCGCGTCGACGGCGGCAAGCTGCGCGGCGTCGGTCTCGAATCGCTGCAGGAGGGCCAGCCGCAGGTGCGCCAGACGCTCGATCGCGCGCGCCATTTCCTGACGCTCGTCGCGCTCCTGACCGCGCTGCTCGCGGCGGTCGCGATCGCGATGGCCGCGCAGCGCTACATGCGGCGCCATCTCGACGGCTGCGCGACGATGCGCTGCCTGGGCGTGAGCCGCCGCACGCTCGGCGCGCTGTTCGCGCTCGAATTCGCCGGCATCGGCATCGTCTCGGGCGTAGCGGGGGCGGTGCTTGGCTACGGCGGCCACTGGGCGCTCCTGACTGCGCTCGGCAGCCTGATCGACGTCGTGTTGCCGCCGCCGACACTCTGGCCCGCACTCGTCGGCATCGGCGCCGCGCTCGTGCTGCTGCTCGGCTTCGCGCTGCCGCCGCTCGCGCCGCTCACGCGCGTGCCGCCGGTGCGCGTGCTGCGGCGCGACTGGGGCGACGCGTCGCGCACCGCGTGGGCCGCGTATGCGATCGGCGTCGTGCTGTTCGCGGGGCTGCTGATCGTCGCGGCGGGCAACCTGAAGCTCGGGCTGATCGTCGCGGGCGGGTTCGCAGGCGCGTTGGTCGGTTTTTCGCTGATCGCGCGGGCCGTGCTGTACGCGGCGGCGCGCGCGGTGCGCAATGCGCGCGTGGCGGCGGGCATCGGCTGGCGCTACGCGCTCGCGTCGCTGCACCGGCGCGGCACGGCGAGCGCGCTGCAGATCACCGCGCTCGCGCTGGGCCTGATGTGCCTGCTGCTGATCGCGATCACGCGCAACGACCTCGTCGCCGGCTGGCGGCAGTCGATGCCGCCCGATGCGCCGAATCAGTTCCTGATCGACATCCAGCCCGACCAGCGCGCCGACGTCGCCACGTGGCTCGCCGCGCACGGCGTGCGCGACGCCGTGCCGGCGCCGATGGTGCGCGGCCGTCTCGTCGCGATCAACGGCAAGCCGGTGAACCCGGACGCGTATCCGTCGGACGAGGCGCGCCGGCTCGTCGACCGCGAGTTCAACCTGTCGTATACGACCGAGCTGCCGTCCGACAACCGGATCGTCGCGGGTGACTGGTTCGGCCATTCGGCCAGGCCGCAGATCTCGATCGAGGCAGGGCTTGCGAAGACGCTGAACGTGAAGCCGGGCGACACGCTGCGCTTCGACGTGACGGGGCTGACGGTCGACGCGCCGATCACCAGCGTGCGCAAGCTCGACTGGGGCTCGTTCCGCGTCAACTTCTTCGTGCTGATGCCGCCGCCCGTGCTGAAGGATTTTCCGGCCGTGTACCTGACGAGCTTCCACCTGCCGGCCGAGCAGGCGGCGCTGCTCGATCCGCTGATCGCGCGCTACCCGAACCTGACCGCGATCGACGTCGCGCCGATCCTCGCGCAACTGCAGCGGATGATGCTGCAGGTGGTCGGCGCGGTGCAGTTCCTGTTTGCGTTCACGCTCGCGGCCGGCGTGCTCGTGCTGTACACGGCGCTTGCCGGCTCGCGCGACGAGCGCGTGCGCGAGGCCGCGCTGCTGCGCGCGCTCGGCGCGTCGCGCGCGCAGGTGAGCGCGGTGCAGCGCGCCGAATTCATCGTCGTCGGCGCGCTGGCCGGCGCGCTCGCGTCGGCGGGCGCGATCGTGGTCGGCTGGGTGCTTGCGTCGCGCGTGTTCGACTTCCAGCTCGCCGTCGATCCGTGGCTCGTGCCGGCCGGCATCGCGGCTGGTGTCGCGTGCGCCGGTGCGGCCGGCTGGCTGAGCCTGCATAATGTGTTGCGGCGCCCCGCGCTGCAGTCGCTGCGCGACGCATGAGCGTTGCCGGCGGCCCCAATATCCCGTTTCCGATTATCCGTATGACCGATGTGAATGATGATGCGCCGTCGCAGCCGACGGCGTTCGAGCTCGTGGGCGGCGAAGCCCGCGTGCGCGAAATGGTGGACCGTTTCTACGACCTGATGGATCTCGAGCCCGAGTTCGCGGAGATTCGCGCGCTGCATCCGGCGTCGCTCGACGGCTCGCGCGACAAGTTGTTCTGGTTCCTGTGCGGCTGGCTCGGCGGCCCCGACCACTACATCAGCCGGTTCGGCCATCCGCGGCTGCGCGCACGGCACCTGCCGTTCCCGATCGCGTCGGTCGAGCGCGACCAATGGCTGCGCTGCATGGCGTGGGCGATGGAGGACATCGGGTTGCCCGAGCCGCTGCGCGAGCGGCTCATGCATTCCTTCTACGACACGGCCGACTGGATGCGCAACCGGCCCGGTTGATCGACCGGTACGCCGCCGTCCGGCCGCCGGGCGATCTGCGTCTGGCCGCCTGTCCGGCGCGGCACGACACTGACCGTTTCCCCATCGCTACGAGGTTCGCCCGATGACGACCGAGGCGCTGTTTCGTGAAGATGCCTATCTGACGCAATGCGAGGCCGTCGTTGCAGCCGTCGGTGATGACGGCATCCGGCTCGACCGCACCGTGTTCTATCCGCTCGGCGGCGGGCAGGCCGGCGACAGCGGCACGCTGACGCTGTCCGACGGCAGCACGATCGCGATTGCCGACACGCGCAAGGCGAAGTTCGACGGCGCAACGCCGGACGACGCCGTGCACGTGCCCGCGGCGGGCCAGGAGGCGCGCATCGCGTCGCTCGCGCCCGGCACGCGCGTGGTCGCGGACATCGACTGGCTGCGCCGCTACCGGCACATGCGGCTGCATACGGCCGCGCACCTGATGTGCGCGGTGCTGCCGTACCCGGTCGACGGCTGCAGCGTGACGGCCGACTACGTACGGCTCGATTTCGCGACGTCGGACGCGATCGACCGCGTCGACGTCGAGCGCCGTCTCGCGGGGCTGGTCCACGGCGCGCACGCGGTCACGACCGAATGGATCACCGATGCGGAGATGGTCGAGCGGCCGGAGCTCGTGCGCACGATGAGCGTGAAGCCTCCGATGGGGCTGGGCCGCGTGCGGCTGCTGCGCATCGCCGGCGTCGATCTGCAGCCGTGCGGCGGCACGCATGTGCGCAATACGTCGGAAATCGGCAACCTGCGGGTCGCCAGACTTGAAAAGAAGAGCGCGCGGACACGGCGCCTCGTACTGGAGTTTGCATGACGATCGACAACCTGGCGGACAGCCCCGCGGCGCTCGATCCGCAAGCGCGCGAGATTCTCGATTTCTGGTTCGGCGAGCCGGATTCGGCGGCGTTCGGTCACACGCGCAAGGTATGGTTCAACGGCGGCGCGACGTTCGACGACGTGCTGCGCACGCGCTACGGCGCGTTGCTCGACGCCGCGTGCGACGGCGTCTGCGATCGGTGGGCCGGCACGCCGCTCGGCGCACTCGCGTTGATCGTGGTCCTCGACCAGTTCTCGCGCAACATTCATCGCGGCACGCCGCGCGCATTCGCTGCCGATCCGAAGGCATTGGCGCTCGCGCGGCGCGTTGTCGCGGCCGGGTGGGACGCGCAACTGCCGAGCGGCCATCACCGCGCGTTTGCGTACCTGCCGTTCGAACATGACGAGTCGGACGAGAGCCAGCGCGAGGCCGTGCGGCTGTGCGCGGGCATTCGCGGCGAGGCCGGGTGCGAGAGCTATCACCACTTCGCATTGCGTCATGCAGCCGTGGTCGAGCGCTTCGGTCGGTTCCCGCACCGGAACGCGATTCTCGGCCGCGCGTCGACCGACGAAGAGAAGGTATTCCTGCGCGAGCCCGGTTCGTCGTTCTGACGTGCGGGGCGGCGGGGTGGCGGCCATGAAGCCGCGCTCGCGCTGCGTGCCGGAGATGACGACGGCGCCGTTGCGCGGCGCCGCCTTGCGTCACCGCGCTTCGTGTTTTTCGGGCGTGAGCACGTAGACGCGCAGCAGTTCCTCGTCGTCGCCCGGGCGCGCGCCGGTCCAGAACAGTTTCCATTCGCTGCCGGGCGCCGGATCGACGGCCCGCACGCCCTGGACGATCATCCACGTGCAGCGCGTCGTCTTCGCGTCGTCGATCGGCGTGTGCTGGATTCCGGAGAAGTAGTACAGCATCGGCGCTTCCGATTCGCCGAGCCCATGCAGGCTCGCCATGCAGTCGCCGTCGCTCCACTCGAGCGCCAGGTGCGCGTTCAGGTCGTCGAACACCGACCGGTAGCTCTTGGCGACGTCGAGCCACGGCAGCAGCAGCGTGTACACGAGGCCCCACGCGACCAGCGCGCCTGCGCCCCACGACAGCACGCCGCGCCACAGGCCGGTCGTGCGCAGCTTCGGCAGCAGCCACAGCCAGCCGAGCGTCAGCACCAGCGCGCCGATCACCAACCCGGGCACGATCGGCATCGTCCAGTCGAGCGGCAGCCAGCGGCCGAGCGGCGCGAGGCTTGCACGCGATGCGCCCGGATCGGCCATCACCGCCCAGATCACCCACGCGAGCGCGACGACGATACCGAACAGCAGCCGGCTCAGGTAATCCCACGCGAGATGCAGCCCGCGCGGCAGGCGTTCGATCGCCTGCGCGGCGACCAGCGCGAGCGGCGCGAAGAACGGCAGGATGTAGAGCTGGCGCGAGGTCGCGGACACTAGCAGCACCGCGAGGCCGATGCTGGCGAACAGCACGGGCAGCGCGATGCGCGGCGTACGCCACTCGCGCCATGCGCCGCGCGCCAGCGCGGCGATCGCGAGCGGCGCGACCGGGAAGCCGATGAGCAGGAACGCACGCAGGATGAAGAACGGCTTGTCGTTTTCCGCGCCGAGCTCCGGTACCGAGAAGCCGAAGAAGCGGCCGACGTTGTTGTCCCAGAACCACGTCATGAACAGGGTCTCGGAGCGCAGGAACAGCGCGGTCGGCCAGATGAGCGCGAACGGCGCGAACACGAGCGCGGCGACACCGAGCGAGCGTGCGAACGCGCGCGTACGGCAGGCGGGGTAGAGCACCAGCGCGCCCATGAGCGTGGCCGCGAACACGAGCGGCACGAACAGCCCCTTCGTCATCAGCGCGATGCCGACGCCCGCGCCGAAGATCGGCGCGGCCCAGCGGCCTGACGGCTGCACCGGCAGCCCGTGGCGCATCTGCCGTGCGCGCGCGACGTGCTGCATCACGAGCTCGAGCAGTCCGCAGAAGCCCATCGCGGTGCCGGCGAACAGCGCGACGTCCGTCATCATGTCGTGCACGTGCTTGATGACGACCAGCGTGCCTGCGCTCAGCACGACGGGGCCGATCACGCGCAGGTCGAGCCAGCCGTCGGCCCGGCTGGCACTGCGTGCCGCGCGTGCGATGAAGCCGAACGCAAGCGCGGCGAACAGTGCGCTCGCGAGCCGCGCGGCGTCGTGCAGCGGCATCACGCGCTGCAGCAGCCACGCAAGACTCGTCGCGACCCACGCGTAGAGCGGCGGCTTTTCCATGAAGGGCAGGCCGGCGTTGGTCGGCACGACGAAGTCGCCCGTATCGAGCATGTGCTGGATGATGCCGAACGTATAGGTTTCGTCCTGCTTCCACGGATCGTGGCCGAGCACGCCTGGCAGCGTATACGCGCAGACCAGCGCGGCGACCAGCAGCCATACGCGCCAGCCGAGGCGCAGGACGCGATCACGGGCGGCATTCGTCGCGGGGGCACCGGCCACGGCAGGCGTGCCGGCGGCATTCAGCGTCGCGCTGAGGTCGGGATCGGCGGCTGATCGGGCGTGCGTAGCCGAAGCGGGCACGGAGGACGTGCGTCGCCGGCCGGGTGCTGCTGCTCCTGGCATGGAAAAGATCTCGGTCGGGTCAAGCCGGTCCGGCGACATGGGCCGGGACCAATAAGGGGCGCATCAAGGCGAAATGACAGTCGGATGACCGGCTGTTTTGGCTTGGCGCTAGTAGAGCATGGAATTGTTACGGATGTTTACTGAAACTGTCGCGATATTGTGGAGATTTGTCGTGCCGTGACTGCGGAATGTTTCAGTCGGCGCATGTCGGCGCCGTCGAGGGTGGTTATCGGCCGCCGCCGACGTCGAGCAGGGCGCCCGTCGTGTAGGACGCCGCATCGCCGAGCAGCCAGACGATCGCTTCGGCGATCTCCTGCGCTTCGCCCGCGCGGCCGAGCGGGGACTGCGCGCCGAGGCGCGCCGCGCGGCCGGGCTGGCCGCCGCTCGCATGGATCTCGGTTTCGATCAGGCCGGGGCGTACCGCATTGACGCGCACGCCGTGCGGGCCGAGTTCCTTCGCGAGGCCGATCGTCAGCGAATCGACCGCGCCCTTCGAGCCCGCGTAGTCGACATATTCGTTCGGCGAACCGAGCCGGGACGCGATCGACGACACGTTGACGATCGCGCCGCCGCGCCCGCCGCGATCGGTGGACAGCCGGCGCGCGGCTTCGCGCGCGCACAGGTAGGCGCCGAGCACGTTGGTGTCGAACATCCGCCGCAGTCGGTCGACCGTCATGTCGGCAAGCGGCATCGACGGCGCGACGATCCCCGCATTGTTGACGAGCGCGTCGAGGCGGCCGAACGTCGCCGTGACGGCGTCGAACATCGCGATGACGTCCGCTTCGTCCGCGACGTCGCCGGCGACGACGCACGCGCGTGCGCCGGCGTCGCGAACGGCTTGCGCGGTCAGTTCGGCTGCCGCCGCGTCGCGCGCGTAGTTGATGCCGACGTCCCAGCCGCGCTCGGCGGCGAGCACGGCGGTCGCGCGGCCGATGCCGCGGCTCGCGCCGGTGATGAGGACGGCCTTGCGATCGGACGGTGCGGGCATCGCGCGGGGCTCCCGATGAGCGTTACTTGGCGGCGTCGGGCGCCCACTTGTCGAGGGCGGGCGGCTGGTAGCGGCGCAGCTGCTCGATCAGCGCGACCGGTTCGGAGTCGATGCACAGCGCGTCGAAGTAGGCCGGACGCATGAAGCCTTCGTCGACCGTATGGCGCAGCAGCGCGATCAGCGGATCGTAGAACGAATCGATGTTGTACAGCGCGACGGGCTTGCGGTGATAGCCGAGCTGCGCCCACGTATAGACCTCGAACAGTTCCTCGAGCGTGCCGGCACCGCCGGGCATCGCGACGAACGCGTCGGCGAGGTCGGCCATCATCTTCTTGCGGTGGTGCATGTCGGGCACGACATGCAGCTCGGACAGCCCGGTATGACCGACTTCCTTGTCGACCAGCAGTTCGGGGATCACGCCGACCGCACGGCCGCCGGCCGCCATCACTTCATCGGCGATCACGCCCATCAGGCCGACACGGCCGCCGCCGTAGACGAGTGTCAAGCCCGCATCGACGAGTGCGCGGCCGAATGCGCGCGCGGCGTCCGCATAGACGGGCCGCACGCCGGACGACGACCCGCAATAAACACAGACTGCCTTCATTGCTTCGTATCCTTCGCCGCGGGCCTGGCGGCGACCGGACTGCCCGCGGGGCGCGGCGAACCGTCGCGCGGCGGCAGGTAGTCGGTGAACTCGCGCTTGGGCAGCTTGCCGGAGACGAGATCGTCGAACAGCTGGCGCGAACGGCCGCGCAGGTACGGGGCCATCACCGAGATCACGTGCATGCTCACCTGATGCAGCTCTTCGCGGATCGCGTCCTGGTCGTTGTACTTGCGCGGATGCATCACGTACTGATACGACAGCCAGTACGTCGAGATCACGGCCATGTTGGTGGCGATGACTTCGATCTCGGCGGGCGTCGCGACCATTTCGGCGTCGGACACGAGCAGTTCGCACATGTCGTGCGCGAAGCGCACCTTGTGGCTGATGATCTGCTTGAAGTGCGTCTCGAGCGTGCGGTTGCGCGCGAGCAGGTCGTTGAGGTCGCGATACAGGAACCGGTAGGTCCACATGAAGTCGGCCATGTACTGCAGGTACGACCAGGTCTCGTCGATCGTCGGACGGTGATCTTCGGGGAAGCGCAACCGCCGTTCGATCTGCTGCTCGAACTGCGCGAAGATGCTGTTGATGATGTCGTCCTTGTTGCGGAAATGGTAGTACAGGTTGCCTGGACTAATTTCCATTTCCTCGGCGATCGTCGTGGTCGTGACGTTCGGCTCGCCGATCTCGTTGAAGAGTTTCAACGACAACTCGAGAATCCGTTCGCGCGTGCGGCGGGGAGGTTTCGCTTCCATGTCGTCCGGCCCTGTGTGTGCCGGACTGGCGGGCGCTGCAATCGATGCTGCGAGATTCGTCCGGCGCGGGTTGCTGTTCTAAGTCTAGCGGCCGATTATAAACCGCTGTTTCCTTACAACGGGCGCATTTCGTGATCGCGATGCGTTCCGCGCATGGTGCACCGCCGCACGCCGGCGATGCCGAGGGCGCGCTAGAAGCCGAGCCAGCGCGCGACGACCGGGCCGAGCACGAAGCCCCACGTCGTCACGCATGCGAACAGCGCGACCGTGACCGCCGCGCTGCCGAGGTCCTTCGCGCGCTTCGACAGTTCGTGGCGCTCGAGCGAGATGCGGTCGATCGCGGCCTCGAGGCTCGAGTTCAGCAGCTCGACGATCAGCACGAGCAGCACCGACGCGATCAGCAGCGCGCGCGATGCGGTCGGGACCGGTGAGAACGCAGCGATCGGCAGCATCAGCGCGGCGAGCGTGAGTTCCTGGCGAAACGCGCTCTCCTCGCGGATCGCGACGCGAAACCCGTTCAGCGAATGCTTGAGCGCGTACCACGCGCGCGTGATGCCCCGGTGGCGCTTGTACGGGTTCGGCGGCAGCGGTGCCAGACGATCGTCGGGGCCGAACGGCTCGTGCGTGTGCACGTCCGCGTCGGCGTGCGGCTCTTCTTCGTCGAACGGACGATGCAGTTGCGCGGTCGCGGCAGGGGGCGGGGTCTTGTCGTTCAGGTCTCGTTTCAAACGGCGGCACCTTCGGCGGGCGAGTACGCGGTCTTCGGCAGCGGCTTCAGATGCGACGCGAACTGCTCGGATGCCGCGCGCCACGAGAAGCGCTCGGCCCACGCGCGGGCAGTCTCGCGTTCGATCTTCAGCGCCTCGAGGCAGGCTTCCTGCAGGTCTTCGTGCATCGCGCCGGCATCGCCCCCCGCGAGCACGTCGATCGGGCCCGTCACGGGGTACGCGGCGACCGGCGTGCCGCACGCGAGCGCCTCCAGCAGCACGAGGCCGAACGTGTCGGTGCGACTCGGGAACACGAACACGTCGGCCGCAGCATACACCTTGGCGAGCTCGGCTTGCGACAGTACGCCGAGATAGTTCGCTTCCGGATAGCGCGATTTCAGCTCGGCGAGCGCCGGGCCTTCGCCTGCGACCCACTTCGAGCCGGGCAGGTCGAGACGCAGGAACGCCTCGACGTTCTTCTCGATCGCGACGCGGCCCACGTACAGGAAGATCGGCCGTGCGGTATTGAGCACCTTCGACTCCATCGGCCGGAAGATGTCGAGATCGACGCCGCGCGTCCACAGCACGACGTTCGTGAAGCCGAACTTTTCGAGATCCTGCTTCACGACCGGAGTCGGCGCCATCACCGCGAGCGACGGCCCGTGGAACCAGTGCAGGAACTTGTAGGTCGCCGACAGCGGGATGCCGAAGCGCGCCTGCACGTATTCCGGAAAGCGCGTGTGATATGCGGTCGTGTACGGCAGCTTGCGCGCGCGTGCATAGCGTCGCGCGGCGAGGCCGAGCGGGCCTTCGGTTGCGATGTGCAGCGCGTCGGGTCCGAACGCATCGATGCGGGCGCGCAGCTTGCGGTACGGCAGGATCGACAGGCGAATCTCGGGATAGGTCGGGCAGGGCACCGTGCGGAATTCCAGCGGCGTCAGCATTTCGACCCGGTGGCCGAGCGCGGTGAGTTCGCGGGAAGTGCTCTTCAGCGTTCGCACGACGCCGTTGACCTGCGGTTCCCACGCATCGGTGACGATCATGATCTTCATCGCGGCATGTGTCCTGTAAGTGGGGTTGTTGTGTCAGGCGGTGGCCTTGGCCTTGCGCGACGGGGCGGCGGACGGCGCGGTGCGCATCGCCGTCCAGTAGACGATCTTCAGTTCGCCTTCCATCGTTTCGACGAGCGCGGACAGGCTCTCGACCCAGTCGCCGTCGTTGCAGTACAGCACGCCGTCGATGTCGCGGATCTCCGCCTTGTGGATGTGCCCGCACACGACGCCGTCGCAGCCGCGGCGGCGCGCTTCGTCGGTCATCACGGTCTCGAACTGCGAGATGAAGTTCACCGCGTTCTTCACCTGGTGCTTCAGGTACTGCGACAGCGACCAGTACTGGAAGCCGAGCCGGCTGCGGATCCGGTTGAACCAGCGGTTCAGCACGAGGATCAGCGTGTAGAGCGTGTCGCCGAGATACGCGAGCCATTTCGCGTGCTGGATCACGCCGTCGAACAGGTCGCCGTGCACGATCCACAAACGTTTGCCCGCGAGCGTCGTGTGAAACGCCTCGCCGCGCACCTGGATGTCGCCGAACGCGAGGTCGCAGAATTGCCGCGCGCCTTCGTCGTGGTTGCCGGGGATGTAGACCACCTGCGTGCCCTTGCGCGCCTTGCGCAGGATCTTCTGGACGACGTCGTTGTGCGCCTGCGGCCAGTACCAGCCCTTCTTCAGCTGCCAGCCGTCGATGATGTCGCCGACGAGGTACAGGTACTCCGAATCGTTGTGGCGCAGGAAGTCGAGCAGGTACGGCGCCTGGCAGCCGCTGGAGCCGAGATGGATGTCGGACAGCCAGATCGTGCGGTAGCGATGCGTGGACGGTTCGGGGTCGCCATGCGTAGCGTGCGCGGCCGTCGGCTCGTGCGACGAAAGGGCATCGGTTGCAGCCGAGCCGGACGGGAAGGCGGTGACGGCGCGTGCGCCGAGCGGTTGACGGAACAGGGAGGTCGCGGACGTTTTCTGGCCCATGCATGACTCGCGCCGGTTGACATTACCGGCATTGCGCCATGCGGGCGTGACCATGCCGTGACAGTCACGAGACGTTCTTATTACTGTCGTTGCGGCGTGTTTAGCAGTGAATGCGGTGGCGTTGTGTAACGTGCCGAACCGACCGGCCTGCCGCTATAGGGAAAGCCGCGCGGGGCGGTCGTGCAGGCGTTTTCGACGGGTTTCGTCTGGCGGATGCGCGCAGGCGGGGGAGCCGGCCGCGGTCGTGCGGACCGCGCGGCGCGTCAGCGCGGAATCGCGACGACGCGCGTGCGCGCGAGGCGATCGTGCGGGAACTGGCGACCGGCGTGCAGGCGGGCGGCGCCGGCCCACGCGGCGATCCAAGCGCCGGCGAGCGCGAGCGTGACGGGCACCGACAGGCCGAGCAGCGGATGCAGCGCGAGCGGCGGCAGGAACCACAGCCAGCCGAGCGCATAGCGGACGAGTGCATGCGCGGCGTTCAGCGGCCGGCCGCTCGACGACTCGAGCCGCAGCCGCCAGGTCTTCATCGGCAGCGTCTGGCCGCCGTGGGTCCAGAACCAGACGAAGTACGCGCCGACGACGAGCGCGATCCAGGCGGCGAGGAGGTTGTGATGAACGAGACCGTTGCGCTGCTGCGTCGCGAGGCTGAACGCGAGGCCCGCGAAGAACACGACGCCGAACAGCAGCACGGCTTCGTACAGCAGCGCCGCGAGGCGCCGCCGCACGGACGGCGCGGTGACGGCCGGAGCCTCGGGTGCGGGGGCGCTCGCCACGGCCGCTCAGGAACCCTTGAACATCGACGGCGCGTCGGCCGGCGACACGGGCGTGACGACAGCCGGTGCGGTTGCGGGCGCGGTGCCGGACGTGGACGACGCGACGGGTGGCGCGCCGGCACCGGCCGATGCGGGTACCGATGCCGGAGCAGGGTTGCTCGCCGGATGCTCGTGCGAATTGACGAGACGGCGCACGTCACGGTCGGCGACGGTCGGCGGCGCGCTGACGACGCTCGGCCGGCGGCGGCGCTCGGTCGCGGCGAGGCGTTGCTTCTGTTCTTCGGGCAACTGCTGGTAAGCCTTCCACGCACGCTCGCGCGCCTGCGCGGACAGTTCCTTCGCGCTCTGGTAATTCTCGCGCGCGACGCGGCGCTGCTCGGGCGTCATCCGCGCCCATTCGGACATCCGGTCCTGCAGGTGCTTCTGCTCATCAGGCGTCAATTTCGCGAAACGCGATGCGATTTTCAGCCATTTGCGTTTGCGAGCGTCGCTGAAGCCGTCCCACTGGTCGGCGAACGGCGCGAGCGCCGCGTGTTGCGCGGGCGTGAGCCGCGCCCACGACAGCGGGCCGTTGGCGGCCGGCAGCGGCAGGGGCAGCGGCGCGAGTTCGGTGGTCAGCCCGGTGGCGGCCGAGGTCGGCGCGGGCGCGCTGCTGGCCGCGGCGGAGACCGTCGCGGGCGGCGGGTTGAATCGGGAATAGGTGGCGACGTAGGAAACGGCGATCGCGATCACGCATCCGAAAAATACGGCCAGGCCCCGTTTCTGACTCACCCGTGCGATCCCCTCGTTATTGTCTGTTAGCGTGCGTGCGAAAGATACGCGTTGAACCCGTGATCGAGATACGCGTTGAGCGGCAGGTCGTCGCTGAGCATCGCCGCGTCGATGTCGGCGAGTTCGGCGGTGCGCTGCATGTCTTCCCAGTAGGCGATGCCGACGAGCCCCGCGAGCAGCAGCGCGAGCGGCCAGGCGCGCAGCAGGCGGCGCGCGAGCGATGACTGCGGGCGGCTCGCGGGCGGCGTGCCGTATGTGCCGGCTGCGCCGGCGAAGGCGGGCACGAACACCGGCGCGGTCGCGGCTTCAGGCTTTTTGCGCGCGAGCGCGGCCCGGCGCGCGACGGCCAGGCGATCGGTGGTCGCGGCAGGCAGCGCCGCGGCACGTTCGTCCAGCGCGCGGCGGACCTTCAGCGCGAATTCGTGTTCTCGATTTACGGGAGCGGAGCTCATAGCGTGATTCCTTTGGCCTTGAGCGCTTGCGCCAGGGTGTGGGTGGCTCGCGAGCAGTGCGTCTTGACGCTGCCTTCGGAGCACCCCATTGCGGCGGCAGTCTCGGCGACATCCATATCTTCCCAATAACGCATCAGGAACGCTTCCCGTTGACGCGTCGGAAGTTTCTGGATTTCCTCGTCGATCAGGGCCAGAACCTGCTCCCGCTCGAGGCGGTGCTCGGTGCTCTCGACCCCTGCATTGTCGTCCGCGGATTCGAGCGTTTCCAGCGGATCGAAGTCGTCGTCGTCCGTGTTGTTGAGCGACGAGAAGAGCGTGACCCAGGTATTGCGGACCTTCTGCCGGCGGAACCAGTCGTGGATCGCGTTCTGCAGGATCCGCTGGAACAGCAGCGGCAGCTCGGCCGCCGGCCGGTCGCCGTATTTCTCCGCCAGCTTGATCATCGCGTCCTGCACGATGTCGAGCGACGCATCGTCGTCACGCACGGCGTACGCAGCCTGCTTGAACGCGCGCCTTTCGACGCCCGCCAGAAAGTCGGCGAGTTCCTTGTCTGATGCCATTCCGTAAAGGTATGCGCTGCGGACTGCGGCGTGTGAAAGGTCGAAAAATTTCGTAAAACCCGCGGATGCTAACAAATTTTCGCGTGACTTGGCACCGGTGAGGGCGCGGGACGTTGCGCGCGAACCGCGTCCGCGGGCCGCGGGGCGGGGGCCATGATGCGCTGCGGGATATTTTGCTTGACGACCCAACCATGACCCGCTATCGTCAACGATTCGCAACATGAAGTGATGGTCTCATTTGAGGCTGGCCCAAGAAGCCCGCCCTTCAAACTGGACGCGCCGCTTGAACCCGAGCCACAAGCCCGGCAGAGAGCACCCGATCAATTTTTTGCCGAAAATTCGAAAGGTCAAAATGAACATGCCCAGCGCGGAATTCTCCACGTCGGAACCCCTTTCCCCTCCCGATAGCGACTCCATCGGCGCCACCGTGCTCATGAAGGCACTGGCCGACGAGAACGTCGAATTCATCTGGGGCTACCCCGGCGGCTCGGTACTCTACATCTACGACGAGCTTTACAAGCAGGACAAGATTCAGCACGTGCTGGTGCGCCACGAACAGGCGGCCGTGCACGCAGCCGATGCGTATGCGCGTTCCACCGGCAACGTCGGCGTCTGTCTCGTGACGTCCGGCCCCGGTGTCACCAATGCGGTGACCGGCATCGCGACGGCCTACATGGATTCGATCCCGATGGTCGTGATCAGCGGCCAGGTGCCGACTGCCGCGATCGGCCAGGACGCGTTCCAGGAATGCGATACGGTCGGCATCACGCGTCCGTGCGTGAAGCACAACTTCCTCGTGAAGGACGTGCGCGACCTCGCGGAAACCGTCAAGAAGGCGTTCTACATCGCCCGCACCGGCCGTCCAGGCCCGGTGCTGATCGACATCCCGAAGGACATCTCGAAGACGCCGTGCCAGTACGAGCCGGTCAAGAGCGTGTCGCTGCGGTCGTACAACCCCGTCACGAAGGGCCATTCGGGCCAGATCCGCAAGGCCGTTTCGCTGCTGCTGTCGGCGAAGCGTCCCTACATCTACACGGGCGGTGGCATCATCCTCGCTGATGCGGCGCGCGAACTGAACCAGTTCGCCGACCTGCTCGGCTACCCGGTCACGAACACGCTGATGGGCCTCGGTGGCTATCGCGCGTCGGACAAGAAATTCCTCGGCATGCTCGGCATGCACGGCACCTACGAAGCGAACATGGCGATGCAGCACTGTGACGTGCTGATCGCGATCGGCGCCCGCTTCGACGACCGCGTGATCGGCGACCCGGCGCACTTCGCGTCGCGGCCGCGCAAGATCATCCACATCGACATCGACCCGTCGTCGATCTCGAAGCGCGTGAAGGTCGATATCCCGATCGTCGGCGACGTGAAGGAAGTGCTGAAGGAACTGATCGAACAGTTGCAGACGGCCGAGCATGGCCCCGACACCGACGCGCTCGCGCAGTGGTGGAAGGACATCGAGAGCTGGCGCGCGAAGGACTGCCTGAAGTTCGACCGCGAGAGCGAGATCATCAAGCCGCAGTACGTGGTCGAGAAGGCGTGGGAGCTGACGGACGGTAACGCGTTCGTGTGCTCGGACGTCGGCCAGCACCAGATGTGGGCCGCGCAGTTCTACCGTTTCAACAAGCCGCGTCGCTGGATCAACTCCGGCGGCCTCGGCACGATGGGCTTCGGCCTGCCGGCAGCGATGGGCGTCAAGATGGCGCACCCGGACGACGACGTGCTGTGCATCACGGGCGAAGGCTCGATCCAGATGTGCATCCAGGAACTGTCGACCTGCCTGCAGTACGACACGCCCGTGAAGATCATTTCGCTGAACAACCGCTACCTCGGCATGGTCCGCCAGTGGCAGCAGATCGAATACAGCAAGCGCTATTCGCATTCGTACATGGATGCGCTGCCCGACTTCGTGAAGCTCGCCGAAGCGTACGGCCATGTCGGCTTGCGGATCGAAAAGACTTCGGATGTGGAGCCGGCGCTGAAGGAAGCGCTGCGCCTGAAGGACCGCACCGTGTTTCTCGACTTCCAGACCGATCCGACCGAAAACGTCTGGCCGATGGTACAGGCCGGCAAGGGCATCACCGAGATGCTGCTCGGATCGGAAGATCTGTAACGGCGCGACGCGCGCGCGGGCCGGAAGCGGCCGCCTTTACGAAGGGCGGTGCGGCACCGGGCGGCGCGTGGCGCGAGTGAATCGACACGGACACATTCTGGAAGAAGCGAACATGAGACACATCATTTCCGTCCTGCTGGAAAACGAACCGGGCGCGCTGTCGCGCGTGGTCGGTCTGTTTTCCGCACGCGGCTACAACATCGAAACCTTGACGGTGGCGCCGACCGAAGACCAATCGCTGTCGCGGCTGACCATCGTTTCCATTGGCTCGGACGACGTGATCGAACAGATCACGAAGCATCTGAACCGCCTGATCGAGGTGGTGAAAGTGGTGGACCTGACCGACGGTGCACACATCGAACGCGAGCTGATGCTGATCAAGGTACGTGCAGTGGGCAAGGAGCGCGAAGAAATGAAGCGGATGTCGGACATTTTCCGCGGCCGCATCATCGACGTGACCGAAAAGACCTACACGATCGAATTGACGGGCGCGAGCGACAAGCTCGACGCATTCATCCAGGGGCTGGACGCCAGCGCGATCCTAGAGACCGTGCGTACCGGCAGCTCCGGCATCGGACGCGGCGAGCGCATCCTGAAGGTGTGATGCCAGACAGGCACGCCGGGTGCGCCGTCATGTCCCGGCCCGCAGTACTCCATCTGAACGAATTGTTGAATTTTTGAATTAGCGAAGGAACCATCATGAACGTTTTCTACGACAAAGACGCTGACCTCTCCCTCATCAAGGGCAAGCAAGTCACGATCATCGGCTACGGCTCGCAAGGCCATGCACACGCACTGAACCTGAAAGAGAGCGGCGTGAACGTGACGGTCGGCCTTCGCAAGGACGGCGCGTCGTGGAGCAAGGCCGAAAACGCAGGCCTGTCGGTCAAGGAAGTCGCGGAAGCGGTGAAGGGCGCGGACGTCGTCATGATGCTGCTGCCGGACGAGCAGATCGCCGACGTGTACGCGAAGGAAGTGCACGCGAACATCAAGCAGGGCGCGGCACTGGCATTCGCACACGGCTTCAATGTCCACTACGGCCAGGTGATCCCGCGCGCCGACCTCGACGTGATCATGATCGCGCCGAAGGCACCGGGCCACACCGTGCGCGGCACGTACTCGCAGGGTGGCGGCGTGCCGCACCTGATCGCGGTTGCGCAGAACAAGTCGGGCGCGGCACGCGACATCGCGCTGTCGTACGCGGCAGCGAACGGCGGCGGCCGTGCCGGCATCATCGAGACGAACTTCCGTGAAGAGACCGAAACCGACCTGTTCGGCGAGCAGGCCGTGCTGTGCGGCGGTACCGTCGAGCTGATCAAGGCAGGTTTCGAGACGCTGGTCGAAGCCGGCTACGCGCCGGAAATGGCGTACTTCGAGTGCCTGCACGAGCTCAAGCTGATCGTCGACCTGATCTATGAAGGCGGCATCGCGAACATGAACTACTCGATCTCGAACAACGCCGAGTACGGCGAGTACGTGACGGGCCCGCGCGTCGTCACGGAAGAGACGAAGAAGGCGATGAAGCAGTGCCTGACCGACATCCAGACGGGCGAGTACGCAAAGAGCTTCATTCTCGAGAACAAGGCAGGCGCCCCGACGCTGCAGTCGCGCCGCCGCCTGACGGCCGAGCACCAGATCGAGCAGGTCGGCGCGAAGCTGCGTGCGATGATGCCGTGGATCGCGAAGAACAAGCTCGTCGACCAGACGAAGAACTAAGCACCGCGTGCTGTTCCGGCCCTTCGAGAGGAGGGTCGGTATCAAAAAGCCGCCCGAAGGCAGTAGTGCCCCGGGCGGCTTTTGCTATCCTACGGGCTTTGGTGCGACGCGAGTCGCAACGACTGTCGGCGATGAGCCGACCTATTGGTGACCTTTGGTCACCCCTGTGAGAGGTGGGAACCGGCAGCAGTAAGCTGGAACCTACCAGTTGGCGAGGGGCGGTTGAAGTTGACCGTCTATCGCATTGCATTGACCTGATTACCGTCAGGTCCCGCCTAGTTAGCGGCTTCAACTCCGCTAACAAAGCGGGTTGGTGTTTGCAATTTCCCCGTAGCTTCTGGATGCGGGGACGCGATCTTGGTCGAGCGAATGCTCGGCGTGTCATTGTTTTACTTCGCCGGAGCACTGGTGAGGGAGGAAACCCGTTGTACGACCAACGGTAGCCTAGGAAGACATGCGTCACTGGTAACGGTGGGGTGTGAAGCTCTTCCGACAACGTAGCCCCCGGAATTTTCGGGCATGCATGGGCCGTGAGGTACGTGTGTGGAGACTCCTAGCAGCGATGGGGTCAAGGAGCAAGGCTGGCCGACATGGTTAACGTAAGTGAACTGCTGATAAACCTCGTAAGTAGGCGAAGTGCCTAAGCTGCTGTCAGGCATGAACCAAAAGGTGTGCGGTCGGATAACCCGCTCAAAGCTCGGGTTACGTCGTCGTTAGACCGTCGGGGGAGAGGCAGAACCTAAATCGGTCGTGTGACATGCCGGGAACGCGGTAAGCCCGTATCGCTGCCAACGCTGTAGGGTTGGCAGGCGAACCGTGAGGGACGCTGTTAGCGGTGCGGGTATGGGAGGACGGAAAAAGCGAATGTCGGGCTGTAATGGTCCGGATAGAGGTTGAGACATTACCTCACGCGAAAGCGGGCAGACTTCCGTCTGGTCTACCGTCGCAAGACGGCTGACTGACCTTTTGACTTGGAGCAACGCGGGCACATGTGTCCGCTTGCAAGTACCAGTTCGAAGTATGGACGCACGTGCCCATACCTAGAACGAGAGTGGTTCCCCAGTGGGGCATATCTGCCCCACTGGGGCAGCTGTGTCCCTACTGGAGGGCTGATCACCCCAAGGTAGGAGAGCAGCATGAGAGTATCCGTTCGAAAGGACGGGTCTGCGCTTTCCCACGCGCCGAACCACTGGCACGCCGTAAATTGGCGTCGCGTGGAACGGAACGTGAGAGGGATGCAGATTCGAATTGCGAAGGCGACGCGGGAAGGTGACTGGCGCAGGGTGAAGGCCCTGCAACGGATGCTGACCCGCACGTTGTCCGCAAAGTTGCACGCGGTGCGACGTGTTACGCAAAACCAAGGTGCGCGAACGGCTGGAGTCGATCGCGAACTATGGGACACGCCTGAGAGCCGATGGGAAGCTGTCGGCAAGTTGAAGCGGCGCGGATACAAGCCTCTGCCACTACGGAGAGTCTTTATCCCCAAAGCCAATGGGAAGTTACGCCCTCTGGGCATACCGACCATGCGGGACAGGGCGATGCAAGCTCTGTATCTGTTGGCTTTGGAGCCAGTGTCGGAATCGACGAGCGACCCGAACTCATACGGGTTTCGGATTAATCGTTCGACGGCCGACGCCATGTCGCAGTTGTTTGTTTCCTTGTCTCAGAAGGCTTCGGCCCAATGGGTCTTGGAGGCAGACATCAAAGGCTGCTTCGACTACATCAACCATGATTGGCTGGTGAACCATGTCCCGATGGACAAGGAGATCCTCCGGAAGTGGTTGAAGGCTGGCCTGATTTACAAGGGGCAGCTACAGGCAACCGAGGCCGGTACGCCACAGGGAGGCATCATTTCCCCAACGCTGGCCAACGTGACGCTGAACGGGTTGGAGCGTGAACTTATCGAGCATTTGCGTGCGAGATTCGGGATCGCGAAGGCCAAGAAGTTGAAAGTAAATGCGGTGCGGTACGCGGACGACTTCGTAATCACCGGCGACTCGCAAGAGATGCTGGCCAGCGAAGTCCAGCCTTGGGTGGAAGCATTCCTTGCGCAGCGAGGACTGCAACTTTCCGAGGAGAAGGCGCGCATCGTGCACATTGACGAAGGCTTCGATTTCCTTGGGTGGAATTTCCGGAAGTACTCGGTAACGCTACTCATCAAACCGAGCAAGAAGAACGTGCAGACGTTCTATCGCAAGGTTGCGGAGACGATCAGCGGCAACAAGGCGGCAAAGCAGTCGGACTTGATTCGACTGCTGAGCCCGATGCTACGAGGGTGGGCGCAGTATCACCGCCCCGTGGTGGCGAAGCAGGCGTACAGCCGCATGGAGTCTTTGGTCTTTCAGAGGCTCTGGCGGTGGGCGAGGAGGCGGCACCCGAAGAAGAGGGCCGATTGGGTGAGGAAGAAATATTTCCACACGGTCGGAACTCGACACTGGGTATTTGCTGTCCGAGCGGTTCGCGAAGACGGCAGTCAGGGGCTGAATGAGCTGTACCACCTCAGTGGTACGGAGATCAAACGGCACAAGAAGATCAAGGGCGGCTACAACCCCTTTGATCCGGAGTGGGAGCAGTACGGCGAGCTATTGCGGCAGGAGCGGATGGGAGACACCATGCGCTACCGAAAACAATGGGCAAGCCTGTACATGTCGCAGGGCGGGTTGTGTGCGCACTGCGGCTGTGCCCTGTCGGACGAGACGGGTTGGCACGACCATCATCTGGAATACCGGATGCATGGCGGCACCGATGCTCTGTCCAACCGGGTTTTGCTTCACCCCGACTGCCACCGGCAGGTGCACGCCGGTAAAATTGAGGTAACTAAGCCGGTCCGACCCCAGGTCGGACTTTGATTTACATGTAGGCTCGAGCCGTATGCGGGGAAACTCGCACGTACGGTTCCTAGGGGGCCCCTTCTCCGCAAGGAGAGGGGGCTACCCTACCAATTCACCGAACACAGAACGAATCCATGAACTATCCTCATCCGATCATCGCGCGCGAAGGCTGGCCGTTCATCGCGATTGCAGCCGTCATCGCGCTGTTGATCCACGCCATCGGGGGCTTCGGCTTCGCGTGGCCGTTCTGGCTGCTGCTCGCCTTCGTCGTCCAGTTCTTCCGCGATCCGCAGCGCCCGATCCCGGCGCAGCCGAACGCGGTGCTGTGTCCGGCGGACGGCCGCATCGTCGCGGTGGAGACCACGCAGGATCCGTACGCGAACCGCGAAGCGCTGAAGATCAGCGTGTTCATGAATGTCTTCAACGTCCATTCGCAGCGTTCGCCGGTCGATGGCGCGATCTCCAAGGTCGAGTACTTCCCGGGTGCATTCCTGAACGCGGCGATCGACAAGGCATCGACCGAGAACGAGCGCAATGCGGTCGTGATCCAGACGGCGAGCGGCAAGACCGTCACCGCCGTGCAGATCGCCGGTCTCGTCGCCCGCCGGATCCTCTGCTACGTGCGCGCCGGCGAGCCGCTGTCGCGTGGCCAGCGCTACGGTTTCATCCGCTTTGGTTCGCGCGTCGACGTGTACCTGCCGCTCGGCAGCCGCGCGAAGGTGTCGATCGGCGAGAAGGTCTACGCGTCGTCGACGATCCTTGCCGAGCTCGAACAGTAAGCGGCGGAACGCACGATGGCCGCATTCAAACCGCGCCGGCGCAACGGCTCCAGCCAGACGCCACGCCCGTTCCGCCGCAACAAGGTGATGGCGCCCGATCCGGTGCCCATCGAAAGCCGCCGCGCCGCGCGCCAGCGGTTCCTGAAGACGCGCGGCATCTATCTGCTGCCGAACGCGTTCACGACCGCCGCGCTGTTCTGCGGTTTCTTCGCGGTCGTGCAGGCGATGAACGTGCGCTTCGAGATCGCCGCGATCGCGATCTTCGTCGCGATGGTGCTCGACGGGATGGACGGGCGCGTCGCGCGGATGACGCATACGCAAAGCGCGTTCGGTGAACAGTTCGACAGCCTGTCGGACATGGTGTCGTTCGGCGTCGCCCCCGCGCTCGTGATGTACGAGTGGGTGCTGAAGGATCTCGGCCGCTGGGGCTGGCTCGCCGCGTTCGTCTACTGCTCGGGTGCCGCGCTGCGCCTCGCACGCTTCAACACGAACATCGGCGTCGTCGACAAGCGCTTCTTCCAGGGGCTGCCGAGCCCGGCCGCCGCCGCGCTGATCGCCGGTTTCGTCTGGCTCGCGACCGACAACCGCGTGCCGATGAAGCTCGGCTGGCTGCCTTGGGTCGCGTTCGCATTGACGATCTACGCGGGCGTGACGATGGTGTCGAACGCGCCGTTCTACAGCGGCAAGGCGCTCGACGTGCGGCACCGCGTGCCGTTCGCCGCGATCCTGCTGGTCGTCGTCGCGTTCGTGCTCGTGTCGTCCGATCCGCCGCTGATGCTGTTCTGCCTGTTCGTGCTGTACGGGCTGTCCGGCTATGTGTTCTGGGCCTACATGGCCGTGCGCGGGCGCGCGAATCCCGCGCGCTCGTCGCAGCGCGATCACTGACGCGCAACCTGCCCGGAAACGGCGGCCTCGGATGTGATTCCGGGCCGCCGTTTCCATTTGCCCCTTTTTCGCATCGCACGGCCGGGCATCCCGGGTGCCGTCCGATTGCACACCCAGCGGAATGCCGCTATAGTCTTCGGCATGACCGCATTTTCCCGCCTCTCCCTCCTTCTAGCCGGTGCGCCGCTACGCGCGCTAGCTTTGGCGCGCCTGCCGCGCTGACCGTTCTCGCCCTCCGTCAAGCCTCGTCTGTTGTTGAGCGTCGCCAGCGGTGGCGCGATCTCAATGCATTTGATTTCCGTATAAAGAGCCCTGGAGCCCCCCATGACAGACAAGCTGATCATTTTCGATACGACGTTGCGTGACGGTGAACAATCGCCCGGCGCGTCGATGACGAAGGAAGAGAAAATCCGCATCGCGAAACATCTCGAGCGGATGAAGGTCGACGTGATCGAGGCCGGCTTCGCGGCCAGTTCGAACGGCGACTTCGATGCGATCCACACGATCGCAGGTCTCGTGAAGGACAGCACGATCTGTTCGCTGGCGCGCGCCAACGACAAGGACATCCAGCGCGCGGCCGACGCGCTGAAGCCGGCCAACAGCTCGCGGATCCACACGTTCATCGCGACGTCGCCGCTGCACATGGAGAAGAAGCTGCGGATGACGCCGGACCAGGTGTTCGAGCAGGCGCGCCTCGCGGTGCGCTTCGCGCGCAAGTTCACCGACAACGTCGAATTCTCGCCGGAAGACGGCAGCCGTTCGGATCTCGACTTCCTGTGCCGCGTGCTGGAAGCCGTGATCGCGGAAGGCGCGACGACGATCAACATCGCCGATACGGTCGGCTACGGCGTGCCGGAACTCTACGGCCACCTCGTGAAGACGCTGCGCGAGCGCATCCCGAACTCGGACAAGGCGATCTTCTCCGTGCATTGCCACAACGACCTCGGGATGGCGGTGGCGAACTCGCTTGCCGGCGTGAAGATCGGCGGTGCGCGGCAGGTCGAATGCACGATCAACGGTCTCGGCGAGCGCGCGGGCAACACGTCGCTCGAGGAAATCGTGATGGCCGTGAAGACCCGCAAGGACTACTTCGGCCTCGACGTCGGCATCGACACGACGCAGATCGTGCCGACGTCGAAGCTCGTGTCGCAGATCACCGGTTTCGTCGTGCAGCCGAACAAGGCCGTGGTCGGCGCGAACGCATTCGCGCACGCGTCGGGCATCCACCAGGACGGCGTGCTGAAGGCGCGCGACACGTACGAAATCATGCGCGCGGAAGATGTGGGCTGGACCGCGAACAAGATCGTGCTCGGCAAGCTGTCGGGCCGCAATGCGTTCAAGCAGCGCCTGCAGGAGCTCGGCGTGTCGCTCGACAGCGAAGCCGAACTGAACGCCGCGTTCATGCGCTTCAAGGACCTTGCCGACCGCAAGGCCGAGATCTTCGACGAAGACATCATCGCGATCGTCTCCGAAGAGTCGGCATTCGCGCAGGAGCAGGAACACTTCAAGTTCGTGTCGCTGTCGCAGCACTCGGAAACCGGCGAGCAGCCGCAGGCGAAGGTCGTGTTCGGGGTCGAAGGCAAGGAAGTGACCGGCGAGGCGCGCGGCAACGGTCCGGTCGATGCGACGTTCAATGCGATCGAGAGCGAAGTCGGCAGCGGTTCTGAGCTGCTGCTGTACTCGGTGAACGCGATCACGACCGGCACGCAGGCACAGGGCGAAGTGACGGTGCGACTGTCGAAGAGCGGGCGGATCGTGAACGGCGTCGGCACCGATCCGGACATCGTCGCGGCGTCGGCCAAGGCGTATATCGCCGCGCTGAACAAGCTGCACTCGAAGGACGACAAGCTCAACCCGCAGCGCTCGTAAGCGCTGCGCGTCGAGCGCCCGAAACGCCCCGCGCGGCCGCGTGCCGCACGGGGCGTTTTTTCATGCGCCGCTCATTCGGCGGCCGGCGCGCGGAACAGCCAGCGTCGCGCGGCCGGGCGGGACGCCGGGCTGCGGCGGCGGAATTCGACCGCGATCCCGCGCCGCGGCGCATCAGCGACGAATGCATCGAGCAGTTCGAGCACGTCGTGGTCGATGTAGTCGGCGCGCGTCGCGTCGATGATCACGGCCGCACGGTCCGGAATGTGCCGCAGGTGATGCTTGACCTGCACCTTTCCGAGGAACGACACATCCTTGCGGAACGACAGCAGGAAGTGATCGTCGTGCTGCGCGAGCGTGACGGGGCTCTTCAGGTTCGCCACCGCGACCGCCAGCACGCTGCATGCGAGGCCGAGCGCGATGCCGAACAGCAGGTCGACCGCCAGCACGCCCGCGATCGTCGCGGCGAACGGCACGAACGCGGCCGGGCCCTGCTTCAGCACCGAGCGGAACAGGGCCGGTTTCGCGAGCTTGAAGCCGGTGTGGATCAGGATCGCCGCGAGGCTCGCGAGCGGGATCAGGTTGATCAGCCCGGTGAGCGCGAACACGCTGGCGAGCAGCAGGATCCCGTGCACGATCGCCGACATCCGACTTTGCGCCCCTGCGTTCACGTTGACCGAACTGCGCACGATCACCGACGTGATCGGCAGCCCACCGAACGCGCCCGCGACGAGATTGCCGACGCCCTGTGCCTTCAGCTCGCGGTCCGGCTGGGTCGGCCGGCGCTTCGGATCGATCTGTTCGACCGCCTCCAGGCTCAGCAGCGTCTCGAGGCTCGCGACGACCGCGAGCGTGATCGCGACACGCCACACGTCCGGGTTGACGAGCTGCGCGAAGTTCGGGCCGAGCTCCGCGTGCTTCAGCGATGCCGCGAGCGCCGCGAACGATTCGAGCTCGGGCAACGTGACGCGATGCGCGGCGCCGGGCGCGACCGACGGCATGACGACGCCGAGCACCAGCGTAGCGCCGATGCCGAACACGACGACCGCGAGCGGCGCGGGCACCGAGCGCACCCAGGTAAAGCGCTTGAGGGCCGGCGTGTCCCAGGCGATCAGCAGCGCGAGCGAGACGAGCGCGATGGCCGTGGCGGCCCAGGCGGTCGGCAGGCCAGGCCATGATGCAAACGATTGCGCCGCCGTGCCGCCGATGCCGAATGCGAACGGAATCTGCTTCACGATCAGCAGCAGGCCGATCGCGGCGAGCATGCCCTTGATGACGGGCGACGGTACGTAGGCGGCGAAGCGGCCGGCGCGCAGCATGCCGAAGCCGAACTGCAGCACGCCGGACAGCAGCACCGCGAGCAGGAACGCGGAGAAGCTGCCGAGTTGCGCGATTCCTTCGACGACGATCACGACGAGGCCGGCGGCCGGCCCGCTGACCGACAGCGACGAGCCGCTCAGTAGCGCGACGACGAGGCCGCCGATGATGCCGGATACGAGCCCGGCGAACGGCTCGACGCCGGATGCGTTGGCGATGCCGAGACATAGCGGTAGCGCGACGAGGAAAACGACGATGCCGGCGACGATGTCGCGCGGCAGGGTGGACAGGCGCTCGTTCAGTTTCATGTTTTGGGGTGATTTCGTGGGCGTTGGGGTAGGGCGCGGGTTAGCCGAGTGCAGCGGCCGTGGCGGCATGCTCAGGTTCGGCTTCGGCCCGCGGTGCCGTGTAGCCGGAGTCGAGTTCCTGCAGGCGACCGTCGGCAAGGGAAAAGATCCAGCCGTGCACGAGCGGTGGCCGCTCACGATTGCGCACGATTGGAGAAGCGCGTAGCAGCCGCACCTGCTCGAGCACGTTCAGCTCGGCGAGACGGTCGGCGGCGGCCGTCTCGCCGAGCCCGTCGAGCGTGTCGCGATGGCGCCGCGCGAGCGCGCAGAGCGGTGAGATCCGGCGTGCGACGTGCGGCAGGTCGGCGGGCGGCGGCAGCAGCGACGCGCGCACGCCGCCGCACCCGTAGTGGCCGCACACGATCACGTGGTCGACTTCGAGCACGCGCACGGCGTACTCGAGCACGCTGGCGGAATTGTCGTCGTCGGGATGGAACAGGTTCGCGATGTTGCGATGGACGAACAGCTCGCCGGGCGCGCAGTGCGTGATGGTTTCGGCCGGCACCCGGCTGTCGGCGCAGCCGATCCACAGCACGCGAGGATTCTGACCGCGCGCAAGCGCGTCGAAGAAGCCGGGCGTGTGTTCGTGCGTCTCGCGGGCCCAGGCAATGTTGGCAACCAGCATGCTCTTGGGGCGGTTCATAAGGACTCCTTTCTGATCAGGTCAAACGAATATCGAACGGAATAGCGCAATTACATGCTTTCTAGATTGAAAGGTTCGATTTCGACCGATATTAGGGGTATGCCCTAGCGCTTTGGATGTGCCGAAACAAATTGTTTCAAATTAAACCGGGGCGGTGCATCGGCTGCACCAATGCAAGGCATGACATGTACTACACGTACGGGGTTTCGGGTCGTTGTACTGGTCCGAAGTATCGTCTCTCGGAAAAGATTTCCGCTGATTTTTAGAATTAATTCGATAGCAGAAAAATGAAATGGCCATTCACGCAATAATTCGTGAATGGCCATTGTGGAAATTGCGCGTAAATGCGTAATCGGTCAGAACAGGTTGCGGCGGTCGGGATCGTGCAGTGGATCGGGCGTTTTCTGCGTGGTGCGCAGGATGCCCTGCGGGTCGAAGTAGAAGCTGTACATCATGTACCAGACGTTGTCCTCGAGGTAGCGGTAGGTCCACACCTCGCGCTTCATCAGCGGGAAGTAGGACGTCTCGACCGGGCGGCCGAAATTGACGAGCACGTCGGTCTTGGTCCACTTGCCGATTTCCGCGCGATAGAACTCGCTCGGCTGCAGCACCTGGCGCACGTTGACGATCCGGTGGGCCGCGTCGACGTCGGCCGCGACGGTGATCTCACCCATCGGCTGGGTCGGCCACATCAGGCGCTTGCCGCCGCCGGGCAGGTCGTAGATCTCGCGCGGCGGGCCCATGCGCGCGACGATCGCCGACTCATCCTGGCCGGCCTGGTATTGCTGCCACGGTTGCGCGCAGCCGGCGAGCAGCGCTGCCGCACAGGCGGCCAGCACCGGCAGGCGCACGGGAATGCAAATGCGCATGGGATTCTCCAGAACTCTCTAACCGTTCAGTTGTATCACGGACGGCGTGCGCCGGCGCATCGTGCCGAAAAAATCGGTACGGATCGCCGGCAGTGCGCCGTCGGGGCGCGGTGTCGCGCCGCGCTTGCGGCCGGCCGCAAGCGCGGCCTATGATCCGCGCTTCTCGGGCAGATTGAAGGGCAGGTAGCCGATGCAACTGTGGAAACGGTGCGCGCTCGCATTGAGCGCCGGGTGGATGCTGGCGTCGTCCGCGTTCGCGGCAGGCGAGCCGGTGCGGATCGCGCTGATCGAGGGAATGTCGGGCCCGTTCGCGAATGCGGGCGCGGCGGTCGAGCGCAACCTGCGCTTCGGCGTCGAACAGGTCAATGCGGCGGGCGGCGTGAAGCTGCGCGACGGCGCACATCCACTCGAACTCGTCGTGCTCGACAGCAAGGGTAGCCCGGAAGAGGCGCTCGTGCAGTTGCGCGCGGCGGCGGACCGGCGTATCGGCTTCGTCGCGCAGGGCAACAGCTCGGCCGTCGCGGCCGCGCTCGTCGCGGCGCTCGACAAGCTGAACGCGCGCAATCCGGACGGCCGGATGCTGTTCCTCAACTATTCGGCCGACGATCCGGCGCTGACGGGCGCGCGCTGCAGCTTCTGGCATTTCCGCTTCGACGCGCACGCGGGGATGCGCATGGCGGCGCTGGCGGACGTGATGGCGCGCGATCGCGCGCTGCGCAAGGTCTACTTGCTGAACCAGGACTACAGCTTCGGCCACGACGTCAGCACGCTCGCGCGGCAGGCGCTGGCCGAACGGCGCCCCGACGTGAAGATCGCCGGCGACGAATTCCACCCGATCGGTCGCATCAAGGATTTCTCGCCGTACGTCGCGAAGATCCGGGCGAGCGGCGCGGACGCCGTCGTGACCGGCAACTGGGGCAACGATCTCACGCTGCTCGTGAAGGCGGCGCGCGAGCAGGGACTGAACGCGAAGTTCTATACGTTCTACGGCAACAGCCTCGGCGCGCCGGCCGCGCTCGGCGACGCGGGCGTCGGGCGGGTGATCGCCGTCGCGGACTGGCATCCTAACGCGGGCGGCGCGAAGTCGGACGCGTTCTACCGCGCGTTCCGAACCCGTTTTCCCGCGGCCCAGGACGACTATCCGGTGCGGCGCATGAGCTTGATGGTCGAGATGCTCGCGGCGGCGATGACCCGAGCCGGCTCGACCGACCCCGTTGCGGTGGCGCGCGCGCTGGAGGGGCTGTCGTTCGACGACGGCTTTCACGCGTCGACCATGCGCGCGCAGGATCACCAGTTGATCCAGCCCCTTTACGTGATGGAAATGGACAAGGTCGGCACGCCCGGCGTGCGCTTCGACAACGAGGGCTCCGGCTACGGCTTCCGGACGGTCCTCGCGGTGCCCGCGCAGCGCACGCAGATGCCGTCAACGTGCTCGATGACGCGCCCGTGACAGGAGGCGGTAGGAACGGCGTGCAGTTGTGCTACAATGCCCGCCGGTTGTAAGTCACGGCACGGCCTTTCTTCCGTGTCCGCCTGTGTACAGTTAGCAAGTAGGAAACCAAGGAAATCACATGTCTGTTGCAGATATCAAGAAGTCGGAAGTCGTTGCTCAGTTCGCCCGCGGCACCAACGACACGGGTTCGCCCGAAGTTCAGGTCGCACTGCTGACCGCACGTATCGTCGAACTGACGGGTCACTTCAAGACCCACGCGAAGGATCACCACAGCCGCCGCGGCCTGCTGCGCATGGTGAGCCGCCGCCGCAAGCTGCTCGACTACCTCAAGGGCAAGGATGCCGACCGTTACCGCGCGCTGATCGAGAAGCTGGGTCTGCGTAAGTAATCGAGGCGATTGCCGCCAGCAAGATGCCTGTGTCAGTCCGCTGATGCAGGCATTTTGTTTTTGCGCGGTGCGTAGCGTCACGCGCACCGCAGGTTGTCCGGCACGTGGATGCCGGCTGCCGGAACGGCTGATGCCGGGGTCGGGATTTGTGTCATTCCAGCGCGCCGCTCGACGAGCGCCGCGCTGGAATGGCATAAAAAACACACCTTGCTCCGGGTGATTCGGTCGGGACGCCGCCGCGCGGGATGGCCCGTACGGCGAATGAAATGAATGAATTCAAAGGAGCAACCATGTCCATGTTCAACAAGGTCGTGAAGGAATTCCAGTGGGGCCAGCACAAGGTGCGCCTCGAAACCGGTGAAGTCGCCCGCCAGGCGAGCGGTGCCGTGATCGTCGACGTGGAAGACACCGTCGTGCTGGCAACCGTCGTCGGCGCGAAGTCGGCGAAGCCGGGCCAGGATTTCTTCCCGCTGACCGTCGACTACCTCGAGAAGACTTACTCGGCCGGCAAGATCCCGGGCGGCTTCTTCCGCCGCGAAGGCCGTCCGTCGGAACACGAGACGCTGACGTCGCGCCTGATCGACCGTCCGCTGCGTCCGCTGTTCCCGGAAGGCTTCTACAACGAAGTGCAGGTCGTGATCCACGTGCTGTCCGTGAACCCGGAAATCCCGGCGGACATCCCCGCGCTGATCGGTGCGTCGGCCGCGCTCGCCGTGTCGGGCCTGCCGTTCAACGGCCCGGTCGGTGCCGCGCGCGTTGCATACATCGACAACGCGTACGTGCTGAACCCGACGCGTGACCAGATCAAGGCATCGAGCCTCGACCTCGTCGTCGCCGGTACGGAACGCGCGGTGCTGATGGTCGAATCGGAAGCCGACCAGCTGCCGGAAGACGTGATGCTGGGCGCGGTCGTGTTCGGCCACGAGCAGATGCAGACGGCGATCGACGCGATCCACGAACTCGTGCGCGAAGGCGGCAAGCCCGAGTGGGACTGGCAGCCGGCACCGAAGAACGAGGCGCTGATCGCGCGCGTGACGGAACTGGCGCACGGCGACCTGCTCGCCGCTTACCAGTTGCGCGACAAGCAAGCGCGTTCGACGAAGCTGAAGGAAGTCTACGCGGCGACCTCGGCGAAGCTTGAGGAAGACGCGCTGGCGGCCGGCACGGTCGCGGCCGACAAGGCTACCGTCGGCAACGTCCTGTTCGACATCGAAGCGAAGATCGTCCGTTCGCAGATCCTGAACGGCGAGCCGCGCATCGACGGTCGCGACACGCGCACCGTGCGTCCGATCGAGATCCGCACCGGCGTGCTGCCGCGCACCCACGGTTCGGCGCTGTTCACGCGCGGCGAAACGCAGGCGCTCGTCGTCGCGACGCTCGGCACGAAGGGCGACGAGCAGATCATCGACGCGCTCGAAGGCGAATATCGCGAGCGCTTCATGCTCCACTACAACATGCCCCCGTTCGCGACCGGCGAAACGGGCCGCGTCGGCTCGCCGAAGCGTCGCGAAATCGGCCACGGCCGTCTCGCGAAGCGTGCGCTGGTCAAGTGCCTGCCGAGCGCCGACGAATTCGGCTACTCGATCCGCGTCGTGTCGGAAATCACCGAATCGAACGGTTCGTCGTCGATGGCATCGGTCTGCGGCGGCTGCCTCGCGCTGATGGACGCCGGCGTGCCGATGAAGGCGCATGTCGCGGGTATCGCGATGGGCCTGATCCTCGAAGGCAACAAGTTCGCGGTGCTGACGGACATCCTCGGCGACGAAGATCACCTCGGCGATATGGACTTCAAGGTGGCCGGCACCGAGCAAGGCGTGACGGCGCTGCAGATGGACATCAAGATCCAGGGCATCACGAAGGAAATCATGCAGGTCGCGCTCGCGCAGGCGAAGGAAGGCCGCATGCACATCCTCGGCAAGATGACGTCGGCGGTCTCGGGTGCGAACACGCAACTGTCGGAATTCGCGCCGCGCATGATCACGATCAAGATCAACCCGGAAAAGATCCGCGACGTGATCGGCAAGGGCGGTTCGGTGATCCGCGGGCTGACGGAAGAAACCGGCACGACCATCGACATCTCGGATGACGGCGTCGTGACGATCGCGAGCACGAACAGCGAAGGCATGGCCGAAGCGAAGAAGCGCATCGAGCAAATCACGGCCGAGATCGAGGTCGGCCAGGTGTACGAAGGCACGGTGCTCAAGCTGCTCGATTTCGGCGCGATCGTGAACCTGCTGCCGGGCAAGGACGGCCTGCTGCATATCTCGGAAATCGTCAACGAGCGTGTGAAGGACATCAACGACTACCTGAAGGAAGGCCAGCAAGTGAAGGTCAAGGTCATCCAGACGGACGAAAAGGGTCGCGTGCGTCTGTCGGCGAAGGCGTTGCTGAATGAAGCAGCGGCGGCGTCGCAGTCGGATACACCGCCGCAGCAGTAAGCGGGCAGGTGTGAGAACGGCCGGCAGTGCGAAAGCGCGCCGGCCGTTTTTTCTGTAGCATCGTTGTGCGGCGCAGCAGCGCCGGCGAGGCACCCGTGTCGCACACGGGTGCGCCCCCCCCCCCGATTCCGATCCTGGAGCGACCACCATGAAAGCCATCGAAATCACCGAATTCGGCGCCCCCGACGTGCTGAAGCTCGCGGAGCGTCCGCGCCCCGAGCCGAAGCGCGGCGAAGTGCTGATCAAGGTGGCGGCTTCCGGCGTGAACCGGCCGGACGTCTTCCAGCGCAAGGGCGCGTATGCGCCGCCGCCGGGCGCTTCCGATCTGCCGGGCCTCGAGGTCGCGGGCGAGATCGTCGGCGGCGACCTGTCGGATGCCGCGCTTAACCCGTTCGGCCTGAAACTCGGCGATCGCGTCTGCGCCTTGCTCGCGGGCGGCGGCTACGCGGAATATGCAGTCGCGCCGCTGCCGCAATGCCTGCCGGTGCCCGATGGGCTGACCGACATCGAAGCTGCGTCGTTGCCCGAAACGTTCTTCACCGTATGGAGTAACGTGTTTGACCGTGCGTTGCTCGGCGCGGGCGAGGGTGGCGAGCAGGAAACGCTGCTCGTGCAGGGTGGCTCGAGCGGGATCGGCGTGACGGCGATTCAGATCGCTCACGCGCTCGGTTTTCGCGTGTTCGCGACGGCAGGGAGTGCCGACAAATGCCGCGCATGCGAGGCACTTGGTGCCGAGCGTGCAATCAACTACAAGACCGAGGACTTCGTCGAGGTCGTCAAGTCGCTGACGCACGATCGCGGTGTCGACGTGATCCTCGACATGGTTGCGGGCTCGTACGTGCCGCGCGAACTGTCCGCCCTGGCGGATGGCGGCCGTCTCGTGCTGATCGCGCTGCTCGGCGGCGCGAAGGCCGAGGTCAACCTGAACGAGATCCTGCGCCGCAGGCTGACGGTGACAGGCTCGACGCTGCGTCCGCGTCCGGTCGAGTTCAAGGCGCGCATCGCCGCGCAGCTGAAGGCGCGCGTGTGGCCGCTGCTCGCGGACGGCCGCATCAAGCCCGTCATCTACCGCGTGCTGCCGGCCGGCGACGCCGCTCAGGCACATGCGCTGATGGAAAGCGGCGAGCACATCGGCAAGATCGTGCTCGATTGGGGTACGACCGCCTGACGGTCCGTGCGGCCGGGCTTGACATGCGCGGTTTGACCGGTTCAAGCCGCGCGCAGTAAAATCGCGGGTTTGCTTCGCCAGATCCAACCTGACGGCCGGTTTTCGGTGCGTCAATGACAAGATAGTGACGAGACAGACACGATGTCGAAACAACGAACAAAGCGAGTGATCGGCAACTGGAAGATGCACGGCCGGCTGGCCGGCAACCAGGCGTTGCTGAACGAAGTGGTGCAGGGCGCGGGCGCGGTGGCGGCTGAAACGTCGATCGGCGTGTGCGTGCCGTTCCCGTACCTCGCGCAGGTTCAGGCGCAGCTCGGCGGCAGCCGTGTCGCGTTCGGCGCGCAGGACGTGTCCGCGCACGAGCAGGGCGCGTTCACCGGCGAAGTCGCGGCCGCGATGGTGGCGGAATTCGGCGTGCACTATGCGATCGTCGGTCACTCGGAGCGTCGCGCATATCACGGCGAGCGCAACGAGACCGTCGCTGCGAAGGCGCAACGCGCGCTCGCGGCTGGCCTCACGCCCGTCGTGTGCGTCGGCGAGACGCTCGACGAGCGCGAAGCGGGCTCGACCGAGCGGGTGGTCGGTGCGCAGCTCGACGCCGTGCTGGCCGTGCTGACGGCTGACGAAGCGGCACGCATCGTCGTCGCGTACGAGCCGGTCTGGGCGATCGGCACGGGCAAGAGCGCGACGTCGGCGCAGGCGCAGGATGTGCACGCGTTCCTGCGTGCGCGTCTCGCGTCTAAGGGGGCGGAGAACGTATCGGTGCTGTACGGCGGCAGCGTGAAGCCGGACAACGCGGAAGAGCTGTTCGCGCAGCCGGACATCGATGGCGGCCTGATCGGCGGCGCGTCGCTGAAGGCGGAAGATTTCCTGGCGATCTGCCGGGCCGCACGTTGAGCGGTCCGGGATCGAATTGAACCATGATGGCGGCCGGTCGGTCCGGATCGCCTGATCCAATCGGGTGGGTGTGATGCTGTTATTCAAGACGCTGATTATTGTCGTGCAGGTGCTGTCTGCACTTGGTGTGATCGGGCTCGTGCTGCTGCAGCACGGCAAGGGTGCCGACATGGGCGCCGCATTCGGCAGCGGCGCGTCAGGCAGCCTGTTCGGCGCGACGGGCTCCGCGAACTTCCTGTCGCGCACGACGGGCATTCTCGCGACGATTTTCTTCGTCGCGACGCTCGCGCTGACGTACCTCGGTTCGTACAAGTCGACGCCGTCGGCAGGTGTGCTCGGCGCGGCAGCGACCGCGCCGGCATCGGCGCCCGCAGCGTCGGCGCCGGCCGTCGCGGCGTCCGCTGCCGCGGGTTCGGCTGCGAGCGCGCCGGGCCAGGACGTCCCGAAATAAAAAGTTAAAATTTTTGCGTTTGTGCGTTGAACAAATCTGGAACTCGGGTTAGAATTTAATTCTTGAAGCGATTCGCGGGAAACAAGCAGTACAACCCGAGTTGCATGCAGTGCCGACGTGGTGAAATTGGTAGACACGCTATCTTGAGGGGGTAGTGGCGAAAGCTGTGCGAGTTCGAGTCTCGCCGTCGGCACCAAAGTTACTCAATGCCAGCCGCTTCTAGTGGCTGGCATTTTTCATTTGTGGGGTGTGTCTTGCGATTGTCTTGGGATCGCAGGCACTCCGAAATGATTCCTTCCGCCGGAAGTGGTATTCTCCGGACGCTCAGAACCAACCGATAGAGGATTGCCTTGAACCTCGCAGCCTATTACCCCGTCTTGTTGTTCCTCCTCGTGGGCACTGGTTTAGGTATAGCGCTGGTCAGCATCGGCAAGCTCCTTGGTCCCAACAAGCCGGACGTCGAGAAGAACGCACCGTACGAGTGTGGCTTCGAAGCCTTTGAAGACGCCCGGATGAAATTCGACGTCCGGTACTACCTCGTCGCCATCCTGTTCATCATCTTCGATCTCGAAACCGCATTCCTGTTTCCGTGGGGCGTCGCGCTCCGCGACATCGGCTGGCCGGGTTTCATCGCAATGATGATTTTTCTGCTCGAATTCCTGTTGGGCTTTGCCTATATCTGGAAGAAAGGCGGCCTCGACTGGGAGTGATGGGTTAATCGCCGGTTTGCATGGGCGGCCACGCTCGGTCGCTCGTCTGGAGTGGAAAGCAAATGAGTATCGAAGGGGTCTTGAAGGAAGGGTTTGTCACCACGACGGCTGACAAGCTGATCAACTGGACGCGTACCGGCTCGCTGTGGCCGATGACGTTCGGGCTCGCGTGTTGCGCCGTCGAGATGATGCATGCGGGCGCGGCCCGCTATGACCTGGACCGGTTCGGGGTCGTGTTCCGCCCGAGCCCGCGTCAGTCGGACGTGATGATCGTCGCCGGCACGCTGTGCAACAAGATGGCGCCCGCGCTGCGCCGCGTATACGACCAGATGGCCGAGCCGCGCTGGGTGATCTCGATGGGGTCGTGCGCGAATGGTGGTGGCTACTACCACTACTCGTACTCGGTGGTCCGCGGCTGCGACCGGATCGTGCCGGTCGACGTCTACGTGCCGGGCTGTCCGCCCACGGCCGAGGCGCTGGTCTACGGCGTGATCCAGCTTCAGGCGAAGATCCGCCGCACCAACACCATCGCCCGTCAATAAAGCCCCGAGCGTCCCCTCAATATGGCAAGCAAAATCGAGACCCTCAAGGCAAACCTCGAAGCCGCGCTCGGCGCGCGCGTGGTGAGCCTCACCGAAGCGATCGGTGAACTGACGCTCGTCGTGAAGGCGAGCGATTACCTCGAAGTCGCAAAGACACTGCGAGACGATCCGAAGCTCCGTTTCGAGCAGCTGATCGACCTGTGCGGCGTCGACTACCAGACCTTCGGCGACGGCGCCTACGACGGCCCGCGTTTCGCGGCCGTGTCGCACCTGTTGTCGGTCACGAACAACTGGCGCTTGCGCCTGCGCGCATTCGCGCCGGACGACGACCTGCCGATCGTGGCATCGCTGGTCGATATCTGGACCTCCGCAAACTGGTACGAGCGCGAAGCGTTCGACCTGTACGGCATCGTGTTCGAAGGCCACCCCGACCTGCGCCGCATCCTTACCGACTACGGCTTCATCGGTCACCCGTTCCGCAAGGACTTCCCGGTGTCGGGCTATGTCGAAATGCGTTACGACCCGGAAGAGAAGCGGGTCGTGTACCAGCCGGTGACGATCGAGCCGCGCGAAATCACGCCGCGCGTGATCCGCGAGGATCGCTATGGCGGTCTGAAACATTAAGGGGGCGTCATGGCAGAAATCAAGAACTACACGCTCAACTTCGGCCCGCAGCACCCGGCAGCGCACGGTGTGCTGCGCCTCGTGCTCGAGCTCGACGGCGAAGTCATCCAGCGTGCCGATCCGCACATCGGCCTGCTGCACCGCGCGACGGAAAAGCTCGCGGAATCCAAAACGTTCATCCAGTCCGTGCCGTACATGGACCGTCTCGACTACGTGTCGATGATGGTCAACGAGCACGGCTACGTGCTCGCGATCGAAAAGCTGCTCGGCATCGAAGTGCCGGAGCGCGCGCAGTACATCCGCGTGCTGTTCGACGAGGTCACGCGCGTGCTGAACCACCTGATGTGGATCGGCGCGCACGCACTCGACGTCGGTGCGATGGCGGTGTTCCTGTATGCATTCCGCGAGCGCGAAGACCTGATGGACGTGTACGAAGCGGTGTCCGGTGCCCGGATGCACGCGGCGTACTACCGTCCGGGCGGCGTCTATCGCGACCTGCCTGACGCAATGCCGCAATACAAGGCGTCGAAGATCCGCAACGAGAAGGCGCTCGCGAAGATGAACGAAGCGCGCAGCGGCTCGGTGCTCGACTTCATCGACGACTTCTTCACGCGCTTCCCGAAGTGCGTCGACGAATACGAAACGCTGCTCACCGACAATCGGATCTGGAAGCAGCGTCTGGTCGGGATCGGCGTCGTCAGCCCGGAACGTGCGCTGCAGATGGGCCTCACAGGCCCGATGCTGCGCGGCTCGGGCATCGCCTGGGACCTACGCAAGAAGCAGCCGTACGAAGTGTACGATCGCATGGATTTCGACGTGCCGGTCGGCGTGAACGGCGATTGCTACGACCGCTATCTGGTGCGCGTCGAAGAAATGCGCCAGTCGGTCCGTATCGCGAAACAGTGTATTGAGTGGCTCCGCAAGAATCAGGGCCCTGTGATGACCGACAATCACAAGGTTGCGCCGCCGTCGCGCGTCGGCATGAAGACCAACATGGAAGACTTGATTCACCACTTCAAGCTCTTCACCGAAGGTTTTCACGTGCCGGAAGGCGAAGCGTACGCAGCAGTCGAGCATCCGAAGGGCGAATTCGGTATCTATCTCGTGTCGGATGGTGCCAACAAGCCGTATCGCCTCAAGATCCGCGCACCGGGCTTCGCGCATCTCGCGTCGCTCGACGAAATGGCGCGCGGTCACATGATTGCCGACGCCGTCACGATCATCGGTACGCAGGACATCGTGTTCGGCGAAATCGATCGCTAATGGTTGCGCCGCCTGCGCAAGCGGGCGGCGAGCAGTCAGTCACACGCGAAGTCATATGCGGTATGCGCTGAACCGGCGCGGCTTCGCAAGCTGTCAACAGTGAGCGCCAGGTCTGCCGTCCATGCACAGCAGTGCGGCAGGTTGTTCGTTCGGTAGGAATTGAAAGAGTCGTGTCTGAAAATGATCTCAGCTGAAGGCCTGAAGGAAATCGATCGAGCGTTGACGAAGTATCCCGCCGATCAGAAACAGTCCGCCGTGATGTCGGCGTTGGCCGTTGCTCAGGAAGAGCACGGCTGGCTGTCGCCCGAACTGATGCAGTTCGTTGCGGACTATCTCGGCATGCCGGCCGTCGCCGTGCAGGAAGTCGCGACGTTCTACACGATGTACGAGCTCAAACCGGTCGGCAAGCACAAGATCACGCTCTGCACGAACCTCCCGTGCCAGCTCGGTCCGCACGGCGGCGCCGAGGCGGCGGCCGACTACCTGAAACAGAAGCTGGGCATCGGCTTCGGCGAGACCACGCCCGACGGCAAGTTCACGCTGAAGGAAGGCGAATGCATGGGCTCGTGCGGCGATGCGCCGGTGCTGCTGGTGAACAATCACAGAATGTGCAGCTTCATGAGCCGCGAGAAGATCGACCAGCTGCTTGAGGAGCTTTCGAAATGACGTCCCTCCACGACCGTCACATCAAACCGCTGATCCTCGCTGGTCTGAACGGCGAGAACTGGCATCTCGAAGATTACGTTGCGCGCGGCGGCTACAAGCAGCTGCGCCGCATTCTCGAAGAAAAGATTCCGCCGGAGCAGGTGATCGCCGACGTGAAGGCGTCGGGCCTGCGTGGCCGTGGCGGTGCGGGCTTCCCGACCGGCCTGAAGTGGAGCTTCATGCCGCGCCAGTTCCCGGGGCAGAAGTACCTCGTCTGCAACTCGGACGAAGGCGAGCCGGGCACGTTCAAGGATCGCGACATCCTGCGCTGGAACCCGCATGCGCTGATCGAAGGCATGGCCATCGGCGCGTACGCGATGGGCATCACCGTCGGCTACAACTACATCCACGGCGAAATCTTCGAAGTGTATCGACGCTTCGAAGCCGCGCTTGATGAGGCGCGTGCCGCGGGCTTTCTCGGCGACAACATCATGGGCTCGGAATTCTCGTTCCAGCTGCACGCGCACCACGGTTACGGCGCGTACATCT
The DNA here is from genome assembly GCF_003857965.1 of Burkholderia sp. Bp9031. Lineage (NCBI taxonomy): Bacteria > Pseudomonadati > Pseudomonadota > Betaproteobacteria > Burkholderiales > Burkholderiaceae > Burkholderia > Burkholderia sp. Bp9031. The sequence goes on from NZ_QTPW01000013.1 coordinate 147,690, forward strand.
GCGGCGAGGAAACGGCGCTGCTCGAGTCGCTCGAAGGCAAGAAGGGCCAGCCGCGCTTCAAGCCGCCGTTCCCGGCGAGCTTCGGCGTGTACGGCAAGCCGACCACGATCAACAACACCGAAACGTTCGCCGCGGTGCCTTTCCTGCTGACCATCGGGCCGCAGAATTACCTCGAGATCGGCAAGCCGAACAACGGTGGCACGAAGATCTTCTCGGTGTCGGGCGACGTCGAGCGTCCGGGCAACTACGAAGTGCCGCTCGGCACGCCGTTCGCGACGCTGATGGAGCTCGCCGGCGGGATGCGCGGCGGTCGCAAGATCAAGGCCGTGATTCCGGGCGGCTCGTCGGCGCCGGTGATCCCGGGCGACATCATGATGCAGACCGATCTCGATTACGACGCGATCGCGAAGGCGGGCTCGATGCTCGGTTCCGGCGCGGTGATCGTGATGGACGAGACGCGCTGCATGGTGCGTTCGCTGCTGCGCCTGTCGTACTTCTACTACGAGGAATCGTGCGGCCAGTGCACGCCGTGCCGCGAAGGCACCGGCTGGCTGTATCGCGTCGTGAATCGTATCGAGCACGGCGAAGGGCGCCAGGAAGATCTGGACCTGCTGAACTCGGTTGCCGAGAACATCATGGGCCGCACGATCTGCGCGCTCGGCGATGCGGCGGCGATGCCGGTTCGCGGGATGCTCAAGCATTACTGGGACGAATTCGCGTACCACGTCGAGCACAAGCACTGCATGGTCGGCGGCCACGCGCACGCGGCGGCAGCCTGAAGCGAAGCACCGGTTGCGGAATTTGAGCGCACGGTCGGGCGAAGGCGCGAACGGGCGGAAATAGGTTAAGGACCATTCACCATCATGGTTGAACTTGAAATAGACGGCAAGAAGGTCGAGGTGCCCGAAGGCAGCATGGTGATCCAGGCTGCGCACAAGGCGGATACGTACATTCCTCACTTCTGCTATCACAAGAAACTGTCGGTTGCGGCCAACTGCCGGATGTGTCTCGTCGAAGTCGAGAAGATGCCGAAGGCCGTGCCTGCCTGCGCGACGCCCGTGTCGGCCGGCATGATCGTGCGCACGCAGTCCGACAAGGCCGTGAAGGCGCAGCAGTCGGTGATGGAATTCCTCCTCATCAACCACCCGCTCGACTGCCCGATCTGCGATCAGGGCGGCGAATGCCAGCTGCAGGATCTGGCGGTCGGCTACGGCAAGTCGTCGTCGCGCTACTCGGAAGAAAAGCGCGTGGTGTTCCACAAGAACGTGGGCCCGCTGATCTCGATGGAAGAAATGTCGCGCTGCATCCACTGCACGCGCTGCGTCCGCTTCGGCCAGGAAGTCGCCGGCGTGATGGAGCTCGGCATGCTGGGTCGTGGCGAGCACTCGGAAATCACGACGTTCGTCGGCAAGACGGTCGACTCCGAACTGTCGGGCAACATGATCGACCTGTGCCCGGTCGGCGCGCTGACCAGCAAGCCGTTCCGTTACAGCGCCCGTACGTGGGAACTGTCGCGCCGCAAGTCGGTGAGCCCGCACGATTCCGTCGGCGCGAACCTCGTCGTGCAAGTGAAGAACAACCGCGTGATGCGCGTGCTGCCGTTCGAGAACGAAGCGATCAACGAATGCTGGATCTCGGACAAGGATCGTTTCTCGTACGAAGGTCTGAACAGCGAAGAGCGCCTGACGAAGCCGATGCTGAAGCAGGGCGGCCAGTGGATCGAAACCGACTGGCAGACCGCACTCGAATATGTCGCGAAGGGCCTGAAGGGCATCGCCGCGGATCACGGCGCGAACGCGCTGGCGATGCTCGCGAGCGCGCACAGCACCGCTGAAGAGCTGTTCCTCGTGAAGCAGCTCGCCAGCGAACTGAAGACGCCGAACGTCGACTTCCGTCTGCGTCAGCAGGATTTCTCGGCGCCGGTCCAGGGTGCACCGTGGCTCGGCATGCCGATCGCCGACCTGTCGAACGTGAATGCCGCGTTCGTCGTCGGTTCGTTCCTGCGCCGCGACCACCCGCTGTTCGCCGCGCGCCTGCGTCAGGCCGCGAAGAACGGCGCGAAGCTGCACTTCCTGCACGCGACCGCCGACGATTCGCTGATCCCGACCGCGCAGCGCATCGTCGCCGCGCCGTCGGCATGGCTCGACGAACTGGCCGGTGTGGCCGCAGCCGTCGCGCAACTGCGCGGCGTCGCACTGCCGGACACGCTCGCAGGCGTCACGGCTTCGCCGGCTGCCCAGGCAGTCGCCCAGTCGCTCGCGAACGGCGAGCGCCGCGCGGTGCTGCTCGGCAACGTGGCCGTCCGTCACCCGCAATTCGCGAAGTTGCACGCCGTCGCACAGTGGATCGCCGAGAACACCGGCGCCACGTTCGGCTTCCTGACGGAAGCGGCGAACACGGTCGGCGCGCACGTCGTCAACGCACTGCCGGGCGAAGGCGGCTTGAACGCACGCGAGGCGTTCGCGCAGCCGCGCAAGGGCTACGTGCTGCTGAACGTCGAACCGGAATTCGACACGGCCGATCCGGCGCAGGCGCTTGCCGCGCTGAACCAGGCTGAAATGGTCGTCGTGATGTCGCCGTTCAAGCACGGCCTCGACTACGCCGACGTGTTGCTGCCGATCGCTCCGTTCACGGAAACGGCCGGTACGTACGTGAACGCGGAAGGCTCGGTGCAGAGCTTCAACGGCGTCGTGCGCCCGCTGGGCGACACGCGTCCGGCGTGGAAGGTGCTGCGCGTGCTCGGCAGTCTGCTCGGCCTGCCGAACTTCGAATACGAGACGGCTGAGGATGTGCGTGTTGCGGCGCTCGGCGACGCAGGCGTCGCGAGCCGTCTGTCGAACCAGGCGTCGGTCGCACCGGCGCGCGTCGCGGCCGCTGCCGCGAACGGCAGCTTCGAGCGCCTCGCCGACGTGCCGATCTATCATGCCGACGCACTCGTGCGCCGCGCAGGTGCGCTGCACCTGACGGCCGCCGCGAAGGTGGCGAATGCTGCAGCCCTGCCGGCCGCGCTGTTCGACAAGCTGGGCTTGAAGGAAGGCGACGCAGTGCGCGTGCGCCAGGGCGAGCGTGCGGTGCAGTTGCCGGCCGTGCGCGACGCGAATCTTGCGGAGACGGTCGTTCGCGTGTCGGCGGCAACGCCTGCCGGCGCAGCGCTCGGCAGCCTGTCCGGTGAACTGGTGGTGGAGAAGGCGTAAATGAGCTTGTTCGATACGATCAACGCGGGCGGCGCCCAGCTTCTCGGCGTCGCGTGGCCGACGGTGTGGGCAATCGTGCGCATCCTCGTCGTCTCCGTCGTCATCCTGCTGTGCGTCGCGTACCTGATTCTGTGGGAGCGCAAGCTGATCGGCTGGATGCACGTGCGTCTCGGCCCGAACCGCGTCGGCCCCGGCGGCCTGCTGCAGCCGATCGCCGACGTGCTGAAGCTGCTGCTGAAGGAAGTCATTCAGCCGAGCGCCGCCAGCCGCTGGCTGTACCTGATCGCACCGGTCATGACCGTCGTGCCGGCGTTCGCCGTGTGGGCGGTGATCCCGTTCCAGGCCCAGGCCGTGCTCGCGAACATCAACGCGGGCCTGCTGTACGCGATGGCGATCTCGTCGATCGGCGTGTATGCGGTGATCCTCGCGGGCTGGGCGTCGAACTCGAAGTACGCGTTCCTCGGCGCGATGCGTGCCGCGGCGCAGATGGTCTCGTACGAAATCTCGATGGGCTTCGCGCTGGTGCTCGTGCTGATGACGGCCGGCAGCCTGAACATGTCGGAAATCGTCAATTCGCAGCAGCATGGCTTCTTCGCGGGCCACGGCATGAACTTCCTGTCGTGGAACTGGCTGCCGCTGCTGCCCGCGTTCGTCGTCTACTTCATCTCGGGCATCGCCGAAACGAACCGTCACCCGTTCGACGTGGTGGAAGGGGAGTCGGAAATCGTTGCCGGTCACATGATCGATTACTCGGGTATGGCGTTCGCGCTGTTCTTCCTCGCCGAGTACATCAACATGATCGTGATCTCGGCGCTGGCTGCGACGCTGTTCCTCGGTGGCTGGGATGCACCGTTCGAATTCCTGTCGTTCATTCCGGGCATCTTCTGGCTGGTGCTGAAGGTATTCGCACTGCTGTCGGTGTTCATCTGGGTTCGCGCGACGTTCCCGCGCTACCGTTACGACCAGATCATGCGTCTGGGCTGGAAGGTGTTCCTGCCCGTCACGGTGATCTGGGTGGTCGTGGTCGGCTTCTGGATGATGTCGCCGCTCAACATCTGGGTGAAGTAAAGATCGGACGAAATCATGACGGCAATCCAACACTTCTTTAAGACCTTCTTCCTGACGGAGCTGCTGAAGGGGCTCGCGCTGACCGGTCGTTACACGTTCCGGCGCAAGTTCACCGTGCAGTTCCCGGAAGAGAAGACCCCGATCTCGCCGCGCTTCCGCGGGCTGCATGCACTGCGCCGCTATGAAAACGGCGAAGAGCGCTGCATCGCGTGCAAGCTCTGCGAGGCCGTGTGCCCCGCAATGGCGATCACGATCGAATCGGAAACGCGCGCGGACAATACGCGCCGCACGACGCGCTACGACATCGACCTGACGAAGTGCATCTTCTGCGGTTTCTGCGAAGAAAGCTGCCCGGTCGATTCGATCGTCGAGACGCAGATTCTCGAGTACCACGGCGAAAAGCGCGGCGACCTGTATTTCACGAAGGAAATGCTGCTCGCGGTGGGCGATCGCTACGAGAAGGACATCGCTGCGGCGAAGGCTGCCGACGCGCCGTATCGTTGATTGTGTTTGCAGTGCCGGCCCGGCATGAACGGGCCGAGCCGCCGCGACGGGTGCGGCACGCGAGAGCGTCCCGCAAGCCGCGCCTGACTATGGCCTAACGATGAACCGGTAATCATGGAATTCACGACCGTACTGTTCTACATCTTCGCGCTGCTCCTGGTGGTATCAGGGCTGAAGGTGATCACTTCGCGCAACCCGGTGGCGTCTGCGCTTTTCCTTGTGCTGGCGTTCTTCAACGCCGCCGCGATCTGGATGCTGCTGGAAGCGGAGTTCCTCGCGATCCTGCTGGTGCTGGTGTACGTGGGCGCCGTGATGGTGCTGTTCCTGTTCGTCGTGATGATGCTGGACATCAACATCGATTACCTGCGCCGAGACTTCAAGCGCTTCGTGCCGATGGCAACGGTGGTCGGCGCGATCATCGTGGTCGAGACCGCACTGATCCTCTGGCGCGGCTACGGCGACACGCACACGGTGCACGCAATGGCGACGGGCGCGATGGCCGACTGGTCGAACACGCGACTGATCGGCAAGGTGATCTACACCGACTACATCTTCGCGTTTGAAATCGCCGGCCTGGTGCTGCTGGTCGCGATCATCGCCGCGATCGGGCTGACCGAGCGCAAGGGCAAGGACAGCAAGCGCCAGCGCGTGTCGGATCAGGTCAAGGTGCGCCGCGACGACCGCGTGCGCCTCGTGAAGATGGAAGCGGAAAAGCCGCAGCCGGAAACGGCGCAGAGCGAAGCCGGTTCGAGCACCAACGGCTAAGCGGAGGAAAGGAAAACCATGCTGACTCTTGCTCATTACCTCGTGCTCGGCGCGATCCTCTTTGCGATCGCGATCGTCGGGATCTTCCTGAACCGCCGCAACATCATCATCATCCTGATGGCGATCGAACTGATGCTGCTGGCGGTGAACACCAACTTCGTCGCGTTTTCGCATTACCTCGGCGACGTGCACGGCCAGATCTTCGTGTTCTTCGTGCTGACCGTTGCCGCAGCGGAAGCCGCGATCGGTCTCGCGATTCTGGTGACCCTGTTCCGTAAGCTCGACACGATCAATGTCGAGGATCTCGATCAGCTCAAAGGTTAATTTCAGGCAACGCTGTTATGTCAACGACACTCAATGAAAACCTGCTGCTGGCGATTCCGCTCGCTCCGCTGGCCGGCTCGCTGATTGCGGGGCTGTTCGGGAACGCAGTCGGGCGCAAGGGCGCACACCGGATCACGATCCTCGGCGTATTGATCGCGTTCCTTCTGTCGGCGAAAGTCTTCTTCGACGTAATGGGCGGCGCAAGCTTCAACGCGACCGTCTATGAATGGATGAACGTCGGCTCGCTGAAACTCGAAGTCGGCTTCCTCGTCGATTCGCTGACCGCGATGATGATGGTCGTCGTGACCTTCGTCTCGCTGATGGTGCACGTGTACACGATCGGCTACATGTCGGAAGAAGACGGCTACCAGCGCTTCTTCTCGTACATCTCGCTGTTCACGTTCTCGATGCTGATGCTCGTGATGAGCAACAACTTCCTGCAGCTGTTCTTCGGCTGGGAAGCGGTGGGTCTGGTGTCGTACCTGCTGATCGGCTTCTACTTCACGCGTGAGAGCGCGATCTACGCGAACATGAAGGCGTTCCTCGTGAACCGCGTGGGCGACTTCGGCTTCCTGCTGGGCATCGGCCTGCTGCTCGCGTTCGCGGGTTCGATGAACTACGGCGAAGTGTTCGCCAAGCGCGCCGAGCTCGCGAGCCTGCACTTCCCGGGCACCGACTGGGGCCTGCTGACCGTTGCCTGTATCTGCCTGTTCATCGGCGCGATGGGCAAGTCCGCGCAGTTCCCGCTGCACGTGTGGCTGCCTGACTCGATGGAAGGCCCGACCCCGATCTCGGCGCTGATTCACGCGGCGACGATGGTGACGGCCGGCATCTTCATGGTGTCGCGCATGTCGCCGCTGTTCGAACTGTCGGATACCGCGCTGTCGTTCATCACGGTGATCGGTGCGATCACGGCACTGTTCATGGGCTTCCTCGGGATCGTCCAGAACGACATCAAGCGTGTCGTCGCGTACTCGACGCTGTCGCAGCTCGGCTACATGACCGTCGCGCTCGGCGTGTCCGCTTACCCGGTCGCCGTGTTCCACCTGATGACGCACGCGTTCTTCAAGGCGCTGCTGTTCCTCGGCGCCGGTTCGGTGATCATGGGCATGCACCACGATCAGGACATGCGCAACATGGGCGGCCTGCGCAAGTACATGCCGATCACGTGGATCACGTCGCTCGTCGGTTCGCTGGCGCTGATCGGTACGCCGTTCTTCTCGGGCTTCTACTCGAAGGACTCGATCATCGACGCGGTGAAGCTGTCGCACCTGCCGGGTTCAGGCTTCGCGTACTTCGCGGTCGTCGCGAGCGTGTTCGTCACGGCGCTGTACTCGTTCCGCATGTACTTCCTGGTGTTCCACGGCGAAGAGCGCTTCCGCAATCCGAAGCATCCGGAATCGCCGATGGGCATGGCGGCCGCACATGGCCACGGCCACGACGATCACGGCCACGGCCATGACGACCACGCGCACGAGCCGCACGAGACCCCGTGGGTCGTATGGGTGCCGCTGGTCCTGCTGGCGATCCCGTCGGTCATCATCGGTGCGATCGCGATCGGTCCGATGCTGTTCGGCGACTTCTTCCAGCACGGCGTCGCGTTCGACAAGGTGATCTTCATCGGCGAAAACCATCCGGCACTGGCCGAGATGGCCGAAGAGTTCCACGGCTGGGTCGGCATGGGTCTGCACTCGGTGTCGGGCCTGCCGGTGTGGCTGGCGCTCGCCGGTGTCGTCGTCGCGTGGTTCCTGTACCTTAAGCGTCCGGATCTGCCGGCGTCGATCCGCCGCGCGTTCGGTCCGATCTACACGCTGCTGGACAACAAGTACTACATGGACAAGATCAACGAAGTGGTGTTCGCCCGTGGTTCGGTGGCGATCGGCCGCGGCCTGTGGAAGGAAGGTGACGTCGTCGTGATCGACGGCCTCGTCAACGGCAGCGCCCGGTTCATCGGCTGGTTTGCCAGCGTGATCCGCTTCCTCCAATCCGGTTACATCTATCACTACGCGTTCGCCATGATCATCGGCATGCTGGGGCTCCTGACCCTGTTTGTAACGCTCGGCGGCAAATAAGGCGGGGGACAACTTAATGCACGCTTTTCCGATTCTCAGTACCGCGATCTGGCTGCCGATCGTTTTCGGCCTCCTCGTGCTCGCGGTGGGTAACGACAAAAATCCGGGGACGGCCCGCTGGGTTGCGCTGATCGGTTCGCTGCTCGGTCTCGCGGTCACGATCCCGCTGATCACGGGCTTCGACTCGAGCACGGCTGCGCTGCAGTTCGTCGAGCAATCGACCTGGATCGAACGCTTCGACATCTCGTACCACCTCGGTGTCGACGGCATCTCGATGTGGTTCGTCGTGCTGACCGCGCTGATCACGGTGATCGTCGTGATCGCCGCGTGGGAAGTGATCACCGAGAACGTCGCGCAATACCTCGCGGCCTTCCTGATCCTGTCCGGGATCATGATCGGCGTGTTCTCGGCAGCCGACGGCCTGCTGTTCTACGTGTTCTTCGAGGCGACCCTGATCCCGATGTACATCATCATCGGCGTGTGGGGCGGCCCGAACCGCGTGTACGCGGCGTTCAAGTTCTTCCTGTACACGCTGGCCGGCTCGCTGCTGATGCTGGTCGCGCTGATCTACCTGTACACGCAGACGCATTCGTTCGACCTCGCGACGTGGCAGAACGCGAAGATCGCGATGACGCCGCAGATCCTGCTGTTCATTGCATTCTTCCTCGCATTCGCGGTGAAGGTGCCGATGTGGCCGGTGCACACCTGGCTGCCGGACGCGCACGTGGAAGCGCCGACGGGTGGTTCGGTCGTGCTGGCAGCGATCATGCTGAAGCTCGGCGCGTACGGTTTCCTGCGTTTCTCGTTGCCGATCACGCCTGACGCAAGCCACTTCCTGGCACCGGTCGTGATCACGCTGTCGCTGATCGCGGTGATCTACATCGGCCTCGTCGCGATGGTGCAGTCCGACATGAAGAAGCTGGTCGCGTATTCGTCGATCGCGCACATGGGCTTCGTGACGCTCGGCTTCTTCATCTTCAACCAGCTCGGCGTCGAAGGTGCGATCATCCAGATGATTTCGCACGGCTTCGTGTCGGGCGCGATGTTCCTGTGCATCGGCGTGCTGTACGATCGCGTGCACTCGCGCCAGATCGCTGATTACGGTGGCGTCGTGAACGTGATGCCGAAGTTCGCGGCATTCGCGATGCTGTTCTCGATGGCCAACTGCGGCCTGCCGGGTACCTCGGGTTTCGTCGGCGAGTTCATGGTGATTCTCGCAGCCGTCCAGTACAACTTCTGGATCGCATTCGGCGCGGCGTTCACGCTGATCCTCGGCGCTGCCTACACGCTGTGGATGTACAAGCGCGTGTATTTCGGCGCGGTCGCGAACGATCACGTTGCCAAGCTGAAGGACATCGGCCGTCGCGAATTCGTGATGCTGGCCGTGCTCGCCGCGTTCACGATGCTGATGGGCCTGTATCCGAAGCCTTTCACCGACGTGATGCACGTTTCCGTGGAAAACCTCCTCTCCCACGTCGCGCAGTCGAAGCTGCCGCTGGCCCAGTAATCGCGAGCGGAGGAAATCAAGATCATGAACGCTCCTATGAATGTCCTGTTGCCTGACGCGCTGGTGATGGTCGCCATCGTCGTCGCATGGCTGAACGACACCTTTACCGGTGCCGCTGGCCGCCGCCTGACCTATCTGATCGCGGTGGTTTCGTCGGTCGTCGCCGGCGTGTGGTTCGCCGTGCAGGCGCTGGATCCGCAGCAGTACTACTTCTTCTCGCGGATGGTCGTCGTCGACTCGTTCGCGAGCATGATGAAGGCCGTCGTGTCGATCGGCTTCGCGGTCACGCTCGTCTATTCGCGCAAGTACCTCGAAGACCGCGACATGTTCCGCGGAGACGTGTTCCTGCTGGGCATGTTCTCGCTGCTCGGCCAGCTGGTGATGGTGTCGGGCAACAACTTCCTGACGCTGTATCTCGGCCTCGAACTGATGTCGCTGTCGCTGTATGCGGTCATCGCGCTGCGTCGTGATGCCGTTCAGTCGAGCGAAGCCGCGATGAAGTACTACGTGCTGGGCGCGCTCGCGTCGGGCTTCGTGCTGTACGGCATCTCGATGCTCTACGGCGCGACCGGCTCGCTCGAACTCGGCGAGGTGTACAAGGCGGTCGGTGGCAACACCGATGCAGCCGTGCTGATGTTCGGCGTGGTCTTCATCGTCGCCGGTATCGCGTTCAAGCTCGGCGCCGTGCCGTTCCACATGTGGGTGCCTGACGTCTACCAGGGCGCACCGACCGCGATGACGCTGTTTGTCGGCGGCGGCCCGAAGGTTGCCGCGTTCGCGTGGGGCCTGCGCTTCCTGGTGATGGGCCTGCTGCCGCTCGCACAGAACTGGCAGACCGCGCTCGTGATCCTTGCCGCGCTGTCGCTGATCGTCGGTAACATCACCGGTATCGTCCAGCGCAACATCAAGCGGATGCTCGCGTACTCGGCGATCTCGAACATGGGCTTCGTGCTGCTCGGCCTGCTCGCCGGCATCGTGAAGGGCGACGCGACCGCACCGGCGAACGCGTACAGCTCGGCGATGTTCTATGCGATCGTCTACCTGATCACGACGCTCGGCTCGTTCGGCGTGGTGATGCTGCTCGCACGCCGCGATTTCGAAGCGGAAACGATCGACGACTTCAAGGGTCTCAACAAGCGCAGCCCCGTGTTCGCGTTCGTGATGATGGTCATGATGTTCTCGCTGGCCGGTATCCCGCCGACCGTCGGCTTCTACGCGAAGCTCGCGGTGCTCGAGGCGACCGTCAACGCAGGTCTCACGTGGCTGGCCGTGCTGGCCGTGATCACGTCGCTGTTCGGTGCGTTCTATTACCTGCGCATCGTCAAGCTGATGTACTTCGATGCACCGCAGGACACGGCCCCGGTCACCGGCGATTTCTGCAAGCGTACGATCCTCGTGCTGAACGGCCTCGCGGTCGTCGTGCTCGGCCTGATCCCGAGCCCGCTGCTGACGGCCTGCCTGCAGGCGATCCGTCACACGCTGCCGCTGTAATGTCGGTAGCCGGCTGGTTCATCGTGCTGTTGGCGCTCGTATGCGCCAACGTGCCGTTCCTGAACCAACGCCTCTTCGCCGTCGTGCCGTTCGGCGCGACGAAGAAGAACGCGTGGGTTCGGATCGGCGAGCTGATCGTGCTGTATTTCGTCGTCGGCGCGCTCGGCTTCTGGCTCGAGTCGCGCGCCGGCAACCGCTTCGAACAGGGCTGGCAGTTTTACGCGATCACGTTCAGTCTCTTTATCGTGTTCGCGTTTCCCGGCTTCACGTTCCAGTATCTCGTCAAACGACGCTGACGGCTTCGGCCGTCACGCTCAATTACGGAGCCGCCGATGGCCGAACTTCCCAATCACGACGCCGCACTGACCGAAACCTGCCTCGAGAGCGAGGCGATTTTCGAAGGCTCGTTCCTCAAGCTCAAGCGCGATACCGTCCGTTTGCCGGATGGCAAGCAGGCCACGCGCGAATACGTCCAGCACCCGGGCGCGGTGATGGTGATTCCGCTGTTCGACGACGGCCGCGTGCTGATGGAAAGCCAGTATCGCTATCCGATCGGCAAGGTCATGGCCGAATTCCCGGCCGGCAAGCTCGACCCGAACGAAGGCGCGCTCGCCTGCGCGGTGCGCGAGCTGCGCGAGGAAACCGGCTACACGGCACGCGAATACGTGTTCCTGGCCCGGATTCACCCGATCATTTCCTATTCGACCGAATTCATCGACCTGTATCTCGCGCGCGGGCTGACGGCCGGCGAGCGTAAGCTCGACGAAGGCGAATTCCTCGAAACCTTCACGGCGACGCTGCCCGACCTGCAGGAATGGGTGCGCACGGGCCAGATCACCGACGTGAAGACGATCATCGGCACGATGTGGCTCGAGAAAGTGCTGTCCGGCACCTGGCCGCTCGGCCTCGTCCAGAAGCCCTGACGGCACGTCAGCGGCGGGTGGGGCGCCGCGTTACAATCGGGTGACGCGGCCGCTTTCCGGTCGCGCGATCTAATTTAGCACGATCGTTCACAAAAGCGCGTTTTGCGCTACACTCGTCACACGCCCTGATTCAGCATGAAGGTCCTCGATTTACAGTGCCCGCATGGTCATCGGTTCGAAGGCTGGTTCGCTTCCGCCGATGAGTTCGAAGCGCAGTTGTCCCGCAAGCTGGTCGAATGTCCAGTGTGCGGGACGACCGAGATCAACCGGATGCCGTCGGCGCCGCGCCTGAACCTGTCGGGTGCGACGCAGGCACAGCCGGCCGATCCGCGTGCGCTGCAGGCGCAGGTGATGCGCGCGCTGCGCGAGGTGCTGGAGAAGACCGAGAACGTGGGCGAGCGCTTCGCCGAGGAAGCGCGGCGCATCCATTACAACGAGGCGCCGGCACGCAGCATTCGTGGCGTCACGACGCCGGAGGATGCGCAATCCTTGGCTGAAGAAGGCATCGACGTGATGCCGCTGCCGATTCCAGCCGCGCTGAAAGAACCGCTGCAATGACGTACGCAGTGTGTCCTGGCCGGGCCGGACGGCCGCGGTCAGGAGACACTGCGCATGGATCTGGATTATTCCCCCGCCGACGACGCGTTCCGCGTCGACATCCGCGCCTGGCTTGAGGCCAATCTGCCTCATGCACTGCGCGCCAAAGTACTCGATCACAAACGACTCGATCGCGAGGATTACGCGAGCTGGCACCGGATTCTCGGCCAGCGCGGCTGGTCTGCGCCCGCATGGCCGGCCGAATACGGCGGCCCGGGCTGGAACGCGACGCAGCGGCACATCTGGGACGAGGAGTGCGCCCGCATCGGTGCGCCGACCGTGCTGCCGTTCGGCGTGTCGATGGTTGCGCCGGTGCTCATGCAATACGGCAGCGAAGCGCAGAAGCGCCACTATCTGCCGCGCATCCTGGACGGCACCGACTGGTGGTGCCAGGGCTATTCGGAGCCGGGCTCCGGTTCCGACCTCGCGTCGCTGCGCACGCGTGCCGAACGCCACGGCGACCACTACGTCGTCAACGGCCAGAAGACCTGGACGACGCTCGGCCAGTACGCGGACATGATGTTCTGCCTCGTGCGCACCGATCCGGCCGCGAAGAAGCAGGAGGGTATCTCGTTCCTGCTGATCGACATGAAGACGCCCGGCATCACGGTGCGTCCGATCATCACGCTCGACGAGGACCACGAAGTCAACGAGGTGTTCTTCGAGGACGTGAAGGTGCCCGTCGAGAATCTCGTCGGCGATGAGAATCGCGGCTGGACTTACGCGAAATACCTGTTGGGGCACGAGCGCTCCGGCATCGCGCGCGTCGGCGCGTCGAAGCGCGAGCTCGTGTTCCTGAAACGCGTGGCGTCGAACCAGCGCAAGAACGGCAAGCCGTTGCTCGCCGATCCCGTGTTTGCCGCGAAGGTCGCGGCACTCGAGGTCGAACTGATGGCGCTCGAGGTGACGGTGCTGCGTGTCGTGAGCCGCGAGACGAGCGGCAAGGGGCCCGGCCCCGAGGCGTCGATGCTGAAGATCAAGGGTACCGAGGTGCAGCAGGCGCTCACCGAGCTGATGTTCGAGGCGATCGGGCCGCTCGCCGCGCCGTTCGACGTCCCGTTCCTCGAAGGTGAGCGCGAACACAGCAGCGCGGGCGACGACGACGCTGCGCCGCTCGCCGCGTACTACTTCAATTACCGGAAGACGTCGATCTACGGCGGTTCGAACGAGATTCAGAAGAACATCATCGCGCAGATGATCCTGGGGCTGTGATCAGGAAACGGAGACAACCATGGATTTCAGCTTTACCGATGAGCAGCAACAGTTCGCCGACGCGCTGCACCGCTATCTCGGCGAGCAATACGGTTTCGACGCGCGCCAGGCCATCGTGCGCAGCGACGCGGGCGTGTCGGACGCGCAATGGAGCGCATTCGCGGAGCTGGGCCTGACCGCGCTGCCCGTGCCGGATGCACAGGGCGGATTCGGCGGCGGCCCGGTGGACATGCTGGTCGCGATGCAGGAGCTCGGCCGCGCACTCGTGGTCGAGCCGTACTGGGCGACGGCGGTCGGCATCGAGGCGCTGCGGATTGCCGGGTCCGGCACGGGTGACGATGCCGCGCTGCTGGAAGCGGTCGCACAAGGGCAGAAGCGTCTGGCGGTTGCATTCCACGAACCGCGGGCACGCTACGACCTGTACGAACTCGATACGCACGCGCGCGAACAGGGCGGCATCTACCGGCTGACCGGCACCAAGTCGGTCGTTCAGCACGGGGCGCAGGCGCATGCGTGGATCGTGCCGGCGCGTGTCGACGGCGGCGGCATCGGCCTGTTCGTCGTCGAGCGCGACGCCCCGGGAGTGACGCTCGTCGACTACCGGACGATCGACGGCCAGCGCGCCGCGACGATCGAGCTGCATGAAACGCCTGCGCGGCAACTGACGGGTGGCGCACGCGATGCGGTTGCCCTCGAGCAGATTGCCGATTACGCGACCTTCCTGTTGTGCGCGGAAGCGGTTGGTGCACTCGACGAGCTGAACCGCGCGACGGTCGAATACACGAAGACGCGCGAACAATTCGGCGTGCCGATCGCGCGTTTCCAGGCGCTGCAGCACCGGATGGTCGACATGCTGATTCACGCGGAGCAGGCGCGTTCGCTGACTTACCTGGCCGCCGTGCGTTACGCGGGCGGCGATGCCGATGCGCGACGCAAGGCGGTTTCCGCCGCGAAGGCGCGGGTTGGCGCGGCCGCACGCTTCGTCGGTCAGCAGGCCGTGCAACTGCACGGCGGCATGGGCGTGACCAACGAAGTCGCCGCAGCACACCTGTTCAAGCGGCTGTCGATCATCGAGACGACGCTCGGCGACACCGATCATCACCTTGCGCGCATCGCGGCCCTGCCGGATTTCGCGCAGACCGACGCGGCCTGACGGCGACGCGCTAGCGCACCAGAGGAGACACACAGTGGGTATCAGTTACGAAGATCTGGAAGTCGGCAGTACGACCGAAATCGGCCGCTACACGTTCGAGGCGGACGACATCAAGACGTTCGCGCAACGCTACGATCCGCAGCCGTTCCACCTCGACGAGGAGGCCGGCAAGGCATCGCCGTTCGGCGGGCTGGTCGCGAGCGGCTGGCATACGTGTTCGGTGTTCATGAGCCTGCTCATCAAGAAGCTGGGGCCGGATTCGACCAGCATGGGCTCGCCAGGCATCGACTCGATCCGGTGGATCAAGCCCGTGCGCGCCGGCGACACGATCACGATGTACCAGAAGGTCCACGACAAGCGCGTGTCGGCGAGCAAGCCCGACCGCGGCATCGTGTCGACGGAGTGGATCGGCACCAACGGCGCCGGCGACACGGTGATCACCGTGCATACCAAGGTGATCTTCGGGCTGCGCCATCCGCAAGGGGCGGGCGCATGACGGACGTGACATTGCCGCTGATCGCGTCGGCTCAGGCGCTGCATGCGCGGATCGGCGCGGAGCCGCTTATGAGCGGCTGGGTCGAGATCGACCAGCGTCGGGTCGACGGTTTCGCCGATGCGACCGGCGATCACCAGTGGATACACGTCGATCCCGAGCGCGCGCGCCGCGAGTCGCCGTTCGGTGGCCCGATCGCGCACGGTTTCCTGACGCTGTCGCTGATTCCCGCGTTGATGGCGGATGTGATGCGCTTCGAGCAGAAGATGGGCGTGAACTACGGACTGAATCGCGTACGGTTCCTGAAGCCGGTGCCGGTCGGCGCACGCGTGCGTGCGCTATTCGCGGTGAAGGAAACCGCGGAGGCCGCACAGGACGGCGTGCAGGTGACGTGGTCGGTGTCGGTGCAGGTCGAGCGTCCCGACGCGCCTGTGCTCGTTTGCGCGGCGGAATTCATTACACTGCACTATTTCTGATGCGCGCGGCGGCATTGACGGATGCCGCTGCGTTGCGTGCTGCTTCAGTGCTTTGCGTATTGCGTTGCGCCGAACAGCATCTCGCGCGCCTTGTCGTCCTGCAGTGCCTTGCGTAGCGATGCGAGCACTTCGACACCGCGCTGCACGGCCGGCCGCGCGGCAATCGCTTCGTGCCAGCGCTTCACGTTCGGCAATTCGTCGAGCACGATGCCCTGGTTCTGCCACGAACGCGTCCACGGGAACGTCGCAATGTCCGCGATCGTGTACGTGTCTCCCGCGAGATATTCGGATTCGCCGAGGCGTTTTTCCATCACGTTGTACAGGCGCTTCGCTTCGTTCGTGTAGCGATTGACCGCATATTCGATCTTCTCCGGCGCATACAGGCGGAAGTGGTGTGCCTGCCCGAGCATCGGGCCGACGCCGCCCATCTGGAACATCAGCCATTCGAGCGTTGCGTAGCGCGCGGCCGGGTCGCTCGGCAGGAACTTGCCGGTCTTTTCCGCGAGGTATACGAGGATCGCACCCGATTCGAACAGCGAGATCGGCTTGCCGCCGGGGCCGTCCGTGTCGATGATCGCCGGGATCTTGTTGTTCGGGCTGATCTTCAGGAATTCGGGCTTGAACTGGTCGCCCGCACCGATATCGACCGGATGCGCACGATACGCGAGGCCCGTTTCCTCGAGCATGATGTGTATCTTGTGGCCGTTCGGGGTCGCCCAGCTGTAGACGTCGATCATCGTCAACTCCTTCGTTGCATGCGCGAAAACGGCGCCGACAGGGCGCCGCGACAGGCGGTCATTAGAGCATGGATCGACGCGGGTTGCAGGCGACGGGAACGCGCGGCCGCGCACCGGCGTACGGGTGTCGATGCGGTGACGGCGAGGCTGTTCGAACAGCGGGACCGTGCCGGATCAGCGCTTGTAGCGCGGCGGGCGTTTCTCGAGAAACGCGGTAATGCCCTCGAGCGCGTCCGCGTGATGCAGCGATGCGACGAAGTGATCTCGCTCGGTGCCGAGATGGGTCTCGAGCGGCTGCGCGGGCGCATCGTCGAGCAGCGACTTGATGCGCGTGAGCGCGTTCGGCGAGATGCCGGCAAGCGAGTCGGCCCACGCGAGCGCGTCGGACAATACGGCACCGGGTACGGCAAGCCGATTGACGACGCCGAGCGCATGCAGGCGTTCGGCCGCGACGGGCTTGCCTTCGAACAGGATTTCGGCGGCCAGCGCGCGCGGCAGCGCGCGTGCGAGGAACCAGGAGCCGCCGCCATCGGGCGTGAGGCCGACGCGTGCATACGACATCACGAACTTCGCGTCGTGCGCGGCAACGATCAGGTCGCACGCGAGCGCGAGCGAGAAGCCCGCGCCGGCCGCCGCACCTTCGACCGCCGCGATCACAGGTTTCGTCGATGCACGGATCGCCGTGATCCACGCGGCAAGCTGATCGATGCTGTCGGCCTGGTAGGCCGGGTCCTTCGAGCGGTTATCGAGTAGCCGGTTCAGGTCGCCGCCCGCGCAAAAGAAGCGATCGGCTCCCGTGAGTACGACGGCGCGAATCGCGGGATCGCGCTCGGCGGTGGCGAGCGCTTCGACGCCGGCCGCATACATGTCGGGATGCAGCGCGTTGCGCGCGCCGGGATTTGATAGCGTGAGGACGAGCGTCGATTCGCTCTCGGGCGGACGCGAGGCCAGCAGTTCAGCACTCATGCGAGTGTGTCTCCATCGAATTCGAATGGCGGGGACGGCGACGTCGCACGCCGCGCGGGCACGTGCTCATGCTCATGCAGATCAGGGTGCTGCCGCAGTGGATGCAATGTTGTCGTGACGGACGCGAAACTGATTTAGACTAGCACGAACGTGCTTTTCAGCGCGACGAATCCCGATGCGGCCGGCATCGCTGCGGCCGCGCTTCAGCAAGGAAGGAGACTCCGATGCTACAGCTGTGCGGTATTCCGTTGTCCAACTACTACAACAAGGTGAAGTTCGTCCTGCTCGAACATGACATCCCGTTCGAGGAATTGACCTGCAGCTTGCCGATCAGCGATGCTGCGCTGCTCGCCGATTCGCCGCTCGGCAAGATTCCGTTCGTGAAGACGGAAGAGGGCGCGCTGTTCGAGTCGCAGGTGATCATCGAGTATCTGGCCGCGCGTTATCCCGACAAAGCCATTTTCCCGTCGGGGCCGTTTGCGGCCGCAAAGGTGCGCGAACTCGTCGAGACGCTCGAACTGTATCTCGAATGGACTGCGCGAGAGGTCTATACGGAAGCGTTTTTCGGCGGCAAGGTCAGCGACGGGATGAAAGCGCACGTCGAGAAGCGCCTGCCGCGCGCGATCGATGCATTCAAGCGGATGGCGCAGTTCTCGCCCTATGTGCTCGGCGACGCATTCAGTCTTGCGGACATTGCCGCATCGATCCATCTGCCGGTGATCGGGATGGCGACGAAGGCCATCTTCGGCCGCGATTTCCTGCTCGACGCAGGCATCGACTGGAAGGCGCATGCGAAGCTGGTCGGCGAGCGGCCGGCCGCGCAGCGCGTGGCGGCCGACCGCAAGGCCTATATCGCGGTGACGGGCACCGCGCGGTCATAAGCGCGAGCCGGGCGAGGCACCGGGCAGCATTGGCTGCCCGTGCCGGACTTACAGGCGCGCGAGCCGTTCGAGTGCGGACGCGAGCGTACTCCCCTGTTTCGCGAAGCAGAAGCGCACGACGCCCGATTCATGCGGCTCATGATAGAACGCGGACACTGGAATTGCCGCCACGCCGATCTCCGACGTGAGCCACTTCGAAAATTCCGCTTCGGACAGGTCGCTGATCGCCGAATAGTCGACGCACTGGAAGTACGTGCCGGGGCACGGCAGCAGCCTGAAGCGCGTGCGTTCGAGGCCGGCGCGGAAGAAGTCGCGCTTCTTCTGGTAGAAGTCGGGCAGCGTCAGGTACGGCGCCGGATCGCGCAGGTAGTCGGCGAGCCCGATCTGCATCGGCGAGTTGACCGTGAACACGTTGAACTGGTGGACCTTGCGGAACTCAGCGGTGAGCGCCGCCGGCGCCGCGACATAGCCGACCTTCCAGCCCGTCACGTGATAGGTCTTCCCGAAGCTCGACACGATGAAGCTGCGCGCGGCCAGTTCCGGGTAGCGCGCGACGCTCTCATGCCGCGCGCCGTCGTAGACCATGTGTTCGTACACTTCGTCCGACAGGATCAGCACGTTGGTGCCGCGCACGATCTCCTCGAGCTTGCGCATGTCGGCCTCGCGCCACACGGTGCCGGTCGGGTTGTGCGGCGTGTTGATCATGATCATCCGCGTCTTCGGCGTGATCGCGGCAGCGAGACGATCGAACGGGATCGCGTAGTCGGGCGCTTCCAGCGTGACGAACACGGGCTTGCCGCCGGCGAGTTCGATCGACGGCAGGTAGCTGTCGTAGGTCGGTTCGACGACGATCACTTCGTCGCCCGGATGCACCGCGCACAGGATCGCCGTCAGCAGTGCCTGCGTCGCGCCGGCCGTCACCGTGATCTCGGTGGCCGGATCGTAGCGCCGGCCGTAGACCTGCGCGATCTTGTCGGCGATCGCGTCGCGCAGGGGCGCGACGCCCGCCATCGGCGGATACTGGTTGTGACCGTTGCGCATTGCGGCCGCGACCGCGTCGACGATGCGCGGGTCACAGTCGAAATCGGGGAAGCCCTGGCCGAGGTTCACGGAGCCTTTCTCGGCGGCGAGCGCGCTCATGACCGTGAAGATCGTGGTGCCGACGTTCGGCAGGCGCGAGGGGAAAACAGGAGTCGTAGGCATGTCGGAAGGAGCGTTCATCGATACGATCGCAAGCGGGTGGCGCCGGGGCCGTCAGGCCGGCGTGGTGGGGGTGGCCGACGCGGCATCGAGCGCGCAGGCTTCGGTAAACGGCGCGGGCTGCGCGATCCGGAAGCCGAAGTCACGTGCGGTGCGCTTCGCGAGCTTGAGCAGCGCACGGTCCTTCGACACGAGCCATTCGGCCTGCGCGGCGCGCGCGAGCTCGAGAAACTTCTGATCGTCGCGGTCCTTGCACTTCGGCAGCGGCGGCGCGTCGGCGTCGACGGGCGGCGGCTCGACGAGGCTCGTCAGGCGGGCGACGGTCGCGAGCGCCTCGGCCTTGTCGATCGCGCGCGCCTGGAACTGCGGGTAATCGAGCACGAGCTCGAGTTCGTTCAGGCAGCGGCCGTCGATCACGGCGGCCAGCGTGCCGCGTTCGAGCGCGGCACGGATCGGGCGTGTGGCAGGGTCGTCGAATACGAGTATGTCGATCCAGACGTTCGAGTCGAGCACGACGCGATGTGCGGCATGCGGGGCGAGAGAGCGGGTCATTCGTTACAATCGGTGGTTTTCGTCTGACCGCAAGGCACGGCGTGCCAGCGAGCCTCTATGATAATCGTTCTCTCTCCCGCCAAATCCCTCGACTACGAGACGCCCGCCCACGTCCCGTCTTACACGCAGCCTGCATTCGTCGACGAGGCGTCGGAACTGATCGACGGCCTGCGCAAGCTGTCGCCACAGGACATCGCGACGCTGATGGACATCTCCGACCCGCTCGCGCGCCTGAACTTCCAGCGTTACGCGGACTGGTCGCCGACCTTCACGCCGGCCAATGCGAAGCAGGCGATGCTCGCGTTCAACGGTGACGTGTACGAAGGGTTCGATGCCAAATCGCTGTCGGTCGCCGATCTCGACTACGCGCAGCAGCACGTGCGCGTGCTGTCCGGCCTGTACGGACTGCTGCGCCCGCTTGACCTGCTGCAGCCGTACCGGCTCGAGATGGGCACCCGGTTCGCGAACGCCCGCGGCAAGGATCTGTATGCGTTCTGGGGCGACCGGATCACGCGGGCGCTGAACGAGCAGCTCGAGACGCGCAGCGGTGCGGCGCGCGTGCTGATCAATTGCGCGTCGACCGAGTACTTCAAGTCGGTCAAGCCGAAACTGCTGGCGGCACCGGTCGTCACGCCGATATTCGAGGACTGGAAGGGCGGTCGCTACAAGATCATCAGCTTCCACGCGAAGCGCGCCCGTGGCCTGATGGCGCGCTACATCGTCGAGAACCGCATCGCCGAACCGGCGGCGCTGAAGGATTTCGCGGCGGAAGACTACGCGTTCGACGCTGCAGCATCGAACGATTCGACTTACGTATATCGCCGGCGAATCGGCGAGTGACCATGTCGGCCGTTCACGAGACGGCCGGCGCATGCATGAGGCCGGGCAGGGGGCAAACCGCCCGTTCCGGTCGCAACTGGAGAGACAGATGACCCTTTCGATCACCAGCAATTTCGACGCGGGCGCCATCGACGTCGTATCGTGCGACAGCCCGGACGCGATCCGGTTGCGCGTGCGTGGCGACAACCGCTCGGAGTTCGCGCAATGGTTCTACTACCGCCTGACGGGCGCGCGCGGCGAACGATGCGTGATGTCGTTCGAGAATGCGGCCGAATGCGCGTATCCGTCGGGATGGCGCAACTACAGCGCGGTCGCGAGCTACGATCGCGTCGACTGGTTCCGCGTGCCGACGACGTTCGACGGCAAGACGATGACCATCGATCATACGCCCGAGTTCGACAGCATCTACTACGCGTATTTCGAGCCGTATTCCGAAGAGCGTCATGCGGCGTTCCTCGGCGCGGTCCAGCAGCTGCCGCAGGCGAGCATCGTCGAACTCGGTCGCACGGTCGAAGGCCGTCCTATGTCGTTGCTGTCGCTGGGTACGCCGGAGGTCGACGGCATGCCGAAGAAGAAGGTGTGGATCATCGCGCGTCAGCACCCTGGCGAGACGATGGCCGAGTGGTTCATCGAAGGGCTCGTCAAGCGGCTGGCCGGATGGGGCGATTGGGCGGGCGATCCGGTGGCGCGCAAGCTGTACGATCGCGCGACGTTCTACATTGTCCCGAACATGAACCCGGACGGCAGCGTACACGGCAACTTGCGCACCAATGCGGCGGGCGCGAACCTGAACCGCGAGTGGATGGAGCCCGATCCCGAACGCAGCCCCGAAGTGCTGGCGGTGCGCGATGCGATTCATGCGATCGGTTGCGACATGTTCTTCGACATTCACGGCGACGAGGATCTCCCGTACGTGTTCGTCGCGGGTTCGGAGATGCTGCCGAGCTTCACCGAGCAGCAGGGCAAGGAGCAGACCGCATTCATCGATGCGTTCAAGGTCGCGAGCCCGGATTTCCAGACAGAGCACGGCTATGCGGCAAGCAAGTACAAGGAAGATGCGCTCAAGCTCGCGTCGAAGTACATCGGCCACCAGTTCGGTTGCCTGTCTCTGACGCTCGAGATGCCGTTCAAGGACAACGCGAACCTGCCCGACGAGCGGGGCGGCTGGAACGGCGAACGCAGCGCCGCGCTGGGTGCTGCGATGCTGGCGGCGATCCTGGTGCACGTCGAGACGTTCGCGTAAGCGCACCGCCGTCGATGTGAAAAAAGCCGGCGCATCGTGTGATGCGCCGGCTTTTTTGCTTCTGTCGTTGCCGCTCCGTCGTATCAGGACTTCTTCACGGTTTTCTTCTTCACGGCTTTCTTCTGGCCGCTTGATTTCTTCGTTGCAACGGCCTTCTTGCCGGTGCGGCCGGATGTCTTGGCCTTCACCTTGCCGCGGTGCGACTTGCCCTTGAATTTCTGCGGCGACGACGAGCGCTCGACGCGTGGCTTCAGCGGCGGCACGGGATCGTTCCAGCTGAATGCGAGCATTTGCTGGCCGATGTAGCCGCAGCGGAATTTCAGCGGTGTCGGGTCGCTGCCGTCGCTGTGGATGCCGAGGCCGTCTACGGTGACGATGTTGTCGACCTTTACGCGCTGCTTGCCCTGATCGAACGAATCGCTCCACGGCGTGATCGTCGCGTTGCCGCTTTCGAACGCGTTCGGCGCGAAGTCGACGCGGTCGAAGGCTGACGATGTGCTTGCGATGAAGCTGCCGTGCGCCGCACAATCGGCGACGATCGGATCGGCATGCATCTCGTTGACGAATTTGTTGATCAGTTCGGAGCGCTGGTCGAGGAGGTCGGCGAATACCGGTGCCGGCAGCGCAAGCGACAGGCCCGCGACACAGGCTGCCAGCTTGCCGAGCGCCCGGAAAATCCGGAGCGAGGCAGGAGAGCTGTCCATCTGGTTATTGGTGAGGAGCAAATGAGGCATCGGGCACGTATAGATGCCCGATGAAGATCAGGAGTTCAATCTTAGCGTAAAAAAGTTGTGCGGCAGTAGATGCCACACTCTCCCGCGCTGTGGAAGCGGATCGTCGCGCGCATCGA
Source organism: Burkholderia sp. Bp9031 (assembly GCF_003857965.1). Lineage (NCBI taxonomy): Bacteria > Pseudomonadati > Pseudomonadota > Betaproteobacteria > Burkholderiales > Burkholderiaceae > Burkholderia > Burkholderia sp. Bp9031. Next base: position 170,738 of record NZ_QTPW01000013.1, read on the forward strand.
TTGCATCGGGACAAAGTGCAGTCAGGCGCGCGGGCCACCGAGACGGTAGCGCCGCACGTCGAATGTCGTGACCCATGCCGGCCGATAGACGGCGATGAGCGCCGTGGCCATGCCGGTGAACCACGCTTCGCCAAGCGCGAGCAGCGCGGTGTTGAGCAGATAGCCGGCGGGAATCACGACGGGCACGCCGTCCGCGAGTGCGAGCTGGACGCCGGCCGCGGCCGCGGCGACCGCGACGATCGCGATGGCCGGCGACAGGAATCCCTGACCGGTGATGAACGAGGCGAGGTTGTGCGGGAGCCACGCGATCGCGGCGCGCTGCAGCAACGCGGACACAGCGACCGGCAGCGCACCGTAGATCAGATAGGTGAGGCCGATGCCTTGCCACGGCGCGTCGAACACGATCGCGGCGACGGCCGTGACGGCACCCATCGCGATCAGCGCGAGCGTCCAGTCGAACAGCGTGACGAGCAGCGTCGCGCCGAGCAGGTGCATGACGATGCCGTCCTCGAGCCATGCATTCGAGGCCCACAGAACCGTGATCGCAGTGACGAGCGCGAGCCACACGTGCTGGAGCGTTGCGTCCTGCAGACGGACGAAGGGACGATTCCAGAGCGCGAGCGCGAGCAGAGCCACGGCGGCGATCCAGCCGCCGATGCCGACCCAGAGCGGAAGCGGTGTGAAAAGAAAACCCATGCGTCCATATTACTCGTTGAGCATCAAAGGTGGGAATTCGCACATGCAGACCGTCGCAATATCGATACTGCCCGACTAGCGTTCGCGCCGAAACCGCGCCGGCGGTTCGGCCGCGAGCGGCAGGTCGCGGGTGCCGGTGTTCGCGGCCGGCAGCGGGTACGGACGGTTGTTCCGTTGCGTGCGCAGCGGGACCGGGCCGCGTTCGCCGACGACCGGCTTGCCTGCGCGTTCACGGTTCGCCAGCAGCACCTCGAGATGTGGCGACAGCCAGCCGTTGTAGATCGCGACGGCGGCGGCTCGGTTTGCCGCGCCAAGCTGCTGGAAGATGCTGGCAAGGTGGATCTTCACGGTGCCTTCGCTGATGCCGAGCGTGCGGGCGATCATCTTGTTGGTGCTGCCCATATGGACGAAGCGCATGATCTGCGCCTGTCTCGGCGACAGGAGGCTGCTGGGCGGGCGGCGCGGCAGCGATCCGGCGAGTGTCTGGAAATGGGCGTCGTGGCGTGCCGCAGCGGCGGACGGTAGCAGGCTGAGCGCGATGGGCGGGATATAGTGGCCGCCCAGCAGAACCATCTCGAGTGCCCGCACGATCAGATGCGGCCGCATGGAGTGCGGGATCACGCCCGCGACGCCGTAGTTGTAGAAGCGCTGGATGGCTTCCGGCGTGGATTCGTCGATCAGTACCGCTGCGGGCGTCGGCGAGCAGGCGCTGCAGAGCGCCTGGAGTTCGCTGAGCCGCCCGACGTCCGGCCAGTTGATCGCAACGAGGTCGAAGCGCTGGGTGCGCAGCAGTCGACGCGCCTGGAAACTGTCGGGCGCATCGTTGATGTTGGCGTGACGGTCGATCTGCCGTAGCAGGGCCTTCAGTCCGTCACGCCGTTCGGCGTCTGAGTTCAGCACCAGGAACCGCATATTCAACCTCCGTAAGGTAAGTCATTGAGCTGCCGTCGGCATGCGTTGGATCCGATAATGACAAAAACCTTACACGATGTCTGCTTGGCCGAAAGGCTTAGGAAAAGTCCGAAATTTCGAGTGAGGGAAACGCGGGCGAGAAAAAAGCCGCTTCGGCAGGAACCAGAAGCGGCTTCGTGGGGCAGGCTCGGCGAGCGCTGCGGTTCGCGATCAGTGAAAGTGCGGTTGGGCCGGTGATGCGTCTTCCGGCATTTCCGCATGGACGATCTCGCCGAGCGGATCCGCATAGAGCGGCACGCCGCAGTCGTCGCAATACTCGGGCTCGAAGCGGCCTGCGTGCCGGCGGACGTCGGTTACACCGCATTCCTTCAGCAGACTTACGATTTCCTCGAGCGGCCCTTCGATCGGTGCTTCGCCTTCGAGCGTCGCGCTGTCGATCGACACATCGCCGTTCTCGCGGCCGTAGAGCGGCCACACAACGCCATAGATTACGTCGTTGCTGGCACGTCGCGTGAAGCCGACGCGATACTCGTCGATCCGGCGTTCGCCGAAGCCCGCGACCACGGCGCGCAGTTCCTGCGGCGCCGCACCAAGTGTGTCAAAAAGATAACGGACGGCCGTTCGGACCGTGTGCGGACGGATGCGTTCGTCTGCATCGCGGCAGGCCGAATAGTACGCGTCCGGAAGCAAGCATTCGAACTCGCAGCCGGGGAGGGCAACCGACAGGTTCGGGCCGCCCTGGGCGGTCCACTGCTCGAGACACTGGCCGCGTTCGATCCGGTTGCCGTGCTCTTCTTCCTGCCAGCGGAACAGCGGTGCACCCGCTGGCGCGGCGACGACGGCGAGCAGGAAGCGCGGGTCGGCCAAGATCGGCGAGGTTTCGGGCAGGTCCCCGAAGCTCAGCTTGGCGGCATGCTGGCCAATTGCCGCATGCGCCAGCTGCTGGGCGAGCCGGTAGGTCTCGACGTGGTGGCGCGGCAGCTGGTCGATGCTGTACAGGAACGGGGCCAGTCCGACGAGCGTGCCGGTTGCGAGCACGTGTGCCTGCAGTTGCGTGCGCAGTGCGTCGGCGACATCGCCTTTCAGCGGACCCGACGGAATCATGTAGCGCGTCCACGCGAGAACGGGAACGGCGACCAGCAGAGCATCGTACGGTTGGTCGTCATGCTCGATCACCATCGATTCACTGTGCGTCTCGGCCATGTCGGCGAGCGCGCCATAGGCATCGGGGTGGTTCTGCTGCAGATGGTCGAGGGCTGCGTCGAGCGTGGTCTGGTTGCCGTTGCGAACGATCTTGGCGAGCAGCGCGTCGAGCTTCGCTTCCCAGAAGCGATCCTCGATGCGGCTACCCGAGGCGAAGAGCGCAAGCGACAGGCCGACCAGTTTGTCGGCGTCGGGGGGGAGGCGTTTGGCGATTCGCTGGCGCATATTAAATACGTATAGAAAGAGGCGAAGAACCTCATATTCTAGTCCGTTCTTTGCACGATAAGCTGTCCCGTGCTCCGGCATGGCGGAAAGGCCGCATCGACGGGGATGAAGAAAAATCCATCAAACCCCTTGCGCGATCGGCGGTGACTGCATAGAATCACGCCTCTTTCGCGCTAACGGAAACGCAGCGCGGGAGAAGAAGGGAAGCGGTGCGGTTGAGGGCAGGTTGTAGAGCCCCGGCGCACACGAAGTTGAACCCCAGCCGTCGCAACGAAGCAGTTAAAAAAGTTGTTGACGAACTGAGAAACACGGTTCATAATCTCGCTTCTCTGCTGCTGAAAACGCAGCGCTGCTGAGAAACACGAAGTTTCTCGCAGAAATGCTCTTTAAAAATTAACAGCCGATAAGTGTGGGCGCTTGATGGAAGCGAGCTGATCCTCGGATCAGATAGCGAAAGTATCAAGAGTCTCACACTAAAGTAAGTCAGGTTTATGAAGTGATTCATATACCTGTCA
>NZ_QTPW01000014.1:0-170853 GCF_003857965.1 Burkholderia sp. Bp9031
ACCAGCACGTGGATGTCACCGCCAATCTTCGCCGCCGCTGCCACCGTGTTCAGCGTCGCGGCCTTGATCGACGCGTTATCGTGTTCTGCAATCACCAGAATCGTCATTTCTCTGCGCTCCCTCTTACAGCACCTTGGCTTCGGTCTTCAGCTTCTCGACCAGCGTCTTCACGTCCGGCACCTTCACGCCGGCTGCGCGCTTCGGCGGCTCGACCACCTTCAGCGTCTTCAGACGCGGCGCGACGTCCACGCCCAGGTCTTCCGGCTTCACCGTTTCCAGCGGCTTCTTCTTCGCCTTCATGATGTTCGGCAGCGTCACGTAGCGCGGCTCGTTCAGGCGCAGGTCGGTCGTGACCACCGCCGGCAGCGTCAGCGACAGCGTTTCCGCGCCGCCGTCGACTTCACGCGCGACCGTGGCCTTGCCATCCGCAATCGTCACCTTCGATGCGAACGTCGCTTGCGGCAGGCCCGCCAGCGCAGCCAGCATCTGGCCCGTCTGGTTCGAATCGTCGTCGATTGCCTGCTTGCCGAGGATCACCAGTTGCGGCTGTTCCTTGTCGACCAGCGCCTTCAGGATCTTCGCGACAGCCAGCGGCTCGACGCTGTCGTTCGACTCGACGAGGATCGCGCGATCCGCGCCGATCGCCAGCGCCGTGCGCAGCGTTTCCTGCGCTTGCGCGACACCGACCGACACCGCGATCACTTCGGTCGCCACGCCCGCTTCCTTCAGGCGCACGGCTTCTTCCACCGCAATTTCGTCGAACGGGTTCATCGACATCTTCACGTTCGCGATGTCGACACCCGTGTTGTCCGACTTTACGCGGACCTTCACGTTGTAATCGACCACTCTTTTCACTGGCACCAGGATTTTCATGCACACGCTCCAAAGTTACGAATACGACCAGAGGCCATTCTATAGCGAGGCCTCATGACTGCGCGGCCAAGCGGACCCATCCATCGCGGCTATCGAGGATAGCGCTCCTCTTCGGCACGCCGGCAATAGCGAACGATCGTTCTATTTTAAAAGAGAAAAAACCCGGACGCAAAGCCCGGGTTTTCGATCATCGACTCTAATCGTCGCCGGGCGCGCCCTGTACATCGTGTTACCAGGCGGCAATGACCGCGCCGCCGAACTTCTGTTCGATGAACTGCTTCACTTCCGCGGAATGGTAGGCCGCGACCAGCTTCGCGACCCACGGCTTGTTCCTGTCAGCCTCGCGAATCGCGAGAATGTTCGCGTACGGGCCATTCGGGCCCTCGATCGCGATCGCGTCCTGCTTCGGTTTCAACCCCGCTTCCATCGCATAGTTGGTATTGATCGCCGCCGCGTCGACGTCGCCGAGCGAGCGCGGAATCTGCGCCGCATCGAGCTCGACGATCTTCAGCTTGCGCGGATTGTCGACGATGTCGAGCGGCGTCGCCTTCAGCCCCGCATCCGCGCGCAGCTTCAGAAGCCCCTGCTTTTGCAACAACAGCAGCGCGCGGCCGCCGTTGGTCGGATCGTTCGGCACCGCGATGTGCGCGCCGGGCTTGAGTTCGGCCAGCGACTTCACCCGCTTCGAATAGATGCCCATCGGAAACGTGACGGTATCGGCGACCTTGACCAGCTTGTAGCCGCGATCCTTCACCTGCGCCTGCAGATACGGCGCGTGCTGGTAGCTGTTCGCGTCGAGATCGCCCGACGCGAGCGCCGCGTTCGGCTGCACGTAATCGGAGAATTCGACGACGCGGATGTCGAGGCCGCTCTTGGCCGCAACCTTCTTCACCACGTCCATGATCTGCGCGTGCGGGCCGCCCGTCACGCCCACCTTGATGGTTTCAGCCTGCGCATGCGCGCTCGCGAACAGCGCGGCCGCGCCGAGTGCGGCCGCGAACTTCAGCATGAAGCGTCGTTGCATCGTCTCCCCAAACGGTTGGATGTCGTTTTTACTTGTGGCTCAGCCGGCGCACGAGCCAGTCGCCGAACGATTGCACGATCTGCACGAACACGATCAGGATCGCGACGACCGTCCACATCACTTCCGGCAGATAGCGCTGGTAGCCGTAGCGGATCCCCAGATCGCCGAGTCCGCCGCCGCCGATCGCGCCGGCCATCGCCGAATAGCCGACGAGCGACACGAACGTGATCGTCAGGCCCGCGACGATGCCTGGCAGCGATTCGGGCAGCAGCACCTTGAACACGATCTGCGACGTCGTTGCGCCCATCGACTGCGCGGCCTCGATCAGCCCGCGGTCGACTTCGCGCAGCGCGGTCTCGACCAGCCGCGCGATGAACGGCGCGGCCGCGAGCGTCAACGGCACGACCGCCGCGGCCGTGCCGATCGACGACCCCGTGACGAGTCGCGTTAGCGGAATGACCGCGACCAGCAGGATGATGAACGGCGTCGAGCGCACCGCGTTCACGATGCCGCCTAGCACGCGATTCACGCCGAGGTTCTGGAGCACGCCTTGGCGGTCGGTCAGATAGAGCAGCACGCCGAGCGGCAGCCCGACGAGCGCGCCAACCGCCCCCGAGATGCCGACCATGATCAGCGTCTCCCAGAACGACTGCACGAACATATCGAACATCTCACTCAACATGCGAAAGCTCCTCTACCACCACACCTTGCTCGCGCAGGAACGCGAGCGCCTGCCCGACCTTGCCCGGTTCGCCGCCCGCGAGCACCGCGAGCGATCCGAACGCCTGCCCCTGGATCTCGTCGATCTGGCCGTGCAGGATGTTGAAATCGAGTTCGTACCGGCGGATCGTCTCCGACAGGATCGGCTGGTCGACACCCGAGCCGGTGAACGCAAGCCGCAGCAAGTGCCTGCTGCCCGTCTTGAGCCGCTCGGCGACACGTGCCTTCAGCGCCGGTGGCAGCTCCTGCGCGATCACGTCGCCGATCAGCGCGCGCGTCACTTCGTGATGCGGCTGCAGGAACACGTCGATCACGCGGCCTTCTTCAACCACGCGGCCCGCATCGAGCACCGCGACGCGATCGCACACCTGCTTGATCACTTCCATCTGGTGGGTAATCAGCACGATCGTCAGGCCGAGCTCGCGATTGATGCGCTTGAGCAGATCGAGGATCGAGCGCGTGGTTTCGGGGTCGAGCGCCGACGTCGCCTCGTCCGACAGCAGCACCTTCGGCTTGCTCGCGAGCGCGCGGGCGATGCCGACGCGCTGCTTCTGGCCGCCGCTGATCTGCGCCGGATAGCGATCCTTCTGCGCGGACAGCCCGACGAGGTCGAGCAGCGGCAGCACGGCCGCCTCGATATCGGTGCGGCTCGCGCCTGCCAGTTCGAGCGGCAGCGCGACATTGTCGAACACCGTGCGCGACGACAACAGGTTGAAGTGCTGGAAGATCATGCCGATTTCGCGGCGGGCTTCGCGCAGCGCGCCGGCCGGCAGCACCGTGAGGTCGCGTCCGCCGACGACGACGTTGCCTTCGGTCGGCCGCGTGAGCAGGTTGATGGTGCGCACGAGCGTGCTCTTGCCGGCGCCGCTTCGGCCGATGATGCCGAACACCTCGCCCTGCGGGATCGTCAGATTGACGTTGTGCAACGCGTCGACCCAGCCGGTCGGCCCAGGGAAACGCTGCGACAGATTGCGTAATTCGATCATGTAAACAAAACGGCGGCCGGCTGGCGAGGCCCGCCAGTCGGCCGCCGATGCATCTGGAATAGCCGGCGATTTTACCGCAAACGCCTCATTCCACTTAATAATCGATTTCGATCTTTTCATAACCAGACGAAATTAGAGGAGCGTTGCTGGCCCGCCGTGGGAGTGCCGCGACTATGATCCGGAACACCAATGCCAACGAACAGGGGACCCGCCAGATGACCGCCACGACTACGCCGGCCGCCGCAACCGCCACCGCAGCACCGGGGCCGGCGTCGCCGCCCGCCCCACGGATGGGCCGGCTGCGTACCGCGGACGGTCTCGAGCTGGCGTCGTACCGCTGGCCGGCCGGCGACGGCACGGTACCGCCGCGCGCAACGATTGCGCTCGTCCATGGCCTCGCCGAGCATGCGGGCCGCTACGCGGCACTTGCGGCCCGACTGAACGCGGCCGGCATCGACGTGCTGGCGATCGATCTGCGCGGCCACGGCCAGTCGCCCGGCAAACGCACGTGGGTCGAGCGTTTCGACGGTTACCTGAACGATGCGGACGCGCTGGTTGCCGAAGCCGCCCGCGGCGATACGCCGCTCTTCCTGATGGGTCACAGCATGGGCGGCGCCGTCGCGGCGCTGTATGCGATCGAACGCGTGCCGGCTCGCGGCCATGCGCTGGCTGGCCTCGTGCTGTCGAGTCCGGCGCTCGCGCCGGGGCGCGACGTGCCGCGCTGGATGCTCGCGATGAGCCGCTTCATCAGTCGCGTGTGGCCGACCTTCCCTGCAATCAGGATCGACGCCGCGCTGTTGTCGCGCGATCCGGCCGTCGTCGCGGCGAATCGTGCCGATCCACTCGTGCACCACGGCGCGGTGCCGGCGCGCACGGGTGCCGAAATTCTCGACGCGATGGCGCGCATTGAGCACGGTCGCGGCGCGCTGCGCGTGCCGGTGCTGGTCTATCACGGCACCAAAGACAAGCTGACCGAGCCCGACGGAAGCCGCGTATTCGGCGTCCGCGTCGGCTCGCCCGATCGCACGCTGACGCTATACGAAGGGGGGTTCCACGAAACGATGAACGATCTCGAGCGCGACCGCGTGATCGATGCGCTGATCGTGTGGATTCACGCGCGCGTGCCGGCGCGCTGAGCTCGCGCCACCCCGCTGCCGGTCAGATGCCGGCCAGCACGCGCAAGTGCGCGACGACGCTGCGGCCGAGCGCGGACAGGTTGTAGCCACCCTCGAGACAGCTCACGATGCGGCCCTGCGCATGCCGGCGCGCGACGTCGACGATCTGCGCGGTCAGCCATTCGAAATCGGCCTCGACGAGACCGAGATTACCGATGTCGTCCTCGCGATGCGCGTCGAAACCTGCCGACACGAACAGCATTTGCGGCTTGAACGCGTCGAGACGCGGCAGCCAGAACATGTCGACCGCTTCACGGATCGCCATCCCGTTGCTACGCGCAGGCATCGGCAGGTTGACCATGTTCGGCGCCTGGTGATCGACGCCCGAGAACGGGTACAGCGGATGCTGGAAGAAGCTGCACATCAGCACCCGCTCGTCATTCGCGAATGCGGCTTCGGTGCCGTTGCCGTGGTGCACGTCGAAATCGATGATCGCGACGCGCTCGATACCGTGGACGTCGAGCGCATGTCGCGCGGCGATCGCGACGTTGTTGAAGAAGCAGAAGCCCATCGCACGCGCGGGTTCCGCGTGATGGCCGGGCGGCCGAACGCTGCAAAACGCATTCGCGTAGCGGCCTTCGATCACTGCGTCGGTCGCCGCGATCGCGGCGCCGGCCGCACGCAGCGCGGCGCGCCACGTGTCGCGGTTCATCAGCGTGTCCGGATCGATCTCGACGTAGCCGTCGACGGGCGTCATGCTGCGGATGTAGTCGATATGGGCTTGCGTATGCACGCGGCCCAGCGCCACCTCGCTCGCGAACGGTGCGGTTTCATGCACGATCAGGTCGTCGATGCGGCTCGCGATCAGTTGATCCTGGATCGCCGACAGTCGGGCCGGGCATTCGGGATGCCATTCCCCCATCTCGTGCAGCATGCAATCGGGGTGCGTATAGAAGGCGGTTGCCATAAGCTGTCATCCGCGACGCAAGGTGCGCCGCAGGTCTCCATCAATGATGTCCATCGTCTGCCGCCAATTCGCCGCTAACTTACCACAACGGTACGCTGCTTCGCCCCGGCACGCAGGATGCGTCGGGTATACTGCGCCGAACCCCATCGCCCTGTCCGCCCGCTTCGACATGAATTCCAGCAAGCCTGCCGCCCTTCTCTCCACGCTGTTCCGCGTTCGCGTTCCGCTCGTTGCCGCTGCCGTCGCCGCTACGCTGACCGCCGCGCCCGCCGTCGCGCAGACGCAGCCTGCGAAGTCCTCCGGCACGCTCGTCGCGCAGGCGCAACAGCCGGCGCAGCAAGGCCAGACCTTCGAAGAGGAAATCGTTCCGCAGCGTTACGCGAACAACGCGAAGGTCGATGCGTTTATCGACGAGATGGTGAGCCGCAACGGCTTCGATTCCGCGAGCCTGCATGCGCTGTTCTCGCGCATCAGCTACTCGGCCACCGCCGTCAAGCTCGTGAAGCCGGCGCCGACGCCTTCGGTAAAGAACTGGCGCGTCTATCGTTCGAGGTTCATCGAACCGATCCGCATCAACGCGGGCGTGAAATTCTGGAAGGCGAACCAGGCGACGCTGCAGCGCGCATCCGAGGAATTCGGCGTGCCACCCGAGGTGATCGTCGGCATCATCGGCGTCGAAACGATCTATGGCCGCTACATGGGCAACTTCCGCGTGCTCGATGCACTGACGACGCTCACGTTCGACTATCCGGACACGCCGAATCGCGACAGCCGCCAGGCAACGTTCCGCAAGAACCTCGAGGACTTCCTGGTCTGGACCCGCGACAACCAGCTCGACCCGACCACCGTGCTTGGCTCGTATACGGGTGCGATCGGCATCCCGCAGTTCCTGCCGAGCAGCATTCGCGAGTATGCGGTCGACTACGACGGCGGCAGCCACGTCGATCTGCGCAGCAGTCCTGCCGATGCGATCGGCAGCGTCGCGAACTACCTGAAGCAGCACGGCTGGGAAACCGATCGCCCGGTGGTCTGGCGCATCACGCCCGACACGGGCAGCCTCGGCATCGCACAGGCCGCCGCGGACGGCCAGCCCGAGCCGCACTGGGCGCTGTCGCAACTGCTGCGCGCCGGCATGACGCTCAACGAGCCGATGGTCAACATCACCACCGAAGCCGGCACGCCGGTCACCGTGGTCGACCTGCCGTCGCCGGGACTTGCGACCGAATACATGCTTGGCCTGAAGAATTTCTACGTGCTGACGCGCTACAACCGCAGCTTCTTCTATGCGCTCGCCGTGTACCAGCTCGGCGAAGCCGTGAAGGCGCAGATGGAAGCGAGTGGCGCGCTGCCGCTGCCTGCAGCGGATACGGAAGCGCCAGTGCAGTAAGCACGGCCCGCGCAAACAAAAAGCGCCGCGTATGCGGCGCATTTTTATCGGGTGATTCTACGGATGCCGATCGGGCTCAGGCAGGAAACACGCCGGTCGACAGGTAGCGGTCGCCGCGGTCGCAGACGATGAACACGATCGTCGCATTCTCGACCTGGCGTGCGATGCGCATCGCGACTTCGCATGCGCCGCCCGACGAAATGCCTGCAAAGATGCCCTCGACGGCCGCGAGCCGGCGCGCCATCGTTTCCGCCGCGGCCTGGCTCACGTTCTCGACGCGATCGACGCGGCTGCGATCGAAGATCGTCGGCATGTAGGCTTCCGGCCACTTGCGAATGCCCGGAATGCGCGACCCGTCTTCCGGCTGCGCGCCGACGATCTCGATCGCCGAATTCTGTTCCTTCAGATAGCGCGACGTGCCCATGATCGTGCCCGTCGTGCCCATCGCAGACACGAAGTGCGTGATGCGACCTTCGGTGTCGCGCCAGATCTCCGGGCCCGTTCCTTCGTAGTGCGCGACGGGATTGTCGGGGTTCCCGAACTGATCGAGGATCACGCCCTTGCCTTCACGCTGCATCTGCTCCGCGAGGTCGCGCGCCAGTTCCATCCCGCCCTTTACCGGCGTCAGGATGATTTCGGCGCCGTAAGCGGCCATGCTCTGGCGACGCTCGACCGACAGGTCCTCCGGCATGATCAGCACCATCTTGTAACCACGGATCGCCGCGGCCATCGCGAGCGCGATGCCCGTGTTGCCGCTCGTCGCCTCGATCAGCGTATCGCCCGGCTTGATGCGACCGCGCGCCTCGGCCTTGCTGATCATCGACAGCGCCGGGCGATCCTTTACGGAACCGGCCGGATTGTTGCCTTCCAGCTTCGCGAGCACCACGTTGTTGCGTGCGCGAATCTCGTCGTCCGGCAGGCGGACCAGTTGCACGAGCGGCGTATTGCCGATCGTGTCTTCGATAGTTTTGTAAGCCATGGAGATACCGTGAGTGCGAGGCCGATCAATCGATTGATTGTAAACCAGCGCAGGGGCTCGCGCCGGCAACCCCATTGCGACGATGGAATAGGCCTTCCGCCTGTCTCATTGATTGTGCGCGCGCAGCATGACGCAAAAAACCCGCGGCATGCCGCGGGAAGCCGTCGTAACGACGGCGACTGAAGGAGCCTTTCGTCTCGTGTGCGTTACTTCTGCGCAGTACGGGCTGGCGCCGCAGCAGGTTTTGCCGCGGCGGGCTTGCCGGCGGCCGAGGCCGTCGCAACCGAACCGGCCGCGCCGATCGTCAACCCCTCCTGCTGGAGGCGCTCGACCGTATGGCCGCCCATGCCTTTCACGCGAGACGCGAGATCTTCTGCATTCCTGAACGGCCCGCGTGCGCCGCGCTCGTCGAGAATCGCCTTTGCCCGCGCGGGACCGATGCCCTTGATGCCGACGAGTGCATCTTCGTTCGCGGTGTTGACGTCGACGGCCGCCCAGGCCGACGCAATCGCGCCGAACATCACGGCTGCGGCAAACCATTTCCTGATCATGTGCTGGATCTCCGATGAAAGCGGTCGGCGGCTGCCGACCGTGAGACCCAGTCTAGCGATGCAAAGCGCGCGTTTAAACCTGGCCGGACAGCCAACGCACGTAGCGGTCGACACCTTCCTGCACCGTCAGGAACGGCGCCTCGTAGCCGGCAGCGCGCAGTTTCGTCTGGTCTGCCTGCGTGAAGCACTGGTACTTGCCGCGCAGCGCGTCGGGGAACGGCACGTATTCGATCAGCCCTTGTTCGACTTGCTGCGCGAGCGTCAGCGGCGGCAGGCTGTCGAGCGCGCGCAGCGTGTTCACGACCGTCGATGCAATGTCGTTGAACGGTTGTGCACGGCCCGTGCCGAGGTTGAAGATGCCCGACTTCTCCGGATGATCGAAGAAGAACAGGTTCACCTTCGCGACATCCTCGACCGAAACGAAGTCGCGCGTCTGCTCGCCCGGCGCGTAACCGTTGTACTCGCCGAACAACTTGACCTTGCCTTCCGCGCGAAACTGGTTGAAGTTGTGGAACGCGACCGATGCCATGCGGCCCTTATGCGTCTCGCGCGGGCCGTACACGTTGAAGTAGCGGAATCCGGCGATCTGGCTCTTCGCGCTCGGCAGCACGCGGCGGATCACCTGGTCGAACAGGAACTTCGAATAGCCATAGACGTTCAGCGGTGCCTCGACCTCGCGCTCCTCGACGAAACGCGTCGAGCCGCCGTAGATCGCGGCCGACGACGCGTACAGGAACTGCGCGCCCTGCGCGAGGCACGCATCGAGCACCGCGCGGCTGTAGCGGAAGTTGTTGTCCATCATGTAGCGGCCGTCGGTTTCCATCGTGTCCGAACAGGCGCCTTCGTGGAACACCGCGCGTACCTTGCCGAAATCGCCGCGCGTGAAGCGCTCGACGAATTCCGTCTTGTCGAGATAGTCGTCGATCTCGCAATCGATGAGGTTGCGGAATTTGTCCGCGCGCGTCAGATTGTCGACTGCGATGATGCGCGACTCGCCGCGCTCGTTAAGCGCCTTGACGATGTTCGCGCCGATAAAACCGGCTGCGCCGGTGACGATGATGGTCATGGTCGTTCTACCTGAAAAATTACAAGACATCCGTGCTGCGCGCTCGGCGCGCCGCCGAGTGCGCTCAGTGAAACAGTTCGTCGTAGTCTACCGTGGCCGTACCGAGCTTGCCGACCACGATGCCTGCTGCACGGTTCGCGAGCACGACGGCATCGACGAGCGGCACGCCTGCACCGAGCATCGCCGCGACCGTCGCGATCACGGTATCGCCCGCGCCGGACACGTCATACACCTCGCGCGCGAGCGCCGGTGCATGCAGTTCGCCCGTAGCGGAAAAAAGCGTCATCCCCTCTTCCGAACGCGTGAGCAGCAGGGCATCGAGATCGAGATCCGCGCGCAGCTTGGCGACACGCGCGCGCAAGTCGTCCTCCGATTGCCACTGTCCGACGACTTCGCGCAACTCCGCGCGGTTCGGCGTGATCAGCGATGCGCCCCGATAGCGCGCCCAGTCGCCGCCCTTCGGATCGACGAGCACCGGCTTGCCGGCCGCGCGCGCCTTTTCGATCATCGTCGTCACGTGCGTCAGACCGCCTTTCGCGTAATCAGACATCAGCACGACGTCGTGCTGAGGAAGCAGCGCATCGAAACGCGCGAGCCCGGCGAGCAGCACCTCGTGCGTCGGCACCGCCTCGAAGTCGACGCGCAGCAGCTGCTGCTGCCGCGCAAGCACGCGCAACTTGATCGTCGTCGGCAGCGTCGCATCGCGTTCGAGATGCGGCGTCACGCCGCTGCTGTCGAGCAGCTCGACGATCCGCTCGCCCGGTTCGTCGCAGCCGACCACGCACAGCAGCCCGGCCTGACCGCCGAGCGTCACGGCGTTGCGTGCGACGTTGGCCGCGCCACCGAGTCGCTCTTCCTGGCGCTGCACGTGCACGACGGGAACCGGCGCTTCCGGCGAAATACGGTCGACGTTGCCGAACCAGTAACGGTCGAGCATCACGTCACCGACGACGAGCACGCGCGAACGCGCAAGCTGCGCGCGCGGCACCGGCACCACTTCGCGAAGGGTAGTCATCGTGCATTCATCCACGGAAGGAGGACTGGGGATCGACATGCGGACGCCCGATCGCATGGTAGTCGATGCCGAGTTCGGCCATCGCGTCCGGCTCGTACAGGTTGCGCCCGTCGAAGATCACCGGCGCCTTCAGTTCGGTCTTCAGACGCGTGAAATCCGGGCTCCTGAATTCCTTCCACTCGGTGACGATCACGAGCGCGTCCGCTGCCGTCACGGCCGCGTCCTGCGTATCGACGAAGTGCAGGCGCGCAAGCGCGTCGGACCCTTCACCGAGATCGAGCGCGAACACGCGGCGCGCCTCGTCGATCGCGACCGGATCGTATGCGCGCACGGTCGCGCCACGCCCGAGCAGCGCCGCGATCAGCCGACGGCTCGGCGCTTCGCGCATGTCGTCCGTGTTCGGCTTGAACGCAAGGCCCCAGACCGCGAATTCGCGACCGGCCAGGTCCGCGCCGAAGCGCTGTTCGATCTTGCCGATCAGCACGTCCTTCTGCGCGGAGTTGGCCGCTTCGACGGCCTCCAGGATGCGCAGCGGCTGGCCGTTTTCGCCCGCGGTGCGGATCAGCGCCTGCACGTCCTTCGGGAAGCACGAACCGCCGTAACCGACGCCCGCGTACAGGAAGTGATAGCCGATGCGCGGATCGGAGCCGATCCCGCGGCGCACGGCTTCGATGTCGGCACCAACCTTGTCGGCAAGATTCGACATCTCGTTCATGAACGAGATGCGCGTCGCGAGCATCGCATTCGCCGCATACTTCGCGAATTCGGCCGAACGCACGTCCATGTAGATCGTGCGCTCGTGATTGCGGTTGAACGGCGCGTACAGTTTCTTCATCTTCTCGCGCGCCACCGTGCCCGTCTCGTCGTCATCGACGCCGATGATGATCCGGTCCGGGCGCATGAAGTCCTCGACTGCCGCCCCTTCCTTCAGGAATTCCGGATTCGATACGACCGAGAACCGGTGCGCGACGCTGCCGGCGAGCCCGCGGGCGGCAAGCGCCTCGTCGACAACGGCACGCACGCGCTGCGCGGTGCCGACCGGTACCGTCGACTTGTCGACGATCACCTTGAAACCGGTCATGTGACGGCCGATGTTGCGCGCGGCCTCGAGCACGTATTGCAGGTCGGCCGACCCGTCCTCGTCGGGCGGCGTGCCGACCGCAATGAACTGGATCTCGCCGTGCGCGACGCTCGCTTCGATGTCGGTGGAGAAGCGCAGACGCCCTGCCGCGCGGTTGCGTGCGATGATGTCCAGCAGGCCCGGTTCGTGAATCGGCATCCCGCCGTTGTTCAGGATCTCGATCTTGCGCGGATCGACATCCAGGCAGAAGACGTCGTGGCCGATCTCGGCGAGACAGGAGCCCGTGACAAGACCGACATAGCCGGTGCCGATGATGGTGATTTTCATAGATGTTCCGGTACGTCCCGGTAATTGACTAACTTGGCCGCCGGGCCGGACCCGGCGGCAACCGCAGCGCGTCGGCGCCGCATGCCGGCATCAGCCCGGCATCGCAGGTTCGACGCGGCGCGGCGCGTAGGTTTCCCAGCCGCTGCATCCGGGGCACTGCCAGTAGAAAAGCCGGGCCCGGAAACCGCAATTCTGGCACGTATACCGTGGCAGATTTTTGGTGCGCTGCTTGATCAGCGTGCGCATCATTTCAAGTTCCTTACGGCGCGGCTCGTCGGCGGCCGCGATCTGCGCATCGAGCAGGTGCAGCATGCCGGACAGGTTCGGCGACTTCTCCATCTGCGTGCGCGCGAGCGTATGCGCCGCTTCCTGGCCGCTCAGCCCGGCGATATGCTGATATGCGATATCAAGCAGGTCGTTCGACGGATAACGTTCGACATAGCCCATCAGCAGTTCGGCGCCCTCGACCGACTTGCCAAGCGCGGCATGGGCCTTCATCAGCTTGTCTGCGACGAGCGGCAGATACGCCGGATTCTGCCCTTCGACGCGCTTCCAGTGCTCGATCGCGGCCGCGTGATCGCCCGCCGCCTCCGCGGCATCGCCGGACAGGATCGTCGCGCGCACGTTCTGCGGGTTCGCGGCAAGCGCGAGCTTCAGCTGTTCGGCCGCTGCCGGGGCGTCCTTGCGTTGCAGTGCGTCCTGCGCGAGTTCGCAGTGGAACTGCGCGATTTCGGTGCCGAGCGGCTTGTCGCTCATCGACTCGATGCGCTTCGCCGTATCGATCGACTTGTTCCAGTCCTTCTCGATCTCGTAGATCGTCAGCAGCGCCCGCTGTGCGCCCAGTGCGTAGTCGCCATCGGCGAGCCGGTGGAAGGCCTCTTCGGCACGATCAAGCAGGCCGGCTTTCAGAAAATCCTGACCGAGTTCGTACAGCGCGTGGTCGCGCTCGTTCACCGGCAGGTCCGTGCGGCTCAGCAGATTCTGGTGCACGCGGATCGCACGGTCCGTTTCACCGCGGCGACGAAACAGGTTGCCGAGCGCGAAGTGCAGCTCGACCGTTTCGGGGTCGAGTTTCGCGACCTCGATGAACGCATCGATCGCCTTGTCCGGTTGTTCGTTCAACAGAAAGTTCAGGCCGCGGAAATACGATCGCGGCAGGTTGGCGCTCTCCGACAGGAGATTCTTCAGGTCATAGCGTGACGCCGCCCAGCCGAGCGCGAACGCCACCGGAATTGCGAGCAACCACCAGAAATCCAGATCCATGCGAAATATCGAAGCAGAGACGAAAACCGCGCGAGGATCGCGCGGCTTCCGTATTAAATGACGGGCGGCATCGGCGGCTGGTCGACGACGGCCGGAGTTTCACGCACCGCGCGCAGGTCGCGCTTCAGGCGTCCGTTCTCGAGACGCAAACGGAAGATGGCCGGCAGCGCGGACAGCAGGCCGGCCAGCAGCCCCACGACGAAGAACGCGAGGCCGATCAGGATCAACGGCGCTTGCCATGCGTAGCCGGCAACGAAATTCAGCGTCGCGGTTTGCGTATTGGCCAGTGCAAGCACCAGCAGCAGCACGAACACCAATACCCGGATCAGCCAGACGATAAACTTCATGTAGCCCTCTCTTTGTTGAGGTTTGCCGTGGCGCGCGACTCCCCTTCGCGGCGCCGAATCGACCCGTATTGTAAAGGAAGCGTTTCCGCGTCACCGCACATCCTGCGGATGCGCGTTGCCACGCAGTCGCCGGAAATGAAAAAAGCGCCCGCAAGGGGCGCTTTTTTCTTCAGCCTTCGCCGGATGGATTCCGGGCAAGCCGAACGACGTTCAACGCTCGTCGTCCGGATCATCAGCTTTCAGCGGCTCGCCGGCGCGGCCGTCGACGCGTTCACGCAATTCCTTGCCGGGCTTGAAGTGAGGCACGAACTTCTCGGGCACCTGCACTTTCTCCCCCGACTTCGGGTTGCGTCCGACGCGCGCCGGGCGACGGTTGAGGCCGAAGCTGCCGAAACCCCGAATTTCGATGCGATGCCCTTTCGACAGGGCGTCGGACATCGCATCGAGCATCGTTTTCACCGCGAAATCCGCATCCTTGAGGACAAGTTGCGGAAATCGCAGTGCCAGCTGCGCGACCAACTCGGATTTGGTCATACTTCAGCAGACCTCGTGAGGCTTACTGGTTCTGGCCGTCGAGCTTCGCCTTCAGCAGCGCGCCGAGGTTGGTCGTACCGGTCGCAGCAGCGCTGGTGTCCGACTGCAGGCCGCGGATCGCTTCCTGTTGTTCAGCCGAATCCTTTGCCTTGATCGACAGGTTGATGCCACGCGACTTGCGATCGATGTTGATCACCATCGCGTTGACCTTGTCGCCTTCCTTCAGCACGTTGCGTGCGTCTTCGACGCGATCCTGCGAGATTTCCGATGCACGCAGGTAGCCTTCGATGTCGCCCGTCAGCGTGATGACAGCGCCCTTCGCATCGACCGACTTCACCACGCCGTCGACGATCGAACCCTTGTCGTTCATTGCAACGTAGTTGCTGAACGGGTCGCCTTCGAGCTGCTTGATGCCGAGCGAAATACGCTCCTTCTCGACGTCGATGCCAAGCACGATTGCTTCGACTTCGTCGCCCTTCTTGTACTTGCGAACGGCTTCTTCGCCGGCTTCGCTCCACGACAGGTCCGACAGGTGGACCAGGCCGTCGATGCCGCCCGGCAGACCGATGAACACGCCGAAGTCGGTGATCGACTTGATTGCGCCCGTGATCTTGTCGCCCTTCTTGAAGTTGCGGCTGAAGTCATCCCACGGATTCGGCTTGCACTGCTTCATGCCGAGGCTGATACGACGGCGGTCTTCGTCGATCTCGAGGACCATGACTTCGACTTCGTCGCCCAGCTGGACAACCTTCGACGGAGCAACGTTCTTGTTGGTCCAGTCCATTTCCGACACGTGGACGAGGCCTTCGATGCCCGATTCCACTTCGACGAATGCGCCGTAGTCGGTGATGTTCGTGACCTTGCCGAACAGGCGCGTGCCCGACGGGTAACGGCGCGAGATGCCTTCCCACGGATCGTCGCCCAGTTGCTTGATGCCCAGCGAGACGCGGTTCTTCTCCTGGTCGAACTTGAGGATCTTCGCGGTGACTTCCTGGCCAACCGACAGGACTTCGCTCGGGTGACGCACACGACGCCATGCGATGTCGGTGATATGCAGCAGGCCGTCGATGCCGCCGAGGTCGACGAACGCGCCGTAGTCGGTGATGTTCTTGACCACGCCGTTGACGATCGCGCCTTCCTTCAGCGTCTCGAGCAGCTTCGCGCGCTCTTCGCCTTGGGTCGCTTCGATCACTGCACGACGCGACAGCACGACGTTGTTACGCTTGCGATCGAGCTTGATCACGCGGAACTCGAGCGTCTTGCCTTCGTACGGGGTCGTGTCCTTGACCGGACGCGTGTCGACCAGCGAACCCGGCAGGAACGCGCGGATGCCGTTGACCATCACGGTCATGCCGCCCTTCACCTTGCCGGTGATCGTGCCGGTGACGAGTTCGTTGTTGTCGAGGGCCTTTTCCAGCGACAGCCACGATGCAAGGCGCTTCGCCTTGTCGCGCGACAGGATCGTGTCGCCGTAGCCGTTTTCGAGTGCGTCGATGGCGACGGACACGAAATCGCCCGACTGCACCTCAACCTCGCCCTGATCGTTCAGGAATTCCTCGATCGGAATGTAAGCCTCGGACTTCAGGCCTGCATTGACGACCACGAAGTTGTGGTCGACGCGCACGACTTCGGCGGAAATCACTTCGCCGGCGCGCATGTCTTGACGGGTCAGCGACTCTTCGAACAGAGCCGCAAAGGATTCGGTATTCGGGGTGGAGGTTTGCAGGTCGGACATAAAAATCTGATTGTGCATGGATCGCTGTGCCACGCCGGCCGGAATGGCAGGCTGAAAGGGCCAGATCGAAGTCCACACGGGGTTAAGGGTTCAAAACACGCTCCGCGCTTACGCGCGGAGCACCTACTGCTGCCCGCCTTCTCAGGCGGGCTGGCCCAGCGCCCGGTACCACTGCAGCACCTGGTCGACCGCTTCATCGACCGAAAGCGCCGACGTATCGAGCAGCTTGGCATCTGCCGCAGGCTTCAGCGGCGCGGCGGCGCGATTACTGTCGCGCGCGTCACGTTCACGAAGATCCCGGAGCAAGTTATCTATATTAGCAGAAAAACCTTTTTGCATCAATTGCTTATGCCGCCTGGTCGCGCGCGCCTCGGCGCTGGCCGTCAGAAACACCTTCAGCACGGCGTCCGGGAAGATCACGGTGCCCATGTCACGCCCGTCGGCGACGAGGCCCGGTGTCTTGCGAAACGCGCGCTGGCGCGCGACGAGCGCGGCACGCACCGGCCCGTGCACGGCAATCGCCGACGCGCGATTGCCGACCGCTTCGGCACGGATATCGTTGGACACGTCGACGCCATCGAGCTGCGCGCAGCCCTCGCGGAACGTGATGTGAAGATCGTCGATCAGCTTCACGAGCGCGTCGATGTCCTCCGCCGCGATGCCGTAGCGCACGCTCGCGAGCGCCGCCAGACGGTATAGCGCACCACTGTCGAGCAGGTGGAAACCGAGATGCGCGGCGACGAGCGCGGCGACGGTCCCCTTGCCGGAAGCAGTCGGGCCGTCGATCGTGATGACGGGGGTCGGGTGAAAGGGTCGGGTCGATTTCATCGGGTCAGTGGGTCAGACCTTGGCGAGCGCGGCGAAGCGGTCGAAATAGTCGGGGAACGTCTTGCCGACGCACTTCGGATCGTTGATCCGCACGGGCACGCCGCCCAGGCTGACAAGCGAGAAGCACATCGCCATCCGGTGATCGTCGTACGTGTCGATCGCGGCGTTCGGCGTGAGTTGCTGCGGCGGCGTGACGACCAGATAGTCGGGGCCTTCCTCGACGATCGCGCCGACCTTGCGCAGTTCGGTCGCCATCGCGGCGATGCGGTCGGTTTCCTTCACGCGCCAGCTCGCGATGTTGCGCAGCGTGCTGGTGCCGCTCGCGAACAGCGCCGCAACCGCGATGGTCATCGCCGCGTCCGGAATCAGGTTGAAGTCCATGTCGATCGGCTCGAGCTTGCCGTGGTCGTGGCCGATGCCGCGCACCTCGATCCAGTCGTCGCCCATCGACACGTTTGCGCCCATCTGCATCAGCGCGTTCGCGAAGCCGACGTCGCCCTGAATGCTCGCACGCCCCACGCCCTCGACGCGCAACGGACCGCCGCCGAGCGCGCCGGCCGCGAGGAAGTACGAGGCCGAGGACGCGTCGCCCTCAACCATGATGCGCCCCGGCGAACGGTAGCGGACGCCGGCCGGCACGACGAAGCGCTGCCAGCCATCGCGCTCGATGGTCACGCCGAAGCGCTCCATCAACCGGATCGTGATGTCGATGTACGGCTTCGAAATCAGTTCGCCGTCGACTTCGACGACGATCCTGCCATCCTTCGCCTTCACGAGCGGCAGCGCCATCAGCAGCGCGGTGAGGAACTGGCTCGACACGTCGCCGCGCACGCGGATCGGCGCGTCGACCGTGATTGCCGCAGGCTTGATCCGCAGCGGCGGAAAACCTTCGTTCTGCTCGTAGTCGATCTGCGCGCCGATCTGCCGCAGGCCGTCGACGAGGTCGCCGATCGGCCGCTCGTGCATGCGCGGCACGCCATGCACGCGATAGTCGCCACCGTTGACCGCGAGCGCCGCCGTCAACGGCCGCACCGCCGTGCCCGCATTGCCGAGGAACAGGTCGGCCGTCTTCGCCGTGAACGCACCGCGCGTGCCGGTGACGACACAGGTGTCGCCCTCGCGCACGAGTTTCACACCGAGCTTGCCGAGCGCATCGAGCATCACGCGCGTGTCGTCGGAATCCAGCAGGTTGGTGATCGTCGTGTCGCCTTCGGCAAGCGCCGCGAGCAGCAGCACGCGGTTCGAGATGCTCTTCGAGCCGGGCAGGCGCACGGTGCCCGAAGCGCTGGAATACGGGCCGAGATCGAGATAGTCCATGAGAATCGTCCTGTTATTTCTTGACCGGTTCGGCAGCGGGCTGCGCGCCGCGCTCCTGCCATGCCTTGCGTGCGGCGCGCGAGCGCGTGAACACGGCTTCGAGCGCCGCGCCGTCACCGGCGTCGATCGCCGCACGCAGACGTGCGAGCACGCGCGTGTAGCCGTCGAGTTCGTCGAGCAGCGCCGCACGATTCGCGACGCATACGTCGCGCCACATTTCCGGGCTCGATGCCGCGATTCGCGTGAAGTCGCGGAAGCCGCCCGCCGCGTACGAGAATTTCAGTTCGGCATCCACCTCGCCGAGGATCTGCTCGACGAGCGCGAACGACAGCACGTGCGGCAGATGACTGATCGACGCGAACACGCGATCGTGCTGCTCGGTACTCATCGTGCGCACGTCGGCGCCGGTCGCCCGCCACATCGCGTCGATCCGCGCGACCGATGCGGACGCGTTCTCCGGCAGCGGGCACAGCACGACGTTGCGGCCGACGTACAGATCCGGCAGCGCGGCTTCGACGCCACTCGATTCGCGCCCGGCGATCGGGTGACCCGGCACGAACTGCGCGATCCGCGCACCGAGCGCTTCGCGCGCGGCCGCGACGACGTCGGACTTGGTACTGCCCGCGTCGGTGACGATCGTCGCGGCGTCGAGCCACGGTGCGATGCGCGCGAGCAACGGGCCCGTTTGCGCGACGGGCGCGGCCAGCAGCACGAGATCGGCGCCGGCGAGCGCGTCGCGCAGTTGCGCATCGTCGTCGAGCGCTGCCGCGCGATCGATCACGCCGAGTGCCAGCGCGCGCTCGACCGACGCACGTGAACGGCCGACGCCGACGACTTCGCCCGCGCCGCCCGGCGCGCGCTCGCGCAGTGCGCGCGCCAGCGATCCGCCGATCAGGCCGACGCCGAAGATGACAAGTTTGTTGAATGCAAAGCCTGACACGACAAGAGCCAAGTGACGCGCGCGAAACGATGCCCCGCGCGCGGAAGTCCAGATCCTGGGCAACGGGCCCGCACCCGGCGCGACCTGCACCGGATACCGCCCGAGCCCGCCTTCGGCAGTGCCGCCCGGCCTGCCCTGCCCGCTTCGCCGCGCCGCCCGCGCGGTGCGGGCGACGGGCCGCTGCGCGTCAGCGCGCGCGCGGATATGAACCGAGTATCTTCAGGAACGCAGCCTTCTGGCCGAGCTCCGCGAGCGCGGCGGCCACGGCCGCCTCGTCCCGGTGCCCTTCGATGTCGATGTAGAAGTAATACTCCCACGTGCCGACGCGCGCCGGACGCGACTCGAAGCGCGTCATCGACACGCCGTGCCGCGCGAGCGGCTCGAGCAGCTTGAACACGGCGCCCGGCTCGTTCTTCACCGATACGATCAGCGAGGTCTGGTCGTGACCGCTCTGCCCGGTAGGCTGCTTGCCGATGATCACGAAGCGCGTGCGGTTGTGCGGATCGTCCTGAATCAGCGAGAACACGATCTGCAGCCCGTAGTGCGCGGCCGCGCGGTCGCCCGCGATCGCCGCGACGCTCGGGTCGGCCGCCGCGAGACGCGCGGCTTCCGCGTTGCTCGATACCGCTTGCCGCTCGAGCTGCGGCGCGTTCGCGGCAAGCCACTGCTGGCATTGCGCGAGCGCCTGCGCATGCGCGCAGACGCGCGTCACGCCGTCGAGCGTGCCGCTCTGCGTGAGCAGGTTGTGATGGATCGGCAGCGCGAGTTCGCCGCTGATCAGCAACTGCGTCTGCAGCAGCAGGTCGAGCGTGCGCGACACCGCGCCTTCGGTCGAATTCTCGACGGGCGCGATGCCGAATGCGGACGCGCCTGCCTCGACCGAGCGGAACACTTCGTCGATCGACGGGCACGGCAGTCCTTCGATCGACTGGCCGAAATACTCGAACATCGCCTGTTCGCTATACGTGCCGACCGGCCCGAGGAACGCGACGTGGATCGTCTGCTCGAGCGCCCGGCTCGCAGCCATGATCTCGCGCCAGATGGCGCTGATGTGCTCGCTTGCGAGCGGCCCCGCGCTCATGTCCTGCAGGCGCGCGATCACCTGCAGCTCGCGCTCCGGCCGGAACACCGGCGCGTTGAAGTGCTTCTTGACCTCGCCCACCTCGAGCGCCACAGCGGCGCGCTGGTTGAGGAGCGCGATCAACTGCGCGTCGATCGCATCGATGCGGTCGCGCAGCGGTTTCAGGCGGGAATTCAGTTCGTCGTCCATGCGTAGTTGCCGTGCTGTTTGAACAGCGTCGCGGTCAGGCGCCGCGCTGCTCGAAGTCCTTCATGTACTCGACGAGCGCCTTGACGCCCTCGAGCGGCACCGCGTTGTAGATCGACGCCCGCATGCCGCCGACGGACTTGTGGCCCTTCAGCTGCAGCAGCCCGCGCGCCTTTGCGCCGGCAAGGAAGTCTTCATTGCGCGTTTCGTCGGCCAGGAAAAAGGGCACGTTCATTCGCGAACGCACCGCCGGCTCGACCTTGTTCAGATAGAAGCTGCTCGCATCGATCGTGTCGTAGAGCAGCTTCGCCTTCTCGATATTGCGGGCCTCGATCGCCTCGAGGCCGCCCAGCCGCTTCAGCCACTGGAACACGAGGCCCGCGATGTAGATCGCATAGGTGGGCGGCGTGTTGTACAGCGAGTTGTTCTCGGCGACGGTCTTCCATTCGAAGGCGGACGGGCAGATCGACAGCGCGCGATCGAGCAGATCCTCGCGAACGATCACGACCGTCACGCCGGCCATCCCGATGTTCTTCTGCGCGCCACCGAACAGCACGCCGTATTTCGCGACGTCCATCGGGCGCGACAGGATATGCGACGACACATCCGCGACGAGCGGCACGTCGCCGAGGTCGGGAATCTCGAACGTCTCGACCCCGTCGATCGTCTCGTTCGTGCACAGATGCACGTAGGCCGGATCGTCCGACAGTTGCCAGTCGGCGCGGGCAGGCGCACGCGTGAAACCGTCCGCCGTCTTGCCGGATGCGGCCAGATGCGGCGTGCCGTATTTCTTCGCTTCGTTGAACGACTTCTGCGACCACGAGCCCGTCACGACGAAGTCGGCGGTCTTGCGCGAACCGAGCAGGTTCATCGGCACGATCGCGTTTTCGGCAATGCCGCCGCCCTGCAGGAACAGGATCCGGTGGCTGGCCGGCACATCGAGCAGTTCCCGCAGATCGGTCAGCGCCGCCTCGTGGATCGACATGAACTCCTTGCCGCGATGGCTCATCTCCATCACGCTCATGCCGCTGCCGTGCCAGTCGAGCATTTCGTCGGCGGCCTGCCGCAGCACTTCCTCGGGGAGCGCCGCAGGACCGGCGGAGAAATTAAAGACGCGCATCGTGAAAACCTCGGGAAGGACGCGACCGGCTTGCCGCCGGCAGAAAGAACCGCGCCAGAAAAGGAATGGCCGCTTGCGCTCACGCGCAAACGGCCATTATCGCACTGTCATCAGGCTCCCGCCAAACCCGGCCGAAGGCCGGGCGGCGCGCCCGGACGGCTTACTTGCCCGGCTTGACTGCCGCGACTTCCTTGTCAGCCTGCGCGCGCGTCGCCTGGATCGCTTGCGGCATGTACTTCTGCATCAGGCCGTTGACCACGTCGCGGCCGACCTGATCCTGAACCTGGATGAACTTGCGGCCCGTCGGGCTCTTGTAGAACGTCGTCAGATCCTTGATCTCCGACGTGCTGTAGTACTTCGCGTAGGCGTCGTACTGAGCCGACATCGCGTCGTTCTGGAACTGCTGCGTGCCGAACACCTTGCCTGCGCCGTCGACCAGCTTCGGTACCGCGTTCTTCTGCAGCGTCGGAACGGCTGCCTGCTTCTGCTTGTCGTTCAGCGTCTTGTTTTCCGACAGCGCGTCCGACAGGATTGCCGGCACGAGCTGCTTTGCCTGCATCTCGGCGCTGTTGCCGATAGCCGACACGAGCTTCGGCGCGTCGATCGCGTCGAGCAGATCCTTGATCGCCGCCTTCTTGTCGGCGTCGATCGGCGCAGCTGCCGCGGTTGCAGCCGGTGCGGAATTCGACAGCGCTTGCGCCATCGCGAACGTCGGCACCAGTGCAGCCAGCAGAACCAGTTGCTTGAATTGCTTTTGCATCATCACTCCCTTTTGGAAATATGAATGGTTGCTCGCCGACCGCGGCGCCTGGCGCCCGCGGCGGCTCGAATCTCATCCGTTCTTCAGGCTTCGCCGTCCGACGCCTCGTCGGCCTCGCCATCGCCCTCTTCGGCTTCCGCGATCTGCTGCAGGCCGGAGAGCTTGGTACCTTCATCGAGACTGATGAGTGTAACACCTTGCGTAGCACGCCCCATCTCGCGAATCTCGGACACACGGGTACGAATCAACACGCCGGCCGTCGTGATCAGCATGATCTGATCCTCGGCGTCGACGAGCGTCGCAGCCACGACCTTGCCGTTACGCTCGGACGTCTGGATCGCGATCATCCCCTTCGTGCCGCGGCCGTGACGCGTGTACTCGGTGATCGGCGTGCGCTTGCCGTAGCCGTTCTCGGTCGCGGTGAGCACGGTCTGCTCTTCGCTGCCCGCGACCAGCAGCGCGATGACCTGCTGCCCGTCCTCGAGCTGCATGCCGCGCACGCCGCGCGCCTCGCGCCCCATCGGGCGCACGTCGTTCTCGTCGAAGCGCACGGCCTTGCCGGCATCCGAGAACAGCATCACGTCGTGCGCGCCGTCGGTGATCGACGCGCCGATCAGGAAGTCGCCGTCGTCGAGACCGACCGCGATGATGCCCTTCTTCATCGGGCGGCTGAATGCCTCGAGCGGCGTCTTCTTCACGGTGCCGAGCGACGTTGCCATGAAGATGAACTTGTCGGCCGAGAATTCCTTGACCGGCAGCACGACGTTGATCTTCTCGCCGTCCTGCAGCGGGAACATGTTGACGATCGGACGGCCGCGCGAGTTGCGCGAGCCCTGCGGCACTTCATAGACCTTGACCCAGTACACGCGGCCGCGGTTCGAGAAGCACAGGATGTAGTCGTGCGTATTCGCGATGAACAGCGTCTCGATCCAGTCGTCTTCCTTCATCTGCGTCGCCTGCTTGCCGCGACCGCCGCGCTTCTGCGCACGGTACTCCGACAGCGGCTGCGACTTCACGTAACCCGCGTGCGACATCGTGACGACCATGTCCTGCGGCGTGATCAGGTCTTCCGTATTCAGCTCGGTCGCGTTCAGCTCGATCTTCGAGCGGCGCGCGTCGCCGAATTCGGCCTTCACCGTCGTCAGCTCTTCGCCGATCATCGTCGTGATCCGCTCGGGGCGCGCGAGGATGTCCAGCAGGTCGGCGATCTGCGCCATCACTTCGCGGTACTCGCCGATGATCTTGTCCTGCTCGAGGCCCGTCAGGCGTTGCAGACGCATCTGCAGGATTTCCTGGGCCTGCGTGTCGGACAGCTTGTACAGTCCGTCGCCCTGCATCCCGAACGCCGGGTTCAGGCCTTCCGGACGATACGCGGAGCGGCCGCCGGCCGCTGCGTTCTCGCTCTCGGCGCGCGTGAGCATCTCGCGCACGAGCGACGAATCCCACGGCTTCGCCATCAACTCCGCTTTCGCGATCGGCGGCGTCGGCGCCGCCTTGATGATCGCGATGAACTCGTCGATGTTCGCGAGCGCGACCGCAAGACCTTCGAGCACGTGGCCGCGCTCGCGGGCCTTGCGCAGTTCGTAGATCGTGCGGCGCGTCAGCACTTCGCGTCGATGCGACAGGAAGCACTGCAGGATTTCCTTCAGGTTCAGCAGCTTCGGCTGGCCGTCGACCAGCGCAACCATGTTCATGCCGAACGTGTCCTGCAGCTGCGTCGCCTTGTACAGGTTGTTCAGCACCACTTCGGGCACTTCGCCGCGCTTCAGCTCGATCACGACGCGCATGCCGCTCTTGTCGGACTCGTCGCGAATGTCGGAGATGCCTTCGAGCTTCTTCTCGTTGACGAGCTCGGCGATGCGCTCGAGCAGCGAGCGCTTGTTCACCTGGTACGGCAGTTCGTCGACGATGATCGCCATCCGCTGGCCGCGGTCGATCTCCTCGAAGTGCGTGGCCGCGCGCATCACGACGCGGCCGCGGCCGGTGCGATAGCCATCGCGCACGCCGGCGACGCCGTAGATGATGCCGGCCGTCGGGAAGTCCGGCGCCGGGATGATCTCGATCAGCTCGTCGATCGTCGCTTCGGGGTTGTTCAGCAGGTGCTGACAAGCGTCGACGACTTCGTTCAGGTTGTGCGGCGGGATGTTGGTCGCCATGCCGACCGCGATGCCCGACGAGCCGTTGATCAGCAGGTTCGGAATGCGCGACGGCAGGACCGACGGCTGCGTCTCGTTGCCGTCGTAGTTCGGCTCGAAGTCGACCGTTTCCTTGTCGATGTCGGCGAGCAGTTCGTGACCGATCTTCGCCATGCGAATTTCGGTGTAACGCATCGCCGCGGCATTGTCGCCATCGATCGAGCCGAAGTTGCCCTGTCCGTCGATCAGCATGTAGCGCAGCGAGAAGTCCTGCGCCATCCGCACGATCGTGTCGTACACCGCGGTATCGCCGTGAGGGTGATACTTACCGATCACGTCACCAACGATACGCGCCGATTTCTTGTACGCGCGGTTCCAGTCGTTGTTCAGTTCGTGCATCGCGAACAACACGCGCCGGTGCACGGGTTTCAGGCCATCGCGGACATCCGGGAGGGCACGTCCGACGATCACGCTCATCGCGTAATCGAGATACGAACGGCGCATTTCCTCCTCTAGGGAGGTGGGCAGGGTCTCTTTGGCGAATTGATCCATGTATCCGTATCGTTTCGGAGCGAAGACGGCGAACGCCTTTCGCGTGGGCGCTGCATGCGCAACGCAACGCGAGATTCTAACATGCGCCCATCGGCCGCCAATTCGCCACCCCCTCTATATGTAAACAGCAAAAATCGTGGCCACGGCGGCGGCACCCAGAACCGACCACGATCGCGCCCCTTCTTGGGCTCAGGCCCAGCGAATCCGTGTCACGTCCACCAGTAAACACTCGCGGCCTTTCGCGCAATTTCGCGGACACACCCTTGACAATCTCTAAAAGTTGCGGCAGGCCGGTGTTGCGCATGCACCACAAAGTTGGAGCGATCTTGGGGTGGGGAGGATTTTTTTTCGTAGGAAGGGAACGATATGGCAAAATGCCAACGCACTGAAAGTTAGACGCTGCTCGAAGTCTACACAGAGCGGTGCCGCGTTTTTTGTGCCGCACCAATGTTATACTTCGAGCAATGTATGACTTGTCACCGTCAACAAGCTCGCAGTAAACCTGCGGTAATCTCAATTTCGAGAGGAGAAATATGAATAAACTTTCAAAGCTCGCGTTCATTGCAGCTACCGCAGTTATGGCTGCATCCGCTTCGGCACAGTCGGTGCCGGCGTCGCGTCAAGCCGTCAACGACAACTGGGTGAACGGCACGGGCGAATGGGTGTGGATGAACGGCACGAACGAGCTCTGCTGGCGTGACGCGTTCTGGACGCCGGCCACCGCCAACGCGAAATGCGATGGCGCACTGGTCGCCCAGGCACCGCAGCCGCCGGTCGCTCCGGTCGCTCCGGCCATCACGAGCCAGAAGATCACGTACCAGGCCGACGCACTGTTCGACTTCGACAAGGCAACGCTCAAGCCGCTCGGCAAGCAGAAGCTGGACGAGCTGGCAGCGAAGATCGAAGGCATGAACACGGAAGTGGTCGTCGCTACGGGCTACACGGACCGCATCGGTTCGGACAAGTACAACGACCGTCTGTCGCTGCGCCGTGCGCAAGCAGTCAAGTCGTACCTGGTCAGCAAGGGTGTCCCGGCCAACAAGATCTACACGGAAGGCAAGGGCAAGCGCAACCCGGTCACGACCGGCTGCAACCAGAAGAACCGCAAGCAACTGATCGCCTGCCTCGCACCGGACCGCCGCGTGGAAGTCGAAGTGGTCGGTACGCAAGAAGTCCAGAAGACGACCGTTCCGGCGCAGTAAGCCGCGGTTTTCGACTGCTTCAAAGCCCCGCTCCGGCGGGGCTTTTTCTTTGATGCCGGCCCAGGCCCCCGTCACTTCGCCGCTCGCCCGCATCTTATATACTCGGGGCTGACGCACCGTCGTACCGCCCTCCTCCTGTAGCCCGTTTGCCGACATGACCAACGCCGATCCGCACGAACTCCAGAAATTCAGCGACCTCGCCCATCGGTGGTGGGACCCGAACGCCGAATTCAAGCCTCTGCATGACCTGAACCCGGTCCGGCTCGGCTGGATCGATTCGCATGCGCACCTCGCCGGCAAGCGCGCGCTCGATGTCGGCTGCGGCGGCGGCATCCTGTCCGAATCGATGGCCGGGCTCGGCGCACAGGTGAAAGGCATCGACCTGTCGACCGAAGCGCTCGGCGTCGCCGACCTGCACAGCCTCGAAAGCGGCATCATGGTCGACTATGAGGCAATCGCCGCCGAAGCGATCGCCGAACGCGAGCCGGGCACCTACGACGTCGTCACGTGCATGGAGATGCTCGAGCACGTGCCGTCGCCGGCCGGTGTCGTCGCCGCGTGCGCGACGCTCGTGAAGCCGGGCGGCTGGGTGTTCTTCTCGACGCTGAACCGCAACCTGAAGTCGTACCTGTTCGCGGTGATCGGCGCGGAGTACATCGCACAGATGCTGCCGAAGGGCACCCACGACTACGCGCGCTTCATCCGCCCGTCGGAACTGGCGAGCTTCGTGCGCGGGACCGATCTGCACATCGTGGAGATCAAGGGCATTACCTATCACCCGATCGGCAAGCGCTTCGCGCTGTCGAACGACACCGACATCAACTATCTGGTCGCGTGCCGCCGCGGCGTGTGACCTTCCGACCGGCATGACGACTCCCCTTTCGACCGAGCGAACCGCGCTCGACGAGCCGCGCCTGCTGCACTGCGATGCCGTATTGTTCGATCTCGACGGCACGCTCGCAGACACCGCGCCCGATCTGGCCGCCGCCGTCAACAAGATGCAGCGCGTACGCGGCCTGCCCGAAACGCCGCTCGACGTGCTGCGGCCGCTGGCATCGGCCGGTGCGCGCGGACTGCTCGGCGGCGCATTCGGTATCGACCCGCAATCGCCCGACTACGATGCGATGCGCGACGAGTTCCTCGTCAATTATGCGACGGACATCTGTGTGCACACGGTGCTGTTCCCCGGCATCGGCGACGTACTCGACGAACTCGATGCGCGCGGCGTGCGCTGGGGCATCGTCACCAACAAGGCGATGCGCCTCACTACACCGCTTGCCGACCTGCTCGGCCTTGCGCCACGCGCGGCCTGCATCGTCGGGGGCGACACAACGCCGCATCCGAAACCGCATCCGGCCCCGCTGCTGCATGCTGCCGGACAAATGACGCTCGCACCGGAGCGAATCGTCTATGTCGGCGACGATCTTCGCGACATCCAAGCCGGCAGCGCGGCAGGCATGGCGACAGTCGCGGCCGCGTACGGCTACTGCGGCGACGGCGCCGCGCCGGCTGACTGGCAAGCGCAGCATCTCGTCGGCTCGACGCAGGAACTGCGCAAACTGCTACGCGATGTTGGGCTATAATGATTGATCTTATCCGCGGGGGCGACCTGGTTTCGACAGGGGTTGTGAAGCGGCTAGGGCATGTCGAGGACCCGTCACCTCGTTAATCAATGGGAAAATCGTAACTGCAAACGACGATACGTTCGCACTGGCAGCCTAACGGCCGCCGTCCTCTGCCTAGTTCACTGACGGGCTAGTGTCGCAAGACCGGTAGCAATACCGCCAGAGGTCATTTACGTCAGTTAAGCCCTGTCGGCGTCGCGACGCCAGGGTCGAAAACCTAGCGAATCGCCGTAGTGCAGCGTGTTCGTCCGCGTCGCTGCGGTTAAATCAAATGACTGAACTAAACATGTAGAACTAGTCGTGGAGCGCTTCTGGACGCGGGTTCGATTCCCGCCGCCTCCACCAAATACCCGCCAAACGTCCCCAGCGTTTGACCAGAGAACCCCGCCAAGCCTAGCTTTGCGGGGTTTTTTGTTTCCAGCTACGCCAAAGTTTACCAATCGACAGCTAGGGGTATTTGGGGGTATTTTTTGGGGTATCCGACATACCCCCGCGCACTGATACCCCCATGCCGCTTACCGACACGACCATTCGCAACACGAAGCCGGCCGAGAAGCCCATCAAGCTGTTCGACGGTGGCGGCCTGTTTCTCCTCGTCACGCCGGCCGGGCAGCGCTACTGGCGGCTCAAGTACCGCGCCGCCGGCAAAGAGAAGCTGCTGGCGCTCGGTGTGTATCCCGAGGTCACGCTCGCAACGGCGCGCCGGAAGCGAGACGAGGCCCGGGAAAAGCTGGCTGCTGGCATCGATCCGAGCGAGGCGAAGAAAGCGGAGAAGCGGACTGTCCGCCTGAACGCGGAAAACTCGTTCGAGGCCGTGGCGCGCGAATGGCACGCCAAATACGCGCCCACTTGGTCTGAAAGCCACGGCGATCGCATCTTGCGCCGGCTTGAGGTCGACGCCTTTCCATGGATCGGCGGCAAGCCCATCGCAGACCTCGCGCCGCCAGACGTGCTCGATGCTCTGCGCCGAGTGGAAAAACGCGGCGCTCTCGAGACGGCCCACCGCCTCCACGCCAACATCAGCCAGGTGTGCCGGTATGCCGTGGCAACAGGTCGCACCTCGCGCGACGTAACCGCCGACCTCCGAGGAGCGCTACCACCGGTTCAGCAAGAACACATGGCCGCGCTCACTGACCCGAAGCAGGTCGCCGAGCTGCTGCGCGCGATTGACGGCTATCAAGGCACCTTCCCGGTGATATGCGCCCTTCGCCTCGCCCCGCTGCTCTTTCAACGACCTGGCGAACTGCGCGCCGCCGAATGGGCCGAGCTCGATCTCGATGCAGGTATCTGGGAGATTCCAAGCGACCGAATGAAGCGGACCAAACAGGGCAAGGCCACCGGAGGCGCCCACATCGTGCCGCTGTCGTCTCAGGTAGTTGCGGTTCTGCGAGAGTTACATGCGCTGACGGGAAACGGCCGTTTCCTGTTCCCAAGCGTCCGGACAAAAGATCGCCCTATGTCGGACAACACGATCAATGGCGCGCTGCGCCGGCTAGGGTACGACGGCGACACGATGACCGGTCACGGCTTCCGCGCGATGGCCCGCACGATCCTGGATGAGGTGCTGGGCTTACCTGCGGCAATCATCGAGGCACAGCTCGCACACGCCGTGAAAGACCCGCTCGGGCGGGCATACAACCGCACCGCCCACCTACCCCAGCGTCGAGAAATGATGCAGCAGTGGGCCGACTACCTCGACCGGCTCAAGACAGGGGCCGATATCGTCTCGATCGCCACATCACACACCCGCTGACGTCAGCCTTGGGGGTTGATCCACCACCGATACGGCGCGTAATCGACCCATATTGGCTCTGGTTGAGGTGGATTGAAAAACAAACTTTTCTGCGTCACATGGGGACTGAGCGTTTTGTACGCCGGGCTACTCTTGAACTCATGGTGCCCCCACACAACGCCAGCCAGAATGTCGACAAATTGCAACGGGAGACAGTCTTTGCTTTCCCAAGGGGTCGTTTGTAAAAACGCGCCCGAACCACATGCGGCCAGTTCGGTGCGCAGGTAGTCATGCATTGAATGCTTGAGCTCCACCTTGATGGTCCGTGCATCTGGAATGAAATGCACTGCTTGCTCCTGGGCCATCAGCTTGAGGAGAAGCAATTTCGCCATGTAGTTGTACAGGCCGTTGGGATGGCGCCGGAACCCCTCTTGGACATGCTCTTTCCGAACGGTGATGGTCGCAAACGTGATGTCCGGATAGTTCTGCTTGATCCCGGAAAGTTGCGTCGCAAAATGGTCGCGTTCGCCGGACGACAGCGCCACGGACTTCAATTCATTGTCCGTCGACCGCCGTCTTTTCTTGTACAGGCCCCGTATCACCCGACTCAGCGCCTTTTCTTGGTCATCCGGGATGACGGCGGCGGCCAACGTGAAATAGCGACTCGATCCCCCGCGGCCATATGGTTGGTCGAGACTCCAGCCTAGGCACCCGCTCTCGTCCAAGTATATTGTTTTCGCCATATGAAAATAGCCTCCACAAGGGAGGCTATTAAGAAGAGGTGGTACCCGGGCCTGACGTACTTACAGTACGCTTACGATTGACGGTATCGATTTGTCGCAGGGCTGGTCCAGGCGTATTTAAACCGTGATACCGCTACGGGACTATTATGCGGCTACCTGCACGGGTTTTCAAGGAATTCCCCCCTGCTTTCCCCTTTTTGCCCCAGCTTGCGCACCAGTTGAACGCCCCTGATTTTCCTAGCCACTTTCCCTCCTGGTCTGACAATAGGCGACTCATCAGCCTCTCGCGCGCACGCGCGCGTAGTGGCGGTGATCGCACCGCCATTTGATCGGGCCGGCGACAGATCATCACGCCCCTCTCGATCAAGCTGGCTCTGCTCGATATCCAAGCGGATCCAGTGGCGGGCTCCGTCGCACTACGCTCCGGCGCGCTGGCGATCAAGGCCCTCAGATGCATGTTGGATCAGGTCGCCGAGTGGGTCGTACAGCGCTTCGAAAGTACTGAGAACGATCGCCAAATGTATATCCACCGGTGGAACAGCACGTGGAGGCCCTCCCAGCACAACGCGATAAGCATTCTCATGCTCACCAAAGAAGCCAAGTAACCCACTCCAATTGGGATGCGTGAATTCGCACAGCGACTCATAGACCGACATCAAGCCCGGCACCACCATCCGACGTTCCGTTTGTCGAATTGCGTCTAGGACATGCACCGCCAGCGGCGATTCGTCGGGCATGTTCCGGGCGCCGACCACAACCTTCGCCACGCGGCTGTACAGCGTCTTCTCGTCGCCACTCGCATCGAATTTTTCGAAGACGTCGTGCAGGTATCCGAGCACCGCCATCGTCTCCAAGATGGAGCGGGTCACAATCGCGGCACTCAGTGCGCGCTGAGCATCGAAGAGAAAGAAGGCATCGTCTGCCAACGCCACTACCCGATGCAGCAACGCTTCACGGGCCACCAGCGCATAGAAAATAGACTGGTACATGACACCCTGCAGCCTCGCGTCAACCGAGGAAGGTAGACTTGCCTTCAATCGAGCCGCTATCAGCTTCGCGTCTTCCAAGGTGTCTATTCCGTCATCGCATGGCATGGCCAAACCTCCCTGATTTTGATTCAGGAATACTATCGAAGTGGCGAGCCCTCCCCAATATCGCTGCTCGCCACCGCCGATCTCAATTGTCTTGGGCTGTAACGTCACCAGTTTGAGCGATCTTCGTCAGGACGCGCTTTTGGTACGCGTACCAAGACACAAGGCACTCTTTGTCATGGCAGTTCTTCTCGCGGAAGTTCCATTGTTTGCGCGCCCGCTCGGCGAACGCTGATTTGTCCACAACCGCGTCCTTCGCCTGCTGATACACGGCGGCAAGATCACGATCCGAGGCGGCTAGGTCTGCATCGTGGCAAATGAGGTACTCGGGGATGGACTTCGCCTTGCTGCAATCGAAGCTCGTCTGTTGTAACGCACCGGCTCCAGACGGCGATGTCGATGACGATGCTTGAACGGGCGCAGCTTGCGGTGTGGTATCCGGCGCCGGCGGAGTCGATGGCACATTAGCCGGCACCTGATTGTTCGAATACTGCGGCATGGTCGGCACCTGCTGCCCGTATGGAGTCAACTGGCCGGCCATCGCATCTTCCACCATGGCGCCAACCATCGAGTTCGGCACGACTCGGAGTGTTTCCGTTTTCACCACCGAGTCACCCGCCATGACTTCTGATTTCGCGAAGTTACACGGCGCCTGGCATGTGATGCGGCTTGTCACGTTCGGATTATCGTCGTTCAGAACCAGCAGGACGTACGTTCCGTTGCGAAGCCCTACGTAGCGCATCATCACAAGGGATTTGACGGCCTTGCCACTCCGAATGTCATCCTCACTCAACGCAGGCTCATACCCATAGGTCCCATCTTGGTTGAGCGCATAGTTGTGCCTCGGAGGAGCAGGAACCGTTTGCGCTGCCGGCGCAGTCGAAGTTGGTGAAACAGTTGGGGCGGAACTACCTTGAGGCGCCGACGGATTTGAGCTCGCTACCGCCCCTCCGGAGCCCTTGTCGCAGCCAGAAAGGAAGGCCACAGCGATTGCGGCAATGCTTGCCGCGAGAACGATTTTCTTCATTGGTCTCTCTACGTTTGGAAATTGAATTTTTCTAATAAAACCCCGCTACCCAGCTCCTCTGAAACCTAGCCGCTGGCATGTCGCAATCATACCCAAGGGTCTGCGTCGGTAGTGCGGATAGGCATTGTCATTGACCCGCGATAAGCGACGTAGAAAGCCCCAATTCGCGCACGCCACTACCACAACCAGAAAAGGCGAAACGGACTTTATCGTGTCATTTTCTTAAAAATATTTTCACCGATTGTAAGTCACTGATTTCTAAGGACTCACATTTTTGATTTATGAGCGCATGGATAAATACCCTTCTGAATCATACACTTAGATGCTCCCGCCTTGTGGCAAGATGCACCCGTTCGCTACGTTCGCCAAACCTCTGCCAATGAACGAGCGACGAAATGAGAGGAATTCGCACATGCCGATGAAGACTGCCGTGGCTGGGAATGACGTCCCAAAGGTCTTGCCACGAGATGGATTTTCCCGCTGGAACGATTTACGGCCATTCGTACCGTTGAGTCGCGAGACCGTGCGAAAGCGTGAACTGGAAGGCCGATTCCCGCGTCGCGTGCATCTTGGCTCGCAGCGATCAGTTGCCTGGCCGAATCGCGAAATTTTTCGTTGGATCCAAGATCCTGCAAATTACCGCGTGGAAGGCTAAGCCTATGGCGACGACACCGAGTCGAGGTGACGAAATGACGGCCGAACGCAACCAGTCCAGTGCCACCGAACTTGAGCAATCCAGCATGCTAATACTGGATTTGCAGCGAGGCCCGCGCGAGCGACTGCGCATCATGCGCAGAACCTACCGTGGCCGACCGCTCATTGATTTCAGGGTTTGGTACGTGGATGCGAAAGGCGACTATCAACCGTCGCGGAGCGGTGTGAGCATTCGGCCGAACCAAATCGGCGAAGTCATACAGGCGTTGCACCTGGCAGCTCGCGCTGCCGATCCGCGGGGAATGAACTGATGCAACTCATCACCGAAGGGATACCCCGATTCGGGGTGTTGTGGGGCACTTCGCCATACGCGCGCTTTGTGGCTGACATGCTTAAGAGCGGATTCGGCGTTGCGATCTCGCCTGCGCAATCGACGCGCGTTCACGTTTCATTTCTGGGATATCGGTTCATAGTGTCCAATGACTGTCGCCAGCAACACAACCAAACCGGCTCGACGCTCAGGCAAGAGCGCGCCAGTTCAGGAGCGACACTGATGTGCCATCACAGAAAGGCCTTGCAACCCGTAAACCCCGGCGCGTATACTTTTCCTGTGGCTGAGACAACAGCCGCCGAGATTGGCGTCTCGAATAGTTCGTGGCGGACGACCGCCACTGCGCGGTTTTTTTACGTCCGTACACAATGCCCCGTCTTCTATGGTCGGGCCTTGGTGAGGGTGCGCTTGCGCACGCCGGTTCCCACGGACGCCGGTACGCCAACCTTGTCTTGTGCCCGGCCACCCCGATTGGCGTCGGCGGCCGGGTTATTCAACCTGTCCGTGGAGGCCGCAAAATGCGCGCTAACGCCCCTGCTCGTCCCGAGCAAACGCAGTTCCCGAACACCCTCACCTCAATCGCCCGTGAGGCACTCCGTGATGCAGCGCTCGCACCGACCGAGCGCGCGGCACTCGACGTGTGCGGCGATGCCCTTCGCCGCCTTGCCGAAATCGCTCGTGCGGAGGTGCGTCATGGTTGAGCTCAGGCACACTCCTGGCCCGTGGGTGTGGGATAACTATTGCCTTCGCCCGGCAGTCGCCGAGCCGGACGTATCGGCCGTCCATACGATCCTCGAGGCTGAATGGCTCGGCTGGGGCTACCTCGGCTCGGATCAAAACCAGACCAGCGCTGAGAGCGCAGCGAACCAGGTGCTCATCGCCGCTTCGCCCGATCTGTTCGATGCTGCAGTAGCTGCCGAGCGTGTGCTTGCCCGCATGGGCTGGCGTGCTGACAATACGTTCGACCCCGAAGCCATCGCGCTCGCGAAGCTGCGCGCTGCCATCACGAAAGCAACGGAGGTTCGCCATGCGTAATCCGATCAACTCGCGGTTCAGCCTCGAATCGGCCGCGTCGATCCTCGACGGCTTGCAAGTCACTCTCGAGCACGCCAGTGACGGCGAGCGCATCGAAGCCTTCTTCTCGGCCTGCCGCGCGGCGCTACCTGCCGTCCGTGCAATTCTTGAGCAAGCGGGCGGCGCGGATGTTGCAGACGCGGCCGACGCTCTCTCCGGCTTGAGCGTGATGGCTGATATTTGCGCAGTCTCGAGCGACTTAGACCGGCTGCTGCCTCTCTCGCACACGCTTCTGGAGCGCGCCGTTGACTCGCTTACATGCGAGCTAGAACGGCTTTACGTGGCTCAGTCTGAACGTCGCACTTTTAGCGCCGCCGCCAATCAGGACTACTCACGGCAGGATGCCGATCGGGCCGCGGCATAGAGGGGATTCCATGCAGAGAAACATTGACCTGCCGCACGGGCGGCCGGGAGGGCCGTCTCACGCCCGCTCATCCGGCGAAATGCTGAAAACACGCGTTCAACAGATGGTCGATCGCGAGTTGATGCGCTGCCGGCGTTGCATGAACGAACAGCAGTGGAACGAGCACGCACAATGGGTCCGCGAGCTCGTTATCGCCAGCGCGCGCGAGTGGGTAGTACGGCAAGCGGCACGAGGGGGTCTATGAGCAGCGTAGAGAGTTTGGACGAAATCGATTTCGATGCTCTCGTCGAGCGCAATGAAATTGCAAGGGCTCGCGCGCAGTTTTTGCAAACAACAGACGGCGCCATTTCTCGCGCGGGTGCTGAGCCAACGCGCGAAGACGCTGCGTGGCGCCCCATCAGGCCGCTGCCGTCGTCGGTACTGGCACCAGTTCAACCGTTTGATATGTGTCTCCTGCCCGAATCGCTCAGACCTTGGGCCGAGGATATTGCCAACCGGATGCAGTGCCCGCCTGACTTTGTAGGCGCGACGATCTTGGGCGCGCTTGGGACCGTAATTGGGCGGCGCGTAGGTATTCGCCCGAAGGAATTCGACGACTGGACGGAGTACGCGAATCAGTGGGTCTGCATCGTCGGACGGCCGGCCGTCATGAAATCGCCCAGCATGTCGGCAGCGCTCGCCCCGTTGAAACGTCTTCAAGTCGACGCTAACAAAGATCATGATTTTGCGATGGAAGGCTACGAGCGCGACAAATCGACGTACGAGTTACGTATAGATGCCGCTGAGAAGCAGACGAAGAAGACACTCGCGAAGAACCCAAGCGCGTCGGTTGAGCAATTCGAGTTCGACTCGCCAGTTGAGCCGATTTTGCGCCGCTATCTGGTCAACGATGCGACGGTCGAGGCGCTTCTCGATATCTGCGCGGAGAATCCACAAGGCGTCG
Organism: Burkholderia sp. Bp9031; assembly: GCF_003857965.1. NCBI lineage: Bacteria > Pseudomonadati > Pseudomonadota > Betaproteobacteria > Burkholderiales > Burkholderiaceae > Burkholderia > Burkholderia sp. Bp9031. Next base: position 35,676 of record NZ_QTPW01000014.1, read on the forward strand.
GCATCTTTCGGGATGAGCTTGTAAGCCTTATAAAGAGTCTCGATCGGGACGGCCAAGAGCAGGCGCGCGGGTTCTATCTGACGGGCTGGAATGGCGGCGATAGCTATACCGTCGACAGAATCGGGCGAGGTCGCAATAACCGCGCGGAAGCCGTATGCCTCTCGGTGATCGGGGGCACGCAGCCCGGACGCATTGCCGAGTACCTGCGTGAGGCAATCGCTGATGGGGCCGGAAACGATGGCCTTATCCAACGGTTTGGCTTGCTGGTATGGCCGAACGTCTCACCGGAATGGACCGATGTGGACCAATGGCCGGACGCAACAAAGAAGAACGCAGCGTTTGAAGTGTTCCGTTGTTTGGCCGAGGCCGACCCCGTGACCGATTGGGGCGCGGAAGTCGTGCGGGATCATACCGGGAACCCAGAGGAAGGCACACCGCCATTCCTTCGCTTGAATGACGCGGCGCTGTCGCTGTTCCGAGAGTGGCGACGCGATTGGGAGTCGGGCTTACGTTCTGGCGAGCTGCATCCGGCAATCGAATCGCACTTCGCGAAGTATCGGAAGCTGGTCCCGAGTCTCGCGCTGATATCGCACCTTTCTGACGGTGGTACCGGATCCGTCGGTTCCGACGCAATGGTGCGTGCGCTGGCCTGGAGCGAGTACCTACGGTCACACGCGCTTCGGGCATACGGGGCAAGTATGACAACGCCCCTCGATCGCGCTCACGCCCTGTTGCGGAAGATTCGCGACGGCAAGCTGCCGAGCACGCCATTTCCGCTCAAGACGATCTACCGCCCAGGTTGGTCGCTCCTCGCTGAGCGAGAACATGCAGATGAAGCTGTCTCGCTGCTGATCGAGCACGGCTATTTGGCGGAAGTCCAGGATGTGGGCGGCAGCGACAAGGGACGCCCACGCGAAGCACGGTACGCCATCAATCCGGAATTGGCGAAATGATCCCCGCCTCAGTGCCCCCAACTCAACCAGTGCCAGCCGGCCCCACTGCCAAAACTGCCGAAACCAATGAGATGCACTTTCGGCAGTTTTGGCAGCGCCCCCAGTCGCTGGTTCTCAAGAAATGGAGTGTTCGCGAGCCCAGTGGCAACGCGTCCGGATTGTTCATTCAACCGTGTGGAGTAGGTCAAATGAATAGGTATCTCGATTTGCTCAAGAAATCTGAAAAGCGCTCAGGTGGCGAACTGCCAAAACCGCCCAAACCCAAAGACCCGACTTTCGGCAGTTTTGGCAGTATCACACGTGACCGAGTATCAACAAATCAATGCGCTGCGAACGACTGGCAGGTAATTCCTGGCGATTGTGTCGGTGCGCTCCGTAGCACGGATGGCGCGTTGTACCTGCCATGGGGGCCGCGCCTGTCACTGGACGATGTGAGACGGACGCTGGCCGAGCTTGTCAGCGCGATTGAGGAGCTGGCCGGGATCGAGTACTGGCCACGGACGCATCTGGATGACGTGGTGGCACGTGCGATCCGCGGGCCGCTTAGCGACTTGTTGCCAAACCGCTCGCACTTCGGTGAGCGGCTCGTAGCGGCGCGAGCCGAGGCGGAAGCACGGGAAGTCGCAGCCCGGCGAGCGTGGCGAGCTAACGCAGACCTTAGTCGCCGGGGGTATCGATGAGCGTACGAAGGATCGCCACGTGTCTGGCTCTCGCGGGTTCGGCTACCGGCGTAGCCGTTGCTATCTGCGCAGGTTGGCAACGCAGCGGCCAGCTGGAGGAACGGGTGATATGGATCGCCATCGGGGCACTCCTGACGCTCTCCTGCCATTTGCTGCCCGTGCTCATTAAGGACGCGGCGGTGCCAGCGCGGCTAGTCGGTGGTGCGCTCTGGATCGGATGTGCGCTCGCTGTTTGTTTGGGTCACTGCCAGTTCTTTTTGGCGGCGGCGCGTCATGCTGGCGAATTGCGAGCAGCGAGGGTGAACGTGTCGTTCACTCCCCTATCGCGAGGGAGTGAGGGCCGGCCGCTTGCCACCGTCGCCGCGGACCGGGCGGCGGTCATCGGGCGTCTGGCACGCACAACTGACCTCGCTGCGCGCACAGCGCTCGAGGCACGGCGCGAGGCGCTCGACGTCGAGATCGCGGAAGCACGCCGGCGAGAAGCTGCCGACGATCGTCTCGCCGCGCAGCAACAACGAGATGCGGCGGCGCGTGACGCTCTGCGTGCAGATCCAGTATCGGGCCGTTTGGCGATGCTACTCGGCGTCGGGTCCGGGTCGATCGACATGCTACTTAGTCTGCTATTCGCCGCGACGCTTGAGGCAGTCGCGTGCTTCTCATGGACAGTCGCATTGGGAGCAAGACCCATGTCCGGGGCGGCTTCGCAGGGAGTCGCGCCCATGCCGGATGAAAGTCGCGACGTCGATTCGAGGGCGTCACCATACGTTACTCCCCCGGCTCAGCGTGACGCGGCCGAGGAGCCGCCAGCCGCGCCAGAATCTGACGTTACCGCGCTTGCTCGTGAGGTCCAGAGCGGCAGCCTAAAACCGACCGTCGCTGAAATCAGGCGACGACTCAAATGCGGTCAGTCTCGCGCGGTCGAAATGCGGCGACTGCTTCTGGAGGAAAGTGCAGCATGAACAATCAACATCCCGTCTACGTCGACTTGAAATTCTCAAATGGAACCGACGCACACGAGGAAGCCCGCGTGGAGGCGCATAGGATCTGGCGTGAAAGCGACCCGGCTGCCCCGGGGCATCCGCACCTGCGCCCACTACGCATTCGGCCGCACAGTCTGCGCCAAGCCGGCGACGTCCTGGTCGCGCCGATTTTTGGCTCCGACGGGTTGACTGCGGTCGAGCGCATCGAGCCGAACGGCCGGCGATCGATCGTGGGCGATCTCAGCAAGGCCGGGTGCTATACGCCGATTCTCGGCGCGGCCGATGGCGACAACGGCGGCGCGCTCTTCGTCGCTGTGACATGGGAGGATGGCGCCGCGCTGTGCGAGGCGACGAGAAGTCCCGTATGGTGCGTCCTCACTCCCGACAACCTGCCGGCGACCATACGCCGAGCTCGTGCGCAGTTCCCTGACCGCCAGCTCATCGTCTGCGCCCGTCTCGATGCCAATGGCTCCTCATCCATCCGCGCTGCTATCGCGGAAACGGCGGCGCGCCTGGTCGAACCAACGATCACGATCGAGGATGAGGCCGACAGCTTCGCAACCATCGCCGCCCGATGGGGAACAGCCGGATTGCGGTCTCTCATGGATGACGCCATGCAGCCGCGCGCGGCATCCGATGGCCCGGTTGTCGACCATGCCGCATCGAAGCGCGAGCGAGCGCGGGATCTGCTGACCCAAGTCCTCACCCCTGCATGTGCTGTCAAAGACCTGCAAGCCCTTGCTCGCGCGGAGGGCATCAGCTGGCGCTCAGTCGAGGCGGTGAAAGCCGAGATGGCACGAGCCGGTTCGCCAATCGAGTCGCGACGCATCGCAGATGGGTGGGCCTGGGTGCGAATGGACAGCGCAACACCGCAGGTCTGATGCGAATTGCGGCCTTGGCAAGGGTCAGACGACAGCCCAAGGCCGCAACGCTGCGGTGTTGAATTGAAACCATCTAACGACATGTGTTCCGCGCGTACGAGTGCATGATGACGAGCCGGAAAAACCACCCCAGACATCGTCGCGCAATAGCCGAACATATACGGCATGAGCGAATCCCAAACACCTCCCAAAAACGAAGCGAAGGCCGCGCGTTATCCGACTGAGCTTTGGAAGACCATCCGCGAACTATGGGAAGGCGACGCCACCATGAGCTTCGCGCAGGCGGCAAAACTGTCGAGCGAGCGGCACGGAACAGACGCCCCCACCAAGGGCGCGTGTGCCGCGTATGCGAAACGTAACGGATGGGCGAAGCGTGCTGCGGCGGTTGATGCGCACCGAGTCATCGAGCCGGATCAAGGCCGAGCCACCTGCGAAGCGCCCTCCTCTGGTTCGAGCCGAGCCGTTGATCAACCGGCAGAGTTCCCATCCGACCGCCTGCTTAAAGCGCTGACCGACAGACAGCGCCTGTTCGCGCTCGAATACATGGTCGATCTCAATGCGACGGCGGCTTACATGCGTGCATTCGCCGCCGAGAAAAGGACCACCGCCTCTACTGAGGGTTCTCGCCTCCTTGGAAACCCTTGTGTTAAAGCATTTTTTGCCGCCAAGATAAAGGAGCGCGCCGAGCGCTGCGAAACCGATGCGGATATGGTGTTGCTCGCCTGGCGGGACATCGCGACCGCTGATCCGAACGACATCTGCGAGTACCGACGCGAATGTTGCCGGCACTGTTACGGGCTAAACTTTCGATATCACTACACGCCCGCCGAGATGGACGATGCGCGCAAGAAGCACGATGAGGAGCGGCTCACGACTCTAGCGGCGACAGAGAGTAAGGTCGACATCGGCGAGTTCGACGAACAGGGCGGTGTCGGCTTCAATGGCACGCTCGATCCGAATCCAGACTGTCCGGAGTGTTTCGGTGAGGGCATAGGTCGCGCGCACTTCAAGGACACACGCAAGCTGTCGCCGGCATCGCGCGCGCTGTACGGTGGGGTCAAGATCGGCCGCGATGGTATCGAGCTTAAGATTCATAGCAAGGATGGCGCACTAGATGCTATCGCACGACACAATCAGATGTTCATCGAAAAGGTCGAGGTGAGCGGCTCCGCCTTCGACCCGATCGAACTCGAGAAGCGATTCGGCGCGGCCATGGCATCGGCACGCGCGCGCACGGCTGCTGTCATGCAGGAGCGCGATAAACTCGGCGACGAATGAGCCGCCGCCGGACCACCATCCTCGAAGATCCACGTTACGACGACTTCGTCGAGCGCTACCACAGCGACCCGCTGCGCTTCGCCGTGGAAGTCTGCGGCATGGAGCCGAGCGAGGATCAGGAGCAGCTATTCAATAGCCTGGTCGACCCAACCGCCAAGGTGTCAGTTGTGTCGGGCACCGGTACCGGCAAGACTGCCGGTTTCGGGCGCATCGCGCTGTGGCACATGCTCTGCCATCCGGTCGCCTTCTATGAAGGTAAGCTCGAGATCGGCTCGAACACGTACATTGGGGCACCTCGGATAAGCCAGGTGGCCGATGGTGTTTGGAAGGAGCTGCAGGACGTCAAGCTGGCGATCGGCAACGGGCCGCTGGCGTGGATCGCGCAGTACTTCACCATCACGAAGACGCGCGTCGTCGTGAACGGCTTCGAGGATCAGTGGTTCATCGCGCAGGTGGCGATGCAGCAGGGCAAGGCGGTGGGGATCGCCGGTAAGCACCGATACTGGCAGCTGATCATCATCGACGAAGCGGCCGGCGTCCCGGACGAGCATTTCAACGTCATCGACGGGACGCAGACGCAGGAAGGAAACCGGACGCTGATGGCGTCGCAGGGTGTGCGCAACGCCGGCCGGTTCTATGACTCGCACCATTCGCTGAGCATCGACAATGGCGGATCATGGGTCGCGCTTACCTTCTCGTCAGAGAATTCGCCGTTTGTCACCCTGAAGTGGCTGAAGGATCGCGAGAAGGAGTGCGGCGGCCGAGACACGCCGGAATTCCAGATCCGCGTGCTGGGCCGGTTCGCGGAGAACAATGACAAGTACCTCCTCGGCCGGTCGGTCATCGAGCGCGCCGTGGATATCCCGCGCGTCATCCCGGAGGGCGAGCAGTACGGTCATCTGTTGGTGGTTGACGTTGCGGCCGGCGTGTTTCGAGACAAAACCGTTTGCACGCACATGCACGTGTGGGGCAGCGGCGATCGGATGGACAACGATCCGCGGCACATCGATGTGATCGACGTGCCGGTGTTCAGCAATGCGCTCGACTGGGGCCCGGTCGCGCGGATGGTCAAGGATTATGCTGACCGGCTGTCCAATGTGACGGTGCTCGTCGACGTCGGCGGCCAGGGCGTCCAGTTTGCCAAGCGCCTCGAGGAGCTCGGCGTCGCGAACGTGGTCGGCGTGAACTGGGGCAAGTTCTGCTTCAAGAAGCGGAACAAGGAGCGCTTCTACAATCTGAGGGCCCAGTGCTCGGTGCACGCCGCGGAGGCCGTGAAGGACGGCCGGATTAGCTTCGCGCGCGTCAACACGAAGGAGCTGCTGGACCAGGGCTCGCGGATCCCGTTCACGTTTGACGATCGCGCGCGCTGGAAGATCATGAGCAAAGAGGACATGGCTGCAGATGGCATCCCGTCGCCTGACCTGTGGGACACCATCTGCATGGCCTTTCTTGAGGGCGCGCAATACCTGCCGGCCGATGGACTTACGATCGCCGATGCTGGCGCGGCCGCATTGGAAACTGCGCGCAAAGAGGCGCAGGACGCATTCGCGGATGCGTGAACAATCTCTACTTCTCAGCAACCTTGACTTTGGTTGATCGTTCGACTGGGACATCAAGCGGCAGTGGCTTCGCCAGAACCCCTGAGATGATTCCGTTGATGGTGTCGTTCGTGCTGCCGCCGATGTTGTTGTAGACACCGACCACCCGCGGCTCAACATGTGTTTTCGACGTGTCGTAAAGCTTCGCTTTCATCGTGCCAAGTGCCTGGATCGCGCTTTGAATCGAGGCGAGGCTAATGTCGGAGGGAATTGGTAGAGCGGTAGAGATGTTTTCTCCGGTCAGGCCGAGCGTCTGCACGACTAGCGTTCCCGACAATTCGCTAGCTTGCGCGGCAGCAGCGATCGCGATCAGGTTACCCAAGTTGATCCCGCCTTTCGTAGTATTCAGCGTGGCAGTTACGCGCAATCCAACGCCGATATACACTGGCACCGCGAGATCGGCTTCCTTTCCGTTATCTACAAATGTGGCGCGGAAAGACCCATCGGGATGAGTGTCACTTTTTTTTACGAATAGCGGATATGTGTTGGACTTTATGTAGTCGACTGTGACGATGTATCTGCCGTGCTCGATACTCGTGCTCACGGGACCGTAAGTGACATTTCCCTTGACGTCGATTTGCCCAATGGCAAGGCGCATCGTTTCATCGGGTAGCGCATTTAGGATGTCTTCTGGCTTCGCAGCCTTTCCCCCAACAGGCTTGACCGTTACGGGAGCTGGATCAAGGGGCTGATAACCGGAGGGCGGCGACAGCTTCGATGCTTCGAAGTCGGCTGCGGCGTTTGCGCCCGTAGACGAATATCGTGGAGTGTCATTGGGCTTTGACGGATCCTGCGGCTTGACAATAAAGGACGACGTACAGCCCGACAAAATCACCAATGCCGTTGCAGTAATGGCAATCGATGCTTTCGCGCATCCCCTCTGAATATGGATATTCATTGTTGGTCCCGTACTGTGTGGATTTGTCGTTGTTCGTTTTACTTCCGACGATAGGCTACATCCGGTACGGGCGCCGTGCAATCGGGAAACCCCATCGAGATCGGTCAGGTGGATGACAGATATCGTCCAGAAAATGTTTGTCAAAAAACGGAGGCCATTCTTCTGACAAACATGTCGCACCGCACCTTATGTATGTGCTCACTACGAGCGTCCGCCATATCCCGGCACGGATGCGAATCCGATTCGCGCCCTTCGTCCGTATGGGGGAGATGGCTACGGCCGCGCAGCAACAGGTGTGGACTGGTGCGAGTTAAAAATCGCTCGAATCTAGGTTAGTGCGCTCGCCGCTCATTGCCGGCCCATGGCGAGCAACGGCGAGCGAGATTCGCGCCTTGTCGAGTTCAAAGGCGAGCAGCAACTGCTGCGGAGTTGCGTCAACGGCGCTTAGTTGGCTGCAAGCAATGGCACCCGGTATGGTGAATGCGCCATATCCCCAACCAAATTTGTATGCACAAAACCGCAGGCTGGAATCTGCAGATACGGTTGCGCCGGTGAGGTGCAGGCCTGAGGCGCTCATGATGCTTTCCTGTCTCGTTGACGGGGAGCATCGAGCGTACTGGATCTCATCAACGACGACCAGTGCCAAGTGCAGTCGCATTCAGCCATACGTTGACACGTCGCGGTGAGGGGACCTGCTGGTGCACGCGGTCAATGGGGCAAAACGAGCAAAACGGGAAAAGCGAGCACGGACCGCATCGAGCGACCCGGCACGATGGAGTCGTTACCTGAGGACTCCACGCGATGAACATCACCCCCTTTCCGACCTTCGAATCTAGCCAGCCCGATGCAGATCGGGAACAGGTGCAGCGCATTTACGACCAGCTCCACGATCACGAAACGATCAGCAAACTGATCGCGATCCGTGAGAAGCTGGCAGTCTATGTCCGAGTTGCTGCGCTTCATCTGCTCGAGGAAGCAATCCGCGACTCCGATTTTCAACGCACGCCGGTTCTCGATAGCCTTACTGAAGTCCTGCGAGAACTCAATCACCAGTCGGCAGGCGCCGAACAATCCCTTGCTCGTTGGCGCCAGATTGAGCGGGATCTCGATAACGAGAAGGCGGCGACTGGTTTCGCCGCTCAAGACTTGCGGGACCAGTTGGCGTCGCGAGCATCGAGGCTCCGCGCGGATATTGGCGGCGCGCATGACAAACGGATCAGTCATACGGAGGCGCTGCGAAAGGCAGGCATCCGCGATTCGGAGACCCTCGCACGCGTAGAACCGTCCGATTCGACCGTTGCGGCATGGGAGGCCGAACTTCGCGACGTTGACAAGAGCCTTGCCCGCCTCCATGAATTTTTCAGCACGCAGGGGCGCAATCGGTCGGCGCTCGATGGCCTTGAGCTCACGACCTATGCCGCGCATTTGGCACGGATCAGCGCACCGCTTCCCCAAGGGCTTGGCCCGCATGGGTTCCGCAGCGTCATCGATCCGACGGTGGATGTGAAATCGCTGCGCCTGACGACGCCCGCGAGAGACTGACATGGCAGGCCGCCGACTCACGCCCGCCGAATGGGAAGCCATCCGGCGCCGGTATTGTCGCCGAGGCGAACCAGTCAAGAAAATCGCTGACGACTTCCGGTGCTCACCATTCACCATCCGTCGACGCTGTAGGCTCGAAGGATGGCTAAAGCAGCACGACCTTACCTCGCGCGCTGATGACGGACGTCCCGAGAATGATCGTCAAGCCCACTCTCGGTAGACCTCAATCGCCCGGGCCTGCGGGCGACGATCCTCGCGTGTCGCCAATATTGCGCGAACGGCTGGTTGCAGCCCGCCTCCGACACCAACTCCAGCAACAAGACGCGGCGAAGCTCTTGGGATACAAGAATTCGACAGCCCTCTGCAAGATCGAGCTGGGCCAAGCGAATATGCCCCGTGGGCTGCTCGTTAGAGCTGCGTTGGCTTACAACACGACCACCGACTACTTGCTCGGCCTGTCCGACGAGCCAGAACGGGACCTGCATCACCGGATCTGGGAAATGGTCGAGCCGGATTTTCAGGGCGATGTGCGCGAGCTGATCGCCTGGCTTCGTCAACGCGCCGAACTAGAGACCCAAAGTTCGCCGCTTCTCAGGTTGATGGTTTGGCACGCAGCTCGACTGGTCGACGCTCACGACATCGCGGAAGCCGGCGATCCGAAAAGAGCTGCACGCGCTCGTCGTGAAGTTGAAGAGGAAGTGCGTCGCCTGGGTGAGCTGGTCGTCGATGCACGCAATTTCATGACGAGGATAGACCGCCAGATGCCGCCAATTGTCGACTCCGCAGACCCGTAGCAATGCGCTACTCCGGGGTTTCTCGTCTCGGTGCGGTTCATCAGACCCGCCCCCCCGACAGTCAATACCTTATATCGAACCGGCTGATCTTCAGCCTGATCTCGACCTCTAATGATGAATTAATTGGAGCAATAGATGCCTCTGCGAAAAATTCCTGTTCAGGTTCTCAACGTTCCAGCAATCGGGACACTCCAGACGGTCGGAGATCCAACCACTGGCTCCGTAGTGATCGCGACAGACGGTCTCCAAGGTGTAGGTATCAGCCTATCCGGCGCACCCGTCGGGGCCTCTGTCGTAATCGAGGGGACGCAGGATGGTTCGACGTGGACCACGATGAAGGTCTACCCGAAGGTGGCTGGTTCGCAAGGAACGACGAGCCCGCTCACGACTGCCGGCGTGTACGGCGTCCACATCGGCACGTACAAGCAAGTTCGCGCACGCCTCTCGGCAATCACGTCTGGATCGTTCTCGTGCACGCTCAACGGCACTACCGCACCGGACCATATTCCGGTGAAGAACGGGAACGCAGCTGACTTCCAGGCTCAAACAGTTGCAGGAGCTCTCACGCCGCTCGGGTATCAACAGTTGACCAACCTGACGTCCGTCGGATCATTGACGCCGCCCCCCGGCGCACGCATTGCATCGATTCAAGCCGAGGCCGGATCGATTCGCTATCGCGACGATGGCACCGCGCCCACAGCAACGGTTGGAATGCTGATCAATGCTGGCGGAGGCGTCGATTACAACGGCAGCTTGTCGGCGGTCAAATTGATTGCCGCAACGACTGGCGCAATCGCCAACGTTAGCTATTACGCCTGAGGGGGAGAGATATGCCTATTCCGCGCAATCCTGATTCGAGCGTTTTGGTGGTGGCGCCGAGCGCTCCACTCACCGAAACGGATAGTCCGTCGATCAGCTATCAAGTCTTCTCCAAAAATGGGAGCGTCGCCGGCTGCCAAGTCGCCTTCGATATCGACGGGGTACCTGCAGGGTCGACAACCGCCGATGCGAACGGCGCAGGCTCGTCACTCGTCGGCCCCTTGGTTGGTAATGGTGTGCATACGATCGGCGTGTCGATGAAACCCACGTATCGCACCGTTGTGCAGGTCACACTCGCGCTTTCGTTCAATTACGTCATCGACCCGACAGCCGGATCAGACTCAAATCCGGGAACGCCGTCGCAACCGTGGGCGTCCGTGGCGCCGCTGAATGCACTACCGTCAATTCCCGCGGGATCCGTGATCGGGATTCGTCGTGGCTCCGTGTTCAAACAAACGCTGTCACGGACCGAGAACAATCTAAGCCTCGTTGGGTTCGGCAACGCAAGTGCCGGGCCAGTGATATTCGATAGCTCCGATGCCATCCCGACAAGTGCCTGGTCGCTCACGTCTGGCCAGACGAACGTGTATCAGTGCACGGTCGCGCTGCCCGGAAACATCAAGATGTCCGGCAACGTATGGGATAGCAACAGCAACAGCGCTCTCATTCAAACGACGAGCGTCGCCAACGTTGCCGCTACGCCGGGCTCTGCATATATGAGCAACTGGCAGGGGACGAGTGCGACTCTATACGTCCAGCTATCGGATGGATCAAATCCGGCGTCAAACGGCCGCACGGTGTCGTATTCAGCGCGCCTGTATGGCTTCTTCCTGCCTGGAAGCGGCCATACGCTGGATGGCATCACGGCGGAGCGCTCCGGCCACCAGGACGGCAATTTCTCGATGGGCCCGGGCTGCACCGTGCGCAACTTCCAGGCCATCGGTGGGAGCCGTCACGGTGCACTCTTCGGGCCGAACGTCAGCTTCTCGAACGCTCAGTTCATCAGCGGCTTTGACGATCTCGAGGGAATTTCAGCCAACGGCTGTGTCGTCTTCGCGGCGAGCGTTGCCGGCATGACCGTTTCCACGCAGAACAACCTGTACGACGGGACATGGGGGCGAGGCTTCACGGGTATCGACTACCATGGACAGACCACTGCCGATCTGTTCGGAACGGTGACTCACGTGAATGAGACGTTCCTGAACATGCTGCAGGGTGTCACCGCGAAATCGGTCAATGCATCGATGACGGGCACGACCTTCACCAACGTCAATACGCTGGTGAGTCTGGCCGGCGGGGCGATGACGGTGCAAAACAGCCAACCCGGAGGGACGTGCTACAACCTCGTGACGTTCAATCCGGGGAACGTGGCTGATGCGTCCTTTTCGTCGGTGGGGAACGCTTTCACGGTACCGCTGCTCGGATACGGCTCCATCGTTGCCGCATACCGCTCCGACGTCACGACGTGCAAGTTCAACCTGTCGATCAACGGCGACACGGTAACGATCCCCGCGGCGAACACGATCTACGATTTCATCCGCGTCGCCAACGGATCGGTCTCAGTGCAAGGGTTGACTGTTCTGCCGGCGGTGGGCAACCCGGCCCCGCGTCTGTACAACCTCGGCTTCAGCGGCGGCACGATCACGCTGGGCGCGATCGACAACAACGTCTATCCGTACGGCACTCAGTTCCAGCTGAACGGCACGCTTTATTCGACGCTTGCCGCCTGGCAGGCAGCGACCGGCAAAGACCTCCACTCGAGGGTTGCTCAGCCCATCCCGTCTGGGAGCGATAGCTTCAATCGGGCTGACTCGTACCTCGACGGGACATCGCCATACATCGTGTTCGGCACCGCGAATTCCATCGGCGTTCGTTCGAACAAGTGCGCCTTCCTCGGCACGACGCAAACAGCCTATGCCATTCCGCTGTCGAGCGCGAACCACTATGCGCGGGCAACGGTGGCCGGCATCCCGGCGACCGGGAGCGCATTTCCGCTGGCGGTCCGCGTCATCGACCAAAGCAACTGGATCGGCCTTCGCTGGTCGTCGGGCTCCGGGTATCAGGTCTACAAATGCGTCGCCGGCGTGCTCACGTCGATTGGTGGCTCTAGCCAGGTGCCGAGCGTTGGCGACGATGTCGTGTTCGTCGCACAGGGCTCGAAGGTCTGCTTCTACGTCAACGGTGTGGCGCTGGGTGGCTCGATCGACATCACCAGTACAGGCCTATTGACCCAAAAGTACGCCGGCATGGTTGCGCGCGGATCTGCTCAAAATCCGATGTTGTCTTATCTTGAATGGGGGAACGCCTGATGCGTTGGTCTCGTTGAGTCCGCGTCCACGCCAGCCGCCTTCGGGCGGCTTTTTCATGTCCGTCGCGCACGAGGCGCAGGATGCAGTAAATCGCCGCCCCTTGTCCCCGCCTTCGCATTGCGCAATTGGCCGCAGTGATCGCTGCAGGTCTCGGCTAGTCTCCTTTGCGCGGGCGCCCGGTTCTGCGTCTGCCCTGGTGCGACTCAACCCATTTGATAACCTCCGCGGCCTTCCATCGCGGGAAGCTGCGGCCGCCGTCTCCACTCGGGAGACGTATAGCTTCCGGGAAGCCGGGTAGGCAGACAATGCGATCGCGAACGGTCTGCGCTGGTCGCAGGAGGTATTCGCCGATTTCCTTCGTCGACCATAGCGCGTGCTCAATCGGGACGATTGGCGCTGGCCTGATCCGCTTGTCTAGCTCTTCGATGATGCGTTCAAGTAGGTCTGATTCACCCATCCCAATCCCCAACGTCGTCGCCTGACCTGGGCCCCCAAAGGAATGGGGCTCCGAAGAGCCGTCCGCTCGATGTTCACCGTGCGGCCCCCTTATGAGGTTACCGACTCCTTTGCCACGACCGAGCTGATCCATCCTTGAACCTCCGATTCGACCCAGAGGGATAGTCCGCGCACGTGGCGCGGCCGAGGGAATGTCCCATCCTTCATCATGGCGTAGATCGTAGTTTTCCCGAGGCCAACCATCTCAAGCACTTGGCGCAATCGGAGCAGTCGTTCGTTTATTTCGCTCATCTCACCCCCATCCTAGTGGCTCACTTCCAATATCGGTTTCATGCGCGTGGCCGCTAACCCTGATCAGGGTAAGGAGCAAGCAGGCTCACAACCGTGCCGAAATTGGCGCTCAGAGATTGGGAAGGAGGCGTCATCGCGAAAGATCGGGATTTCGGGGCAATTCAGACGGGTCGGTGTAGACTCGTAAATGGCCGGTCCCCATTAAAAAGCGGTATGCCTCGATCACGACGCTCCATACTGCGTTTGCGACGTCCGGGCCAGCCTCAATCACTTTTCCGTTCGAGTCGACGACGGCCAGTGTAGCCGGCATGCCGTCTGGCGTCGTGATGCTGATGCCTTCGTAGCTGACTGCACTAATGGTGCTGGAAACTGATGCGTCGACGTAGATGTGAGGTGAGACTTCGCCGGCTTTCGCGTCCCTTTGTTTAGCCATCGCTTTTTCCCTCGATCGTGCGACACGATTGTCGAGCGGACCAACTCCGCGCGAGGTCATCCAGTCGTTCCGTTGACTTGCCACGAGTTGCCGCATCCCCGCAGTACGCTGACCACTGGGGAAGTTACCCGCCTTTTTTACTATGCGCATGAGCACCTTGTGTGCGTATTTGGCTTGTTCGTGCGCGGTGCCGTCATGGTCCTGCCGTACGAAAACGATCGTCTACGTACACCCCTCCATGGCCGTGTACGCATATTAGGCTTGACGTGTTTCGTACACAGAGCATAATTCGTACATCCTTAACGTACAGTTATCGCCGCCATGAGCCGAACCTTCGCCTACTGCCGAGTCTCGACCGCCGACCAGTCGACCGAAAATCAGCGTCGTGAAATCGAGGCAGCCGGGTTCGCACTCGAGAAGCACCGAATCGTCTCGGAGAGCATCAGCGGGAGCGTGGCGGCGAGCGACCGCCCCCAGTTCGCCAAACTCCTCGATCGGCTCGAGCGCGGCGATGTCCTGCTCGTGACCAAGCTCGACCGCTTGGGCCGCAATGCGATGGACGTCCGATCGACCGTTGAGCGCCTGGCGGCGATGGGCGTCCGGGTTCACTGCCTCGCGCTTGGCGGCGTGGATCTGACCAGCGCGGCCGGCAAGATGACGATGGGCGTCATCACTGCGGTCGCGGAGTTCGAACGAGATCTACTGATTGAGCGCACACAGGCAGGGTTGGCGCGCGTGAAGGTGGAAGGAAAGTCACTAGGACGGCCACCCGCACTGTCCCCCACCCAGCAGCAGGAGGTATGTCGACTGCTTGCTGATGGCGCATCAATATCCGAGCTTGCGCGAACGTATATGACGACGCGACAGACGATTATGCGTATTCGTGACAAGATGCCGGCGTAACCCCCCCTTTCACTGCGTTTTAGGCAACGTATATGGATACCTTTACAGGATATAAGCGCTTCTCCCGTTGTGTTCTCGATTGGTCGGCTCGAATCATTACCGCGGCTCAAAAGGACAACATAGAGATCGGAGGCAGCTTTTGGGGCGCCATCGCTGGAAAGCCTGTCGTTGCCTCCCCAACGCCCTTGATTGAAAAACATCAAGCGCTCATCGATATATTCTATGAATACACCGAAGTTCACGAGACGCTAGAAGCAATCAAAGACATCCGCGTGTATGTGGCACGCTTCCCCTTCTCTGGAACCAGAGTAAGCCCAGGGCGCTATCTCGCCCATCAAGTCGGCATTTATCTAAACGAAATCTACATACTACGCGTTCGCTTGGTAACCCTTACAAAGGAGATACAGAATAAATTATCAAAATCCTCAACAAAGTCAGTTACAGCTCCACTCATCAAGCCGTTATTCAAAATAATAAAAACCAGTTTCGACGGAATCGAGAAAACACGCGGACATCACGTACACACCCGCCGCTTCTCCGACGATGATATTCGGCGCATTAGCACCCTTGAGCTACTTTCGAGTGAAATCGACTGGGCGAAAGATTTGTCCCGATTTGTCTATAAACAAACTCGTCGTCAGTGGTTGACAAGGATGCTCAACAACGAAAAGGTAATCGAGGAACTACTCGATCATTACGGCGATGCGTTATGGTCTTCGCTGTTCGCGCCTGGGATGATGTTCGATATGAGCGAACTGCCTGAGAAGTTGAATGGTGGCAATGATGCGGCTGATAGTCCCGCCCCCACGTTGCCCGCCCGGTGCTCGGGCGATAGCGTCAGCTGAGCTGAGTTCGCGTGCGAACAAGTGGGATGATCGAGGAGAAACAGCAGCAGGTGTGCCAGCGCCTTGATGCCGGCGATTCCGTCTCGCAGCTCGCGCGGGACTTCGCCACTACGCGCCAGACGATTATGCGTGTGCGGGCCGCGGAAGTCTGACCTAAACGCCGGCAGGTCACACGACACTGCCAGGCTCTAATTGGCCAGCGATCCAGCGTAGCCGCCCCGATTTGTTCACGATGTTTCGTCCCTCCACTGCTACGATGGTGATCCACCAACCACGGGGAACACCATGTCGGATCAAGTTGATGAACCTCAATTGAATGACGAACCCATCGACCGGCCGCCGCCAATCGACTGGACTCTTAAGTTCTTGGTCGATCTCGCCAACAATCACGGCGTTGAAATGGGGGTCATTCTGACGATCGGCGGGTCAGTGGTTACCGGGACGTTGATCGGCGGCAAGAAATACTTCGAGGAGCTCGCCGATAAGGTCGGCAATGCATGGCCGGGCTCGGCTGAAGTTAAAGAGGAAATGCGTAAGGTGTTTGCGCAACCCGCGTCGCTCTACGAAAACGGCGGCCCACCGTCGGCGTCTTACATCCATCTGAAGGACGCGAAGTTCGTTCAGCCGACCGCTGTTTTCCCTGCGCACGGGATATTGTGGCGCGGGCGACTGAGCGAAGTGTCGGGGTTCTCGATCGGTTCGCTAACAGCCGGCTAATCTAGTAACGTTCGCCTCTGCGTCGCACACAGCAACTAATAGGCTTCGGAGGATACGGGGGTAGCGATGTAGGTCCGGGGGTATTTTTGGGGGTATATTTCAAAACAAAAATACCTTGTGCCTTTACTGACGTTACTTACGCGCCACAATTCGAGTGACGCCGCCCCACCAAATTCCGCGCTTGACGCACGAACCCCGCACGACGCGAGTCTGCGGGGTTTTTTGTTGCCTGCCGGTGAAGCCATACGTCCCGCGCCTTCCAAAAAAGCGCCCAGCCCCGGACGGGCCGGGCGGAATGCCGCCGGTGTACCGGCGACAGGAGGTGACGGATGTCCGGTCTCGCCCACACGGCGATCGAGCGCGCCGGACGGCACGCCGCCCGGCACCGCGACCGGCGGCGCGACGTGTCGTCGCACCCGCCCCGCGGCGTCATCGGGCGATGCGCGGCTTAACTGCCGCGATACAGCGACTTCATTTCTTCGGTGCTGGCCGGACGCACGCCGATCGCACGCGAGCCCGACGCCGATGCGCCCTGCACCTGCGCGCCGTAACCGCTGACGTCGACGCCTTGCGCCTGGGCGAGTGCGCTACGCTGCTGCTCGGCGACGCGGGCAGTAGCAGCTTGGATGGCTTCCGGATAGTGCGGATCCTCGCCGCGGGCGGTGTTGTAACCGGCCTGCTGGAGCTGAACCAGTTCGGCGCGCACCTGTGCGCGGGTGAGTGCCGAACCGGACTGCGCGAACGACACGACCGGGGCAACGAGAGCGGCAGCAACGACAACGGCTTGAACGAGCGACTTCATGATGACCTACCTCCAGATTTGTCTGATTTCGCGGTGAACACCCGTTCATCGCTGACAAACCGAAGTTTATGTAGGCGCGTGCTTAAGAATAAGGCAGGTTTCTGGAAGACATTCTTCCCGAATCACGGGTTAACCCTATATTCACGAATCCGGCACCCACTCGATCCTTTGAAGGATGCTCACGCCGAACGACAACGTGCCGCAAAAAACACGGGCCCCGCGAAGCAGCAAGCTTCGCGGGGCCCGAGATAGCCGCCCGACCCCGTGCGGTTATCGGCAACACGGCACGCGGCAGCCGCGATGCCGCGCGCGGACGCAGGCTTACTGGGTGTCCATCGGACACTTCAGGTTGCAACCGTTCGGGTCGCCCATATCGCCCTTGCGGCGCAACGCCGACTTCTTGCTGCTCTGATATTTCTGCGACGGTGCCGACGCCGCGAACGGCATCTGCGGATGCTCGTTCAGGCGGAACTGTTCGCTCAGGATGCCGCCGGGCACACCCGGGGAATTCTGCGCAAACGCAAACGGCGAAACAGCGACCAGAAGCCCCGCGGTCAACGCTGCCGCGGAGAGGGGAACAGGAAATTTCATGGCGGGATGACGCCTGAACGGCGTGCTTGTTGGAACGTTGATCAAGCGGCAAGCGTAGCGCAAATCCCCCACTGCTGCAGCGCGGTTCATACGCGTTCGCGTTACCGTGCGTTGCCGTCCGCCCCCCCTGCCCCGGCAGTGCCCGCGAGCCCCGTCGCGATGCCCGTCAGCGTCCCGCACGCGGTCGGATCGTAGCCGTCGAGATGCGCAACGCGTTCGACGAAGCGCGCATCGCGCAGCAAGGCCAGCACGCCCGCAAGCGGGCGCGAGTCGAGCCGCGCGCGTTCGCATGCGAAGTAATAGTCCTCGTCGACGACCGGGATGAAATCGAGTCCGAAATGATGGGCGGCCGGCTCGACGCCGAAGCCGAGATCGGCCATCCCGCTCGCGACGAAGGCGGCGATCGCCGAGTGCGTGAGTTCCGCCGACGCATAGCCGTCGATACGCTCGGGATCGATGCCGATCGCGCGCAACGCGAGATCGAGCAGCATCCGCGTGCCCGACCCCGGCTGCCGGTTGACGAAGCGGATGTCGTTGCGGGCGAGATCGGCGAGCCCGCGGACCTGCTTCGGGTTGCCGCGCGGCACGAACAGCCCCTGCTGGCGACGCGTCAGATGAATCAGCACGTGACGCGTGTCGTCGAGCCACGGCCGGTAGATCTGCGCGCACTGCTCGCGGAACGCACCGCGCGGCAGATGGAACCCGGCCAGTTCACATTCGCCGCGCGCGAGCGCCTGCACGGCCTCGACGCTCTCCCGATACTTGATGTCGACGGCTGCCTGCGCATCGACGAGCGCGGACACGAGCGTCGCGACCGCATAGCCGTGCGATGCGTGGATGCGCACGGCGCCATCGCGCTGCGCGAGCCGCCGGTTCAGGTCGCTCGCCACCTCGGCCGCCAGCGCACGCAGGTTCCCGTCGAGACGGCTGCGCGCGAGCCGCTGCGCATCGACGACCGCCTGCCCCAGCTCCGACAGCGTCGACCCCTTGCCGCGTGCGGTTTCGATCAACTCGCCGCCGACGCACGACTCCAGCGCCCGCAGCATGCCCCATGCGTGCCGATACGACAGCCCCTTGGCCTGCGCAGCCTGCGCGATGCTGCCCGTATCGGCCACGAGTTCCAGCAATGGCGCGACGTCCGACAGGCTCGCGGTACGGCCCTCTGTGTCGCGTACGGTCAGATACGCGTCGCATTCGATTCGAATCAATTATGTACTCCGATTTCCTATTGCGACCGCGAAATCTTCCGCTTATCGTTGTCTAAAATCAATCAGAGCGAAGTCCCATTGCGCACTATATGCATTCCGAGCGCATATGAGACTTTGGAGGAGCATAACCGATGTCCCCGAATTCCCCTGCGCCCGACGCGCTCGTCGAGCGCCATGCGCGCGGCGGCCGCTCGCTGGTCGCGATCCTGCACGCGATCCAGGACGACGTGGGCTACGTGCCGTCTGGCTGCGTCGCGCCGCTCGCGAAGGCACTGAACCTGTCGCGCGCGGAAGTGCACGGCGTGCTCACCTACTATCACCACTTCCGCACTGCGCCGCCCGCGCGCGTGACGATCCAGATGTGCCGCGCCGAAGCGTGTCGCAGCATGGGGTGCGAATCGCTGGCCGCGCACGCGGAGTCGCGCACGGGTTGCCGGTTCGACGCGGCGCACGGCGACGGTGCCGATACGCACGCACCGGGCGACGTCGCGCTCGAATCGGTCTACTGCCTCGGGCTGTGCGCACAATCGCCGTCGATGACGGTCAACGGCGTGCTGCACGCAAAGGTCACGCCGGAGAAATTCGACGCACTGCTTGCCGACGCAGCCGCCCATACCTCGGAGGCCGCATGACGACCCGCATCTACGTTCCGCGCGATTCGTCCGCGCTGGCGCTCGGCGCCGACGCCCTCGCCACCGCGATCGTCGCGGAAGCCGAGCGGCGCGGCGTCGCGATCGAACTGATCCGCAACGGTTCGCGCGGGTTGCTGTGGCTCGAGCCGCTCGTCGAGGTCGGCACGGCCGCCGGACGCGTCGGCTACGCGAACCTGTCGGCCGCCGATGTGCCCGCGCTATTCGACGCGAACTGGCTCGACGGCGGCACGCATCCGAGCGGCGTCGGCCTCGTCGATGCACTGCCCTATCTCGCGCGTCAGCAGCGCCTCACGTTCGCGCGCATCGGCCTGACCGATCCGCTGTCGATCGACGACTACCTGAAACACGACGGCCTCGCCGGCCTGAAGAATGCACTCGCGCTCGACGGCGACGCCGCGTGCGAATTGCTGATCGAATCGGGGCTGCGCGGCCGCGGCGGCGCGGCCTTTCCGGCCGGCATCAAGTGGCGCACGGTCCGGCAGGCGAGCGCGGCACAGAAATACATCGTCTGCAACGCGGACGAAGGCGATTCGGGCACGTTCTCCGATCGCCTGATCATGGAATGCGACCCGTACTGCCTGATCGAAGGGATGATCATCGCCGGCATCACGACGGGCGCGACGCTCGGCTACATCTACGTGCGCAGCGAATATCCGCACGCGATCGCCGCGCTCGAAACCGCAATCGTGCGCGCCCGCGAAGCCGGCTGGCTCGGCGAGCACGTGCTCGGCTCCGCACATGCGTTCGACCTGCACGTCGCGAAGGGCGCCGGCTCGTACGTGTGCGGCGAGGAAACGGCGCTACTCGAATCGCTCGAAGGCAAGCGCGGCGTCGTGCGCGCGAAGCCGCCGCTGCCTGCGCTCGCCGGCCTGTTCGGCCAGCCGACCGTGATCAACAACGTGATCACGCTCGCGACCGCGCCGGTGATCTTCGCGCGCGGCGCCGCGTTCTATCGCGACTACGGGATGGGCCGCTCGCGCGGCACGCTGCCGTTCCAGCTCGCGGGCAACATCCGTCACGGCGGGCTCGTCGAGCTCGCGTTCGGCGTCACGCTGCGCGAGCTGCTGTTCGACTACGGCGGCGGCACGGCAAGCGGCCGGCCCGCACGCGCCGCCCAGGTCGGCGGCCCGCTCGGCACCTATCTGCCCGAACATCAGTGGGACGTGCCGCTCGACTACGAAGCCTATACGGCTATCGGCGCGGTCGTCGGCCACGGCGGCATCGTGCTGCACGACGACACGTCGAATCTCGCGGAGCTCGCCGAATACGCGATGAAGTTCTGTGCGATCGAATCGTGCGGCAAGTGCACGCCGTGCCGGATCGGCTCGACGCGCGGCGTCGAGACGATCGCACGCATTCGCGAAGGCGATACGTCGGAGCGACAGGTCACGCTGCTGCGCGACCTGTGCGACACGATGCTCGCCGGCTCGCTGTGCGCGATGGGCGGGATGACGCCATACCCGGTGCTGTCCGCGCTCGACCATTTCCCCGAAGATTTCGGGCTCGCCGCCGGCAAGCAAGCCGCGTCGGGTCCGGTCAAGGCTGCGGCCTGACCCAGAAGGAGCCCTGCATGTCCCTCGACACGAACAACGTCCGCCAAGGCGGCTGCGGCTCGGGCCAATGCGCGTGCAAGAGCGCCGCACAGGCGCGCGCATTCGATCCGCTCGACGAAACCGACTACGGCACGCCGCAACGGCATGCCGATACCGATGTCACGCTCGAAATCGACGGCCAGGCCGTGACGGTGCCGGCCGGCACGTCGGTGATGCGCGCTGCGATCGAAGCCGGCGTCAATGTGCCTAAGCTCTGCGCGACCGATTCGCTCGAACCGTTCGGCTCGTGCCGTCTGTGCCTCGTCGAAATCGAAGGCCGGCGCGGCTATCCGGCGTCGTGCACGACGCCCGCCGAAGCCGGGATGAAGGTGCGCACGCAGTCGGACCGGCTGCAGTCGCTGCGCCGCAACGTGATGGAGCTGTATATCTCCGATCATCCGCTCGACTGCCTCACCTGCCCCGCCAACGGCGACTGCGAACTGCAGGACATGGCGGGTGTCGTCGGATTGCGCGAAGTGCGCTATGGCTTCGACGGCGCAAATCACCTGCGCGAGCAGAAGGACGAGTCGAACCCGTACTTCACGTACGATCCGTCGAAATGCATCGTGTGCAACCGCTGCGTGCGCGCGTGCGAGGAAACGCAAGGCACGTTTGCGCTGACGATCGCCGCCCGCGGCTTCGAATCGCGCGTCGCCGCCGGCGAAAGCGAATCGTTCATGGCATCGGAGTGCGTATCGTGCGGCGCGTGCGTCGCCGCCTGCCCGACCGCCACGCTGCAGGAAAAGACTGTCGTCCAGCTCGGCCAGGCCGAGCACTCGGTCGTCACGACCTGCGCGTACTGCGGCGTCGGCTGCTCGTTCAAGGCCGAGATGAAGGGCACGCAGGTCGTACGCATGACGCCGCACAAGAACGGTCTCGCAAACGAAGGCCACGCGTGCGTGAAGGGCCGCTTCGCGTGGGGCTACGCAACGCACAAGGACCGCATCACGAAGCCGATGATCCGCGAGAAGATCACCGACCCGTGGCGCGAAGTCAGCTGGGAAGAAGCGCTCACCTACGCGGCGACGCAATTCCGCAAGCTGCAGCAGAAGTACGGCCGCGATTCGATCGGCGGCATCACGTCGTCGCGCTGCACGAACGAGGAAACCTACCTCGTGCAGAAGCTCGTGCGCGCGGCGTTCGGCAACAACAACGTCGACACCTGCGCACGCGTGTGCCATTCGCCGACCGGCTATGGCCTGAAGACGACGCTCGGCGAATCGGCCGGCACGCAGACCTTCGCATCGGTCAGCCACGCCGACGTGATCGTCGTGATGGGCGCGAACCCGACCGACGGCCACCCGGTGTTCGGCTCGCGCATGAAACGGCGCATTCGCGAAGGTGCGAAGCTGATCGTGATCGATCCGCGCCGCATCGACGTGGTCGACGGCCCGCATGTGAAGGCCACGCACCACCTGCAGCTGCGGCCCGGCACCAACGTCGCGATGGTCAACGCGCTCGCGCACGTGATCGTCACCGAAGGGCTCGTCGCCGATGCGTTCGTCGCCGAACGCTGCGAAACGCGTGCGTTCGAGCAATGGCGCGACTTCGTGTCGCGCGCGGAAAACTCGCCGGAAGCGACCGAGGACGTGACGGGCGTGCCGGCTGCACTGGTGCGCGAAGCCGCACGACTCTATGCGACCGGCGGCAACGCCGCGATCTACTACGGCCTCGGCGTGACCGAACACGCACAAGGCTCGACGACGGTGATGGGCATCGCGAACCTCGCGATGGCGACCGGCAACATCGGCCGTGAAGGCGTCGGCGTCAATCCGCTGCGCGGCCAGAACAACGTGCAGGGTTCGTGCGACATGGGCTCGTTCCCGCACGAACTGCCGGGCTACCGCCACATCAGCGACGACGGCGTGCGCGCGCAGTTCGAACAGGCATGGTCGGCCACGCTGCAACCGGAACCGGGCCTGCGCATCCCCAACATGTTCGACGCGGCGCTTGACGGCAGCTTCAAGGGGCTCTACTGCCAGGGCGAGGACATCGTCCAGTCGGATCCGAATACGCAGCATGTCGCCGCCGCGCTGTCGTCGATGGAATGCATCGTCGTGCAGGACATCTTCCTGAACGAGACCGCGAAATACGCGCACGTGCTGCTGCCGGGCTCGACGTTCCTCGAGAAGGACGGCACGTTCACGAACGCGGAGCGCCGCATCTCGCGCGTGCGCAAGGTGATGCCGCCGCTCGCGGGCTACGCGGACTGGGAAGTGACGCTGCTGCTGTCGCAGGCGCTCGGCTACGACATGCACTACACACATCCGTCGGAAATCATGGACGAGATCGCGCGGCTCACGCCGACCTTCTCGGGCGTGTCATACGAGAAGCTCGATGCGCTCGGCAGCATCCAGTGGCCGTGCAACGAACAGGCACCGGACGGCACGCCGACGATGCACATCGACGAGTTCGTGCGTGGCAAGGGCCGCTTCGTGATCACGCAGTTCATTCCGACGCCGGAAAAGGTCACGCAGCGCTATCCGCTGATCCTGACGACGGGCCGCATCCTGTCTCAGTACAACGTCGGTGCGCAGACGCGCCGGACCGAAAACGTCCAGTGGCACGAAGAGGACCGCCTCGAGATCCATCCGCACGACGCGGAGGATCGAGGGATCCGGACCGGAGACTGGGTCGGCATCGAATCGCGGGCAGGCCAGACCGTGCTGCGCGCGCTCGTGTCCGACCGCATGCAGCCGGGTGTGGTGTACACGACGTTCCACTTCCCGGAATCGGGTGCGAACGTGATCACGACGGACAGCTCCGACTGGGCGACGAACTGCCCGGAATACAAGGTGACCGCCGTGCAGGTGATGCCGGTCGCGCAACCGTCCGACTGGCAGCGTGCGTATGCGCGCTTCAATTCGGAGCAGCTCGACCTGCTCGAGCGCCGCGCCGCCACGCCGGCTGCCATGACGACGGGCAAGTGAGGACGCGATGGACAACGGACACCTGATCGACATGGCCAACCAGATCGGCGCTTTCTTCGAATCGATGCCCGATCGCGAAGAAGCGCTGACCGGAATCGCCGAGCATATCCGGCGCTTCTGGGAGCCGCGGATGCGCCGCGCGCTTCTTGCGGCGCTCGACGATCCGTCGAGCGAAGCCGGACAACGCGCCGCGCCGATCGTGCGCGACGCGATCGCTGCGCACCGTGCATCGCTCGTGCCGGCCGCAGCACCCGCCTGAGCGCCCCGCTACGCGGGCAGCGACATGCCCGCGAACCAGCTTTCGCAATGACGCAGCAGCGCGTTCGCGTCGGTAGCGGTGCGACCGCGCGCCGCGATGTAACCGTCGGGCCGCAGCAGGTAGAACGACGGCCTCGAACGGCCGTACGCCTGCACAAGCCCATCCGCCCCATCGCTTTGCGCATCGGCGACGCGCCACGTCCGCACGGCGCCCGGCACGATCCGCTCCAACCCTTGTGCGAGCACCTGCGCATCCGCGGACATCGGCGGCACGTCGTTCGTCTCGCCGGTGTCGGCACTTGCCGGCTCCTCGAGCAGCAGCAGCGTAAAGCTCGCCGGATCGTGCAGATCGTATAGCCGCGCGGTTCCGGGTGCCCTGCCGAGCGGCCCGTCGACCACATGCACGAGCGCATCGGGCGCACGCTCGCCCGCGCGCGGCCCGCCGTCGAGCACGCGTTCGAGCGTGAGCGGGCTTTTCCGGTATTGCACGCCGAGCTCGCTGACGGTGCGCCGCACCGCGTCGCGCACCGGCCCGAACGACACCAGCAGCGGCACGACATGATCGCGCAGCAGCTTCATCGCACCATGATCGGCTTCGACGATCTGCGTGACGAGGCCGGTCTGCCGCAATACGTCGCGCTCGATCGGATGGCGCTCCGCATGATACGTGTCGAGCAGCCGCTCCGGCGTGCCGCCGCCGAGCACGCGCGCGAGCTTCCAGCCGAGATTGAACGCTTCCTGGATACCCGTGTTCATGCCTTGCGCACCCGCCGGGCTGTGAACGTGCGCGGCGTCGCCCGCGAAGAACACGCGCCCATGCCGCAGCCGGTCGACCATCCGGCTGTGCAGGCGGAAATACGACGACCACGCGAGGTCGCTCGGCGCGATCGATGCACCGACGCGGGCGCGCACGATCGCCTCGCATTCCGCGAGCGACGGGGGTGGTGGCGGCGACGCATCGGGCGATACGTCGCCGCCGGGCGGCCGATCGGCGACGAGCCGGTAGCGGCCGCCGCCCATCGGGAAGAGCCCGGCGATGCCTTCGGGCGTCGTGAACAGATGGATCTCCTCGTCCGGCCAGTCGGGAATCGCCGCGAAATCGGCGAGCAGGAAAGTCTGCTCGAACGCATGCCCGGTGAAGCCGAGGCCAAGCAGATGGCGCACCGTGCTGTGCGCGCCGTCGGCGGCGATCAGGTACGACGGCGCGAACACCTGTTCACGCCCATCGGCGCCGCGGATCGTCACGTCGAGCGACGTCCCGCCCGCATCGCACGCCGTCAGCGTGACGCCGCGCTCGACCGTCACGCCGAGCCCGGCCAGGTGCCCGGCGAGCAGCCGCTCGGTGATGCTCTGGTCGAGAAACAGCAAATACGGATAGCGCGTTTGCAACGGATCGAAATCGAGCCGCGCGATCACGCGGCCGTCCGCATGCAACGCGGCCGCATGCGCGCGATGGCCCAGCGCGAGAAACGGTTCGACCGCGCGATGCTGCTCAAGCAGTTCGAGCGTGCGCGCCTGGATGCCGATCGCGCGCGAATACG
This sequence comes from Burkholderia sp. Bp9031, assembly GCF_003857965.1. Lineage (NCBI taxonomy): Bacteria > Pseudomonadati > Pseudomonadota > Betaproteobacteria > Burkholderiales > Burkholderiaceae > Burkholderia > Burkholderia sp. Bp9031. The sequence goes on from NZ_QTPW01000014.1 coordinate 61,628, forward strand.
GCGCGGGCGTGGCTAGCCGGTCGATGATGCGCACCGGCACGCGGGCCCGCGCGAGACTCATCGCCGCGGCAAGGCCGGTCGGGCCTGCGCCGACGATCAGCACGGGCGGGATGTCGAGCAGTGTGTCAGCCATGAGAGCCTCGATGACACGCGATCCTGCAAGTCTACGCTGCTCTGCGTGACGGGGCCATATGCCGACCGGCCGATCCGGGACACCCGCGCGCAGTGTGGGAAAATACGCGCTTTCCGTCAGTTTTCGCGTCATGGATTCCGCATTCGACCGCGCGTATGCCGCGCACCGCGCGGGCCGCCTCGCCGAAGCCGAGCACGGCTATCGCGCCGCGCTCGCCACCAATCCCGCCGACGCCGACGCGCTGCATCTGTTCGGCGTGCTGCGGCACCAGCAGGGCCAGCATGCCGAGGCAGCCGATCTCGTCGGGCGTGCGGTCGAGCTGCGCCCGGGCGACGCCGCGCTGCAACTCAATCTCGGCAACGCGCTGAAGGCGCTCGGCCGGCTCGACGAAGCGGTCGACCGCTTTCGCAACGCGCTGACGCTCGCGCCCGAATTTCCGCTCGCGCACTACAACCTCGGCAATGCGTATGCGGCGCTGCAGCGCCACGAGGATGCCATCGACGCGTTCGGCCGCGCGCTGCGGCTCACGCCCGACGATGCGTCGATCCACAACAACCTCGGCAACGCGCTGAATGCGCTCGGCCGTCACGACGACGCGCTCGCCGCATTCCATCGCGCACTCGAGCTGCGACCCGGGCATGCCGGCGCGCACAACAATCTCGCGATGGCGCTGAACGCGATGGGCCGGGCCGACGACGCAATCGCGCACTTCCAGGCGGCAATCGCCGCGCAGCCGCGCTTCGTCGCCGCGCATTTCAATCTCGGCAACACGTTCGAGGCGCTCGCCCGTCACGGTGAAGCCGCGGCGGCATTCGAAGCCGCGCTCGCGCTGCATCCGCCCTTCCCGCTCGCCCTCTTCGGGCTCGCGAACGCGCTGTGCGCGCAGGGCCGCCAGCGTGAAGCGCTGCCCTACTACGAACGTGCGGTCGGTCTCGATCCGTCGTTCAGTCTCGCGTGGCTGAACCTCGGCAATGCGCATCACGCACTCGGCGCGCACGAAATGGCGCTGCGCGCGTTCGACCAGGCGCTGCGCGTCGCCCCCGACCTGAAACTCGCGCAACTGCACCGCGCCGTCACGCTGTTGACGCTGGGCGACTTCACGCGCGGCCTGCCCGCATACGAGGCACGCCACGACACGCCGGGCGCGACGCCGCTCGGCACGCTGCCACGCTGGCAAGGCGAGCCGATTGCGTCGCGCACACTGCTGATCCGCGCGGAACAGGGTTTCGGCGACACGCTGCAATTCGTCCGCTTCGTGCCGCTGGCCCGCGCACGCTGCGCGCGTGTCGTGCTCGAAGTCCAGCCGGAACTCGTCGCGCTGCTTGCACCTGCCGCGACGCACTGGCGCGTGACGCTCGTCGCTCAGGGTGCCGCTAAACCGCCGGTGGCCGACGTCGCGTGCACGCTGATGAGCCTGCCGTTCCTGCTCGGTCTGCAGCCGGCCGACATCGTCTCGGGCAAGCGTTACCTCGATGCGCCGGACAGCGCGCATCGACGCTTTCGCGGCTCGCTCGGCGGCCAGTCGAAGCGCAAGTTCGGCCTCGCGTGGTCAGGGCGCCGGCAGGCGCAAGAAAACCGCTCGATGCCGTTCGACGCGCTCGCCCCGCTGCTTGCGCTACCGGACATCGACTGGGTCGTGCTGCAGCCCGCGCTCGACGACGACGAACGGGCGCGCGTCGATGCGCATCCGCGCGTGCATCGCCTCGACGGGCGGCTGAACGACTTCGCCGACACGGCCGCGCTGATCGAACGGCTCGACGGCGTCGTCACGATCGATACGGCGGTCGCACACCTCGCAGGCGCACTCGGCAAGCCGCAGTGGATCATGCTGCCGTTCGCTCCCGACTGGCGCTGGTTCACCGGTGACGACTGTCCGTGGTATCCGCACGCGAGGCTGGCCCGCCAGTCCGCACCGGGACAATGGCTCGACGTGGCGGCGACGGTTGCCAACGCGCTGCGCGACGCCTGAATGCCGGAACGCCGGAACGCCGGAACGCCGGAACGCCGGAACGCCGGAACGCCGGAACGCCGATAAGTATAGGGAGCGCTGCGCGCTCCCTTTTTCATCCGGCGTGACGCGGTGCAGGCGGCGTCAGGCCGCCTTGTACTGGTTGCGCGACTCGGGCGTGCGATACAGCACGAGCGTCGCGACCAATCCGCAAATCGCGGCGACACTCAGCCACAGCCCCGGTGCCGCCTTGTTGCCGGTCTGGTGGATCAGCAACGTCGAGATCGCGGGCGTGAAGCCGCCGATCGTCGTCGCGAGGCTGTATGCGAGCGAGAAGCCGGCGGTGCGCACGTCGGCCGACATCACTTCGGTCAGCGCGACGACCATCGCGCCGTTGTGGGAGCCGTACAGGAACGACAGCCACAGCTCGACCGCCAGCAGCCGCAGGAACGACGGTTCCGCCACGAGCCACAGCACGGCCGGGTACGCCGACAGCAGCGTGAGCACCGTGAACGCGATCAGCACCGGGCGGCGGCCGATGCGATCCGACAGCGCGCCGGACAGCGGCAGCCAGACGAGATTGGACAGGCCGACACAGACGGTCACGACGAGCGCGTCGAGCGACGACAGGTGCAGCACTTCCTTGCCGAACGTCGGCGTGTAGGCGGTGATCATGTAGAACGACACCGTCGTCATGATCACCATCCCCATGCCGGTGATCACGACGCTCCAGTTCTCGAGCATCGAACGCATGATCTCGCTCATCGTCGGACGGTGATGCTTCGCGAGGAACTCGTCGGTTTCCTTCAGCGAACGACGGATCAGGAACAGGAACGGTACGATCAGGCAGCCGATCAGGAACGGAATGCGCCAGCCCCACGCGGTCATGTCCTCGACCGGCAGCGCACGGTTCAGCAGCACGCCGACGAACGCGGCGAACACGACGGCCACCTGCTGGCTGCCCGATTGCCACGACGTATAGAACCCCTTGCGACCTTTCGTTGCGATCTCCGACAGGTAGACGGACACGCCGCCCAGCTCGACGCCCGCGGAGAAACCCTGCAGCAACCGGCCGAGCAGCACGAGCACCGACGCGAGCACGCCGAGCGTCGCGTAGCCTGGTATCGCGGCCACCGTGAGCGTGCCGAGCGCCATCAGCCCCAGCGTCAGGATCAGCCCCTTGCGGCGGCCGTGATGGTCGATGTACGCGCCGAGCACGATCGCGCCGACCGGGCGCATCAGGAAGCCCGCGCAAGTCCGTGCGCCCAGCGCCAGGCGGCTTGCGGCCGGCCCGTCGGTCGAGCGCCATGCGTCGCGGACGCCCTCAAGCAATCGGCTCGGCCGCCCGTCGCTTCCGGACGCACCGCGCGACCCGCTCGACGATCCACTCACGCTGATCGCGATGGCCAACACGCTGCAAGCCAATCTCCCCGCACGGTCGGCAAACGTGCCCGCCGCCGGCTTTGACTGGACCGCGCAACTGTCCCAGCGCCGCCTGACCGACGCACCGGACACGCTTGCCCGCTGATGCCTGTCCGCTGACGATTACCCGCTGACGAGCGCCCAACAAAAAACCCGGCAAAGCATGCTTCGCCGAGTTTCGTTCATCCGTCGATCCATCGGATCGACACGTCGTCACTTGTGCGTGGGCAATCCCGTTTCGGCCTGCCGCTCGAGTTGCCGAACCTGCTCCTGCAGATCGCGCAACTGCACCTGCGCGGCCCGCTTCTCGACCTGCAGCGCCTGCGTCTGCTCCTGCGCCGACTTCTGCCGCTGCGCGACCTCCGCCTGCTGGCTGCGCGCGACGCTCAGGTCGGCCTGCAGCTGCTGTGCGCGATTCGCCTGCAGCGCAATCACGCGTTCGAGGAACGTCTTCTGCGCCTGCAGTTCGGTGCGACGGATCTCGACGTCCGCGAACTGCACCGTCTGCAGGACGAAGTTCTCGTACACCATCTCCGCGCGGCTCTTCTCCTGCGACTTGATCACGCGCCACAGATGCTTGTCCTGGAACAGCGCGACGTAATACGTCATCTCGCGCGGATCGAACATCAGGCTCGCGCCGTAGCTGCCGTTGTAGGTGGTGCGCATCTCGACGATTCGCCCGTCGTGCGGCATCTGCGTGAGTTCGGCCACATTGCCTTGCACGGAAGCATCCGTCGCGAATGCAGCGGACGCCGCCTGCGCGGCATCGCCGCGCAGGCTCGTCACCGCGGGGCGCGTACCCGCAACGGGTGTGGTCGCGTCGGCGGACCATGCTGCGCCCGTGCGTGCGCAGGCGGCCATCGCAACGATCCACGTTGCAAAACGTGCGGGAGGCAAAGATCGGAAGACCAACGTCAGACTCCGGCGAACGAATCGGGCGTCGCGATTATGGTCCAAAACGAAACGGCCGCATCTCAAATTTAACGGGATGCGGCCGGCCTTCCTGCGAGGCGATGCAAGCGTCGGCTACAGGCGTGTTTCGCGTGCCGCGCGCAGGAATGCATCGAGCAGCGGTGTGCAGTCGAGCAGTTCCGAGCCGCCCGCGCGATGAAACTCCGGGTGCCACTGCACGCCGACGACGAACGGCGCACGCCGGTAGCGGATGCCCTCGATGATCCCGTCGCCGGCCGACACGGCCTCGATGTTCAGATCGCGGCCGAGATCGCGGATCGCCTGATGGTGGATCGAGTTGACGATCGCTTCGCTGCGCCCGGGGAACATGCTCGCGAGCGTCGACGAGTCGGGGAAGCGGATCGCGTGGCGATGCTGGTCGTAATGCTCGCTCACGTGCGCATTCGCCGTCGGCACGTCGGTCGCGATGTCCTGGTACAGCGACCCGCCGAACGCGACGTTGATCAGCTGGGCGCCGCGGCACACGCCGAGCACCGGCTTGCCGGACTCGACGAATTCGTGGAACAGCTCGAGCTCGTACATGTCGCGCACGCGGTCGCCCGGCCATTCGGGGCGCGCATCCGACGCCGCGTAGGTTTGCGGCGACACGTCGGCGCCGCCTTGCAGCAGCAGGCCGTCGAGATGCTTCGCGTAGTCGCGCAGGCGGATGTTGCTCGGGTGCAGCATGCCCTGATGACCGACGGTCGGAATCATGAACACGAGCACGTCGCGCGACATCACCCAGTGCGCGATCGATTCCTCGAGATACTGCAGCGTCTTGCCACGCAGCCCCTTCGCGCCCGGCTCCGGATGGAAGATGCGCGCCGATACGCCGATGCGCAACGTGCGCTGGGTGATCCGCTGGCCGGCGCGGTCGAACAGCCGACGCGCACGCGCGGCGACGATCCGACCGAACACCGACCACGGCGTGTCGCTTTGTTTCAGGTAAGCCGGCGGCGCATTCTGCGCGCTCGCGGGCGGCGGGCGCGGCGTATCGAAATCGGGTTGCGCGCCGAAGCCCGGCGGCGGTGCGCCGGGTTTCGGCGACGCTACAACACCGTCGACGGCAGCCCCCGGAGCGCCCGGCTCGGACGCGGCCGTGACCGGTGACGCGCCGTCCGCCGCAACATTCTGTGCAGCGGCAGCCCGCGTGGCGGGCGCCTCCGGCGTACGTGCCGGACCGGAACGGGGGGAATCGGAAGAAGCGGAAGAAGTGCCGGGCAGACCGGCCGGGGAAGGCGTGATTTCGCTCATGACGATGGTCTGGTACGTCGCTCGCGCGTATTGGATTGACGAGGATTCATTATGCTTCAGTGCACGATCGCGCGGTAAACCAGCAACATCCTGTCGATATTGTTGCAAGTCGTCGCATGCGGTGCCGGACCCGCCATCGTAACCCCACCGCACTCCGTTTGGCGGCATCGCATCTCGCCCCGGCCAACTGGACATATGTGATATATCACAATAATATTCACGGATTGTCCACGCTCCCCGATCGCCCGCACCATGATCGCGCCCCGCCCGGCCAACGCGCCGCCGCCCGCATGAACGCCCTGACCGACGCCCCCCGCGACCGGCCTGCCGCAGCGGCGCTCAGCCTCGCCGACCGCGCATACGCGCTGATCCAGCGCGACATCATCACGATGCGCCTGAAACCCGGCGCCGCGCTCAACGAAGCCGACCTCGTCGCTCGCACCGGCATCGGCCGCACCCCCGTCCACCAGGCCGTGCATCGGCTGGTGCTCGAAGGGCTGTTGTCCGTGATGCCGCGCAAGGGGCTGCTGGTGCAGCCGCTGTCGCTCGACGACATCGTCGCGGTGATCGACGTGCGGCGCATCAACGAAGCGCACTGCGTCGAACTCGCCGCCCGTCACGCGACGCCCGACGATCTCGCCCGCATCGCCGCGCTGCTCGATGACGGGCAGCCATGCGTCGATACGCACGACGTCGAGGGCATGATGGAACTCGACCGCGCGTTTCATCAGGCGATCGCCGCGGCGGCACGCAATACGGTGCTCGCGGAGATCCTGCGCGCGCTGCACGAGCGCTCGCTGCGCTTCTGGTTCGTCACGCTGTCCGAGCCGCACCACCTGTCCGACGTCCAGCGCGAACACCGCGAACTGTTCGAGCAACTGTCCGCGCGCGACGCCGCCGGCGCGCGCGCGGCCGTCGAACGCCATATCGATTCGTTTCGCGCCACCCTTGTCCAACATCTTCGCCCCTGAGCCGCCCATGACCACTTTCACGCCCTTCCCCCCGCTCGCCCAGCTCGCCGCCGACCTCTCCGCCGGCCGGACCACGAGCCGCGCGCTCGTCGACGTCGCGCTCGAACGGATCGCCGCTCCGTCGGGCCAGGGCGCGGCCGTCTTCACCGAAGTCGACGCCGACAACGCGCGCGCGGCCGCCGATGCACACGATCGCCTGCGCGCCGCGGGCACCGTGCTGTCGCCGCTCGCGGGCATCCCCGTGTCGGTGAAGGACCTGTTCGACGTCGCGGGCCAGGTGACGCGCGCCGGTTCGCGCGTGCTCGACGGCGCGCCGCCAGCGCAGGCCGACGCGGTCGCCGTCGCGCGGCTCAAGCGGGCGGGCGCGGTGCTGGTCGGCCGCACCAACATGAGCGAGTTCGCGTTCTCGGGGCTCGGCCTCAATCCGCACTTCGGCACGCCGCGCTCGCCGTACCGCCGCGACGTACCGGGCGACGCGCGGATTGCCGGCGGCTCGTCGTCCGGTGCGGCCGCGTCCGTCGCCGACGGGATGGCGGCCGTCGCGCTCGGCACCGACACCGGCGGCTCGATCCGGATTCCGGCCGCGCTGTGCGGGCTCACGGGCTTCAAGCCGACCGCAAGCCGGATTCCGACGCAAGGCGGCGTGCCGCTGTCGACGACGCTCGACTCGTTCGGGCCGATCGGCCTGACGGTTGCCTGCTGCGCCCTCGTCGACCGGATGCTCGCGGGCCTCGAGCCGCACGTGCCGGCCATGCGGCCGCTCGAAGGCTTGCGGCTCGGCGTGCTGACCAACTATGTGACGGACGGCGTCGACACGGACGTCGCCGCTGCGCTCGATGCCTCGCTGAAACATCTCGAAGCCGCCGGCGCGATCGTCACGGAAGTGCGCTTCTCCGCGCTCGACCGGCTGCCTGACATCAACCGCTTCGGCTTCTCGCCGATCGAGGCATACGCGTGGCATCGCCCGCTGCTCGCGCAGCACCGCGACCAATACGACCCGCGCGTGCTGTCGCGCATCCTGAAGGGCGAACCGGCGAGCGCGGCCGACTATCTCGACCTGCTCGCGGCCCGCCACGCGATGCTGGACGAAGCGGCGCACACGGTCTGGTCGCGCTTCGACGCGCTCGTCGCACCGACGGTGCCCGTCGTGCCGCCGCGCATCGCCGAACTCGAGGCGGACGACGCCGCATTCACGCGCACCAATGCGCTGATCCTGCGCAACCCGAGCGCCTTCAACTTCCTCGACGCATGTGCGCTGTCGCTGCCGTGCCATCCGCGCGACGCGGCGCCCGTCGGCCTGATGCTCGCGGCCGCGCCGCATCGCGACGATGCGCTGCTCGCGATCGGCCAGGCGGTCGAGGCCGTGCTGAACACGATCCGGTGACCGCACCGGCGCAATGACGGCGGCCGACGAAGCGGACGAAGCGGGTGCGGCGTGGTGCCGCACCCGCGCTGTCAGTTTCGTGCCAGATCGTTCGCGCTAAAATCGCGCGATTGTTTCTCGGACCGACCACCGACAGGAATCCCGCCGACATGAACGACTCCACGCTCGCCCTCCGCCGTGAACGCCGCCTGCTGATGCTGCTCGGCTGGGTATGCATCGCCCTGCTGGCCGGCGCGCTGTACCTGCAATACGTCAAGAACGAGGATCCGTGCCCGCTGTGCATCATCCAGCGCTACTTCTTCGCGGCGATCGGGATCTTCGCGTTCCTGGCCGCCGGGATGCGCAACTGGCGCGGCATCTGGGTGCTCGAGCTGCTGATCGCGATCGCCGCGGCCGGCGGCGTCGGCACCGCCGCGCGGCACCTGTCGATCCAGATGAATCCGGGCTTCAGCTGCGGCTTCGACACGCTGCAGCCGATCGTCGACAGCCTGCCGCCTGCCCAGTGGTTCCCCGGCATGTTCAAGGTCGCCGGCCTGTGCGAGACGGTCTACCCGCCGATCTTCGGCATCCTGCTGCCCGGCTGGGCGCTGATCGGCTTCGCCGTGATCCTGATCGCCGTTGCCTCGAGCGTCTGGCGCCATCGCCGCAAGCTGGCAGGCTAACCCGCCGCGCGGCCCGGCCGACCGGTCGGATCCGCCGATCCTGGTTCGTCCGGCTCCACCCGCAACGTCTCTCGCGGCCGCACCCTGTCGGCCGCGCGTAAACACCTACCCCCGCCGCAGCCCGAATTTCCGGGCGAACGCGCATCGCGCGACATCCGTGCGCACGCCCCGCCGCACAAGCGTTCCGGCCCGATGCGCGCGCATCGGCGCCCCGATCCCGCGCGGCGGGCCTATGATCGACATGATCGCCGTCTGATAGTCCGGATCACCGCCCGGCGATGTTCCCGTCGCCTTGCAGTGCTATCTTCGCGACTGGATGGCGATCTACGTGCGCGAGGCCAGGCGGTCTCACCTCCTGCGTAACGCGCGCCCGATCCGCAATGTCGACTGGATTCATCATGACAACGCAAACCATCCGCATCCGTCACCCTCATGGCGTCCGCGCGCCCCGCGGCGTCGTACGCGCGCGCCTTCGGCGCGCCGCCGCCGCACCGCATCGATCGTGCGGCCGGCCCGTCCCGCTCCCGTCAGTCCTCGTTGCCACCGCGCCCGCCAGCCCGCGCCGCGCGTCGTGCCGCGTCGTCCCGAACGGAGCGTGCTGATGGAAGCCTGGCTCGGCGATCTGCAGCAACTGCTCGCGCACGGCGAAGCGGCCGTGCTCGTGACGGTCGCGCATACCGACGGCTCCGCGCCGCGCGAGGCCGGCACCAAGATGCTCGTCACGCGCGACACGGCCCGCCATACGATCGGCGGCGGTCATCTGGAATGGAAGGCGATCGAGATCGCGCGGCATCTGCTGAAGGACGGTGCGCACGTGCCCCACGCGCGCAGGCTCGAACGGCTCGCGCTCGGCCCGAGCCTCGGCCAGTGCTGCGGCGGCGCGGTCGTGCTCGCGTTCGAGCGGCTCGACGTCGGCGACCTCGGCTGGATCATGTCGCTCGCGAAGCGCGTCGCGGCCGGCGCGGCGACCGTGCGTAGCGTATCATTCGGCCCCGCGCCGGGCGCGCCGCTGCTGAGCGAGCCCGAATCGCCCGCCGCGCGTGCCGATTGCCTGCTGTGGGAAACCGGCGGCGTGTCGCTGATGACCGAAACGATCGCGCCGTATGCATTTCCCGTCATGCTGTTCGGCGCCGGACACATCGGCACCGCACTCGTGAAGGTACTGGCGACGCTGCCGTGCCACGTGCGCTGGATCGACGGACCCGATGCGGGGTTCCCGCCGGCCGAGGCGCTCGCCGGGATCGGCAATCTCGCGATCGACGCGCTCGCCAGCCCGGCAGACGCCGTCGACACGGCGCCGCCGCACGCGTACTTCGTCGTGATGACGCACGACCACACACTCGATTTCGTGCTGGCCGAGCGCATCCTGCGGCGCGGCGATTATGCGTACTTCGGGATGACCGGCTCGCACACCAAGCGCATGCAGTTCGACCACCGCCTGGCAGCGATCGGCATCGACCCGGCCCAGGTCGCGCGGATGCGCTGCCCGATCGGCGTCGAAGGCATCATCGACAAGGCGCCCGAAGTGATCGCGATCTCGGTGGCCGCGCAGTTGCTGCAGGCTGTCGAGGCGAATGCGCCCGCGCAGGCTTCCCCTACCTTCTGACCGACCAAGAACAACGCCATGACCCCGACATTCAAGGACAAGATCGCCCGCGCTCCGAAAGCGGAGCTGCACATCCACATCGAAGGCTCGCTCGAGCCCGAACTGATTTTCGCGCTCGCGCAGCGCAACGGCGTGAAGCTCGCGTACGAGTCGATCGACGCACTGCGCGCCGCGTATGCGTTCACCGACCTGCAGTCGTTCCTCGACATCTACTACGCCGGCGCGAGCGTGCTGCTGACCGAGCAGGATTTCTACGACATGACGGCCGCGTACTGCGAATGCGCGCTCGCCGACAACGTCGTCCACACGGAACTGTTCTTCGATCCGCAGACGCATACCGAACGCGGCGTGCCGATCGAAACGGTGGTGGCCGGCATCGATCGCGCACTCGCCGATGCCGAGCAGCGCGGGCTGTCGAGCAAGCTGATCCTGTGTTTTCTGCGCCACCTGTCCGAGGAAGACGCGCTCGCGACGTTCGAATCCGCGCTGCCGCTGTTCGAACGCTATCGCCATCGGCTGATCGGCGTCGGCCTCGACTCGTCCGAGCTCGGCCATCCGCCGACGAAGTTCGCGCGCGTGTTCGAGAAGGCGCGCGCGCTCGGGCTGAAGCTCGTCGCGCATGCGGGCGAGGAAGGCCCGCCCGCCTATATCTACGAAGCGCTCGACGTGCTGAAGGTCGACCGGATCGACCACGGCGTGCGCAGCATCGAGGACGCGGCGCTCGTCGAACGCCTCGCACGCACGCGCATGGCGCTGACCGTATGCCCGCTGTCGAACCTGAAGCTGTGCGTGTTCGACGACATGACGAAGCACACGCTGAAGGCGCTGCTCGATCGCGGCGTCGCGGTGACGATCAACTCCGACGACCCGGCCTACTTCGGCGGCTACGTCAACGACAACTACTTCGCGACGGTCGACGGGCTGCAGCTGACGGACGCCGAAGTGCACACCGTGATCCGCAACGGCTTCGAGGCGTCGTTCGTCGATGCGGTAGAGCGCGATGCGCTGATCGCGCGTCTCGATTCGTACTGGCAGGCCGCGTGACGGCCGGCATCGAGGTTCGCTAGACAGATGAAACCCCGCAACGACATCCGCTTCGCGACGACCGGTTCGGCCCTGCGCCGCGCCGCCCGTGCACCGTGCGTGCATGCGGGCATGGCATCCATCGCACGCATAGCGACGGCACGCTCCGCCGCCGCGCGCGGACGCCTGTCGTTGCGGCTCGTCGTGCCGTTCGTCGCCGTGCCGGTCGCGATTGCGATTGTCACTGCCATCGCGGCGCTGCCGCCCGGCAGCCGTGTGCCGGTTGCCGCCGCCGCTGCGCTCGTGTGTGCAATCGCAGCCCGCAGCGCGTCAGGCTTCGCGCCCGAGCCATCCGCGTATCGCCGCCGCGTGCGGACACCGGCCACGCCGTCCACCCCGTCGCGCGCCCGGCGCCGACCGTTTTCTTCTGTTCGCCTTACCTTGATGCAGGACCATTCGTCATGACGCAAACCGCTTTCCGTTCCCAGCTGCTGACCTTCAACGGCGACCCGGCGCAGTCGAGCCAGGCCGCAAACTACGAGACCGACGGCCTGCTGATCGTCGACGACGGCAAGGTCGTCGCGGCTGGCCCGCATGCGCGGCTCGCCGCGACGCTCGCGCGCGACGCGGTCGTCCACGACCTGCGCGACAAGCTGATCGTGCCCGGCTTCATCGACACGCACATCCACTATCCGCAGACGGACATGATTGCGTCGCCGGCCCCCGGCCTGCTGCCATGGCTCGACAAGTACACGTTCCCGACCGAGCGCCAGTTCGGCGATCCGGAGCATGCGCGCGAAGTCGCCGACTTCTTCGTCGAAGAGCTGCTCGCGTGCGGCACGACAAGCGCGCTCGTCTACTGCACCGTGCACAAGCAGTCGGCCGACGCGCTGTTCGCGGCGAGCGATGCCCGCGACGTGCGGATGATCGCGGGCAAGGTGCTGATGGACCGCAACTGCCCCGAGTTCCTGCGCGACACCGCGCAATCGGGCTATGACGACAGCGCCGAGCTGATCGACCGCTGGCACGGCAACGGCCGCCAGCTGTACGCGCTCACGCCGCGCTTCGCGCCGACGTCCACCGAGGCCCAGCTCGAGGCATGCGGCGAACTCGCGCGCCGCCATCCGGACGTGTTCGTGCAGAGCCACGTCGCGGAAAACGTCGATGAAGTGAAATGGGTCGCGGAGCTGTTCCCCGGCCACCGCAGCTATCTCGACATCTACGATCGCTACGGGCTGCTGCGTCCGCGCGCGGTGTACGGCCACTGCATCCACCTCGACGACGAGGACCGCCGCCGGATGGCCGAGACGCGCACAGTGGTCGCGCACTGCCCGACGTCGAACTTCTTCCTCGGCAGCGGGCTGTTCGACTTCGACAAGGCTGGCGAATACGACGTGCCTGTCACGCTCGCCACCGACGTCGGCGGCGGCACGTCGTTCTCGATGCTGCAGACGATGAACGAGGCGCACAAGGTCGCGCGGCTGTCGGGCCACCACCTGAGCGCCACGCGGATGTTCTGGCTCGCGACGGCCGGCGCCGCGCAGGCGCTCGATCTCACCGACACGGTCGGCACGCTCGCGCCGCGCACCGAAGCGGACTTCGTCGTGCTCGACCCGCAGGCCACGCCGCTGCTCGCGCGCCGCACGAAGCGCGCGGATTCGCTCGAGGAACTGCTGTTCGCGTTCGCACTGCTCGGCGACGACCGTGCCGTGTATCGCACATACGCGGCCGGCCGGCTCGTGCACGAGCGCGGCGCCGCGCGCCGCGCCGCCGCGTAACTCACGCGCGTTTGCCTCGCCCTGCTCCGGCATGCGCCACGATGCATGCCGGAGCCGCCGAATTCGCGCCGCGCACGGCACACGCCGTGCTAGAATTCGCCGCTCATTGGGGAGTAGCCGCTCCGCTCGATGCCCCGCGCCCCCGGCGCGCATCGTGACGGAGGCGTCCGTCAACAGACTTGGCCGTTCGGCCATGGCGGACGCAGCCACCGAGGCCTGGCGAGACCGATGGTTCACTGCGCGCCGCTTCAGGGCCCGGCGCGCGGCGGATCGTCGCTCGCACGCACAACACCGGCCCGTGGAACCCCATACGTGTCCCAAGCCTTCCTGATCTCCACCGGCGCCGTCGCCCTCGCTGAAATCGGCGACAAGACCCAACTGCTGTCCCTCGTGCTGGCCGCGCGCTATCGCAAGCCCGTGCCGATCATTCTCGGCGTGCTCGTCGCGACGCTGGTGAACCACGGCTTCGCCGGCGCGCTCGGCGAATGGCTCGGCGCGCTTGTCACGCCGTCGATCATGCGCTGGGCGCTCGCGTTCTCGTTCATCGCGATGGGGTTGTGGATCCTCGTGCCGGACAAGCTCGATGCCGACGAAGCCAATACGAACCGCTCGCGGCTCGGCGTGTTCGGCGCGACGCTCGTCGCGTTCTTCCTCGCGGAAATGGGCGACAAGACGCAGATCGCGACCGTCGCGCTCGCCGCGCGCTTCCAGGATTACATCGGCGTGGTGGCCGGCACGACCTTCGGGATGATGCTCGCGAACGTGCCCGCGATCCTGCTGGGCGACCGTTTCGCGCACTGCCTGCCGACGAAGCTGGTCCACGGCATCGCGGCCGTGCTGTTCGTCGTGCTAGGCGCACTGGCGTTGCTCGGCGTCGGGGTCTGACGCACGCCGGCAAGCGGCGCGGCCGGGCGGCCGCGCCAGAGTCGACAGCGCGTTACTTCGCGACCACCGCGCCCGATGCCGGCACGGCCGGCACCGCACGCTCGTTGGCGGCCTGCGGCGCAGCCGGGCCACCGCGCTTGTCGACCGGCAGCCGCACCGTGCGGATCGCGCCGTTCGCCAACGGGAAATCGGCGAGCGCGCTGCGCGCGAGAAACGGCATCGCATACAGCAGCGCACCGTTGTCGCCGGTGGTGCGTGCGGTCACGTTGTAGACCTCCTTGCCGGTGGCACGCTCGGTAATCCGGATGCCGAGCGTGTAGTCGAAGACCTGGTAGGTCTGCGCGACATAGCCGGCCGGCATCGGCCCCCAGGGCCCCCACGGGCCCCACGGCCCGCCCCGCCAGTACGGCCCCGGCCCCATGAACCACGGGTCGTAGTAGACCGGCTGCGGCACCGTCACCAGATCGCTGCCGACCCCGTAGGTCAACCCGACCAGATAGCGCGCCTGCGCGGTCGGCACCTGCCGGAACGCATACGCGGACAACTCGTTCGCGACGATCGGCTCGTAGGTCGACTGCTCGATGCTGTGCTTCTGCGCATCGGTGCGCGTGAAGGCGTAAGTGCGTGTCGCGTCGCTGCCGCTCCAGTCGGAGAAGGCCGTGACCTGCGTCGTCACGTAGCTGGTGCAGCCCGTCAGCAGCGCCACGCACAGCACCGCCGCCCAACCCGCACCGCGTTGAATCCATTCGCGTTTCATGTCGATCCTCGTCGATCCGTCACCCGTTCGTTGCACCGCGCGAACCGCACGGGATGCCGATAATACGCGGACTGCCGCAACCGGTAAAAAGTTCGCCCGGCACGCGGCCGCAAGCCTTTGTACAATGGCCCGGTTCGCCCGGCCCGCGCTGCGGGGCCCGATCCCCACTCCACCGATCTCGACGACCATGTCCGACAACGCCTCCTCCACCGTGATCCGCCGCGCCGACTACACGCCGCCGGCCTTCCTCATCGATTCCGTCGCACTCGAATTCGATCTCGCGCCGGCCCGCACGATCGTCAGGAATACGATGCGCGTGCGCCGCAATCCGGACGCGGCGCCGACCCCGCATCTGGAGCTGATGGGCGAAGCGCTCGAGTTCCTCGACGCGCAGCTCGACGGCGCGCCGTACGGTGCGGTGCGCGCACATGAACACGGGCTGACCGTCGAGAACGTGCCCGACGCATTCGAGCTCACGCTCGAGAGCGCGTGCGCGCCGGACCAGAACACGACGCTGTCCGGCCTGTACGTATCGAGCGGCAACTTCTTCACGCAATGCGAGGCCGAAGGCTTTCGCCGCATCACCTACTTCCTCGACCGCCCCGACGTGATGGCGTCGTACACCGTCACGCTGCGCGCCGACAAGGCCACCTATCCGGTGCTGCTGTCGAACGGCAACCTGGTCGATTCGGGCGAGTTGCCCGACGGCCGCCACTTCGCGAAATGGGAAGATCCGTTCCGCAAGCCGAGCTACCTGTTCGCGCTCGTCGCGGGCAAGCTCGTCGCGATCGAGGAAAAGATCACGTCCGGCTCCGGCAAGGAAAAACTGCTGCAGGTCTGGGTCGAACCGGCCGATCTCGACAAGACCCGTCACGCGATGGATTCGCTGATCCATTCGATCCGCTGGGACGAGAAGCGCTTCGGCCTCGAGCTCGATCTCGACCGCTTCATGATCGTCGCGGTCGGCGACTTCAACATGGGCGCGATGGAGAACAAGGGGCTCAACATCTTCAACACGAAGTACGTGCTGGCGAACCCCGAGACCGCGACCGACACCGACTTCGCGAACATCGAGTCGGTGGTCGGCCACGAGTACTTCCACAACTGGACCGGCAACCGCGTGACCTGCCGCGACTGGTTCCAGCTGAGCCTGAAGGAAGGCCTGACGGTGTTCCGCGACCAGGAATTCTCTGCCGACATGGCCGCGGGCGACGAGGTCGGATCCGCGGCGCGCGCGGTCAAGCGCATCGAAGACGTGCGCGTGCTGCGCCAGTTGCAGTTCGCCGAGGACGCGGGCCCAATGGCGCATCCGGTGCGTCCGGAAAGCTACGTCGAGATCAACAACTTCTACACGATGACCGTCTACGAGAAAGGCTCGGAAGTCGTGCGGATGTACCAGACGCTGTTCGGCCGCGACGGGTTCCGCAACGGGATGGACCTGTACTTCAAGCGCCACGACGGTCACGCGGTGACGTGCGACGACTTCCGCCACGCGATGGCCGACGCGAACGGGCGCGATCTCGCGCAATTCGAGCGCTGGTACAGCCAGGCCGGCACGCCGCGCGTGTCGGTGCGCACCGCCTACGACACGGCCGCGCGCCGCTACACGGTCACGCTCGCGCAGGGCTACGGCGACGCGTCGCCGGCCGCACGCGAGACGCAACAGGGGCCGCTGCTGATCCCGTTCGCGATCGGCCTGATCGGCCGCGACGGCCGTGACCTGCCGTTGCGCCTCGACGGCGAAGCCGCCGCGTCGGGCACGACGCGCGTGCTCGACTTCACCGACACCGAACAGACCTTCACGTTCGTCGACGTGCCGGAACAGCCGCTGCCGTCGCTGCTGCGCAATTTCTCGGCGCCGGTGATCGTCGAGTACGACTACAGCGACAACGATCTCGCGTTCCTGCTCGCGCACGACAGCGACCCGTTCAACCGCTGGGAGGCCGGCCAGCGCCTCGCGACGCGCGCGCTGCTGACGCTTGCCGCGCGCGCCGCCGCGAACGAGCCGCTCACGCTCGGCGAGAACTTCGTCGCCGCGTTCCGCCGCGTGCTGACCGATGAAAACCTGTCGCCCGCGTTCCGCGAACTCGCGCTGACGCTGCCGTCGGAAACCTATCTGGCCGACCAGATGGCGGAAGCCGATCCAGCCGCCGTGCATCGCGCGCGCCAGTTCGTGCGCCGCCAGCTCGCGACCGCGCTGCGCGCCGAGTGGCTCGCCGCGTTCGAGCAGCACCAGACGCCGGGCGCGTACGAGCCGACGCCCGAAGCGTCCGGCCGCCGCGCGCTGAAGAACCTCGCGCTCGCGTATCTCGCCGAACTCGAGGATCCGGCCGACGCCGTGCGCATCGCGACCGCGCAGTACGACGCGGCAAACAACATGACCGATCGCGCTGCCGCGCTCGGTGCCCTGCTGTCCGCCGCGGCCTCGGGCGCGAACGACGCGGCCACGCGCGCACTCGACGACTTCTACCGTCGCTTCGAGAAGGAAGCGCTCGTGATCGACAAGTGGTTCGCGATGCAGGCCGCGCAGCGCGGCTCGTCCGCCCAGCCGACGCTCGCGAAGGTCCGCAAGCTGATGGCTCACCCCGCGTTCAACCTGAAGAACCCGAACCGCGCACGCTCGCTGATCTTCAGCTTCTGCGCGGCGAACCCGGCGCAATTCCATGCGGCGGACGGTTCGGGCTACGCGTTCTGGGCCGAGCAGGTGCTCGCGCTCGATGCGATCAACCCGCAGGTCGCCGCGCGCCTCGCCCGCTCGCTCGAACTGTGGCGCCGCTTCACGCCGGCGCTGCGCGACCGGATGCGCGAAGCGCTCGAGCAGGTCGCGGCCGGCGCGAAATCGCGCGACGTGCGCGAGATCGTCGAGAAGGCGCTCGCGTAAGGTCACGCACGCGATTCGCGTCGCGCCTCCACGCGACTAAGCCGGCGCCGCCCCGTTGCGGCGCCGGCTTTTTTTATCGACTGAAGGTTGGCGGGGTCGGAGCCGGACAACGCGTTCGGGCACGCGGTTTTCCGGCGGCAGCAGGGCCGCTCCGCTCTAAGCCGCTCGCCGGCACCCGGCCGGATCGGCTGCCCGGCCATGTAACGGGACGAAAAAAGGCGGCGGGTCGGCAGGCGCGCCGGGTAAAATTGCGGCAATTCAAGGATTCTTTGGCCTTTCGGAGTCTGTCATGTCCATTGCCCGCCGCACCACGCTGTCCAAGTTCCTGATCGAGCAGCAGCGTGAGACCAACAACCTCCCCGCCGACCTCCGCCTGCTGATCGAAGTCGTCGCTCGCGCGTGCAAGGCGATCAGCTACAACGTGTCGAAGGGCGCGCTCGGCGATGCACTCGGTACCGCCGGCAGCGAGAACGTCCAGGGCGAAGTGCAGAAGAAGCTCGACATCCTGTCGAACGAGATCCTGCTCGACGCGAACGAATGGGGCGGCAACCTCGCCGCGATGGCATCGGAAGAGATGGAAACGTTCTTCCCGATCCCCGCGAACTACCCGCGCGGCGAATACCTGCTCGTGTTCGACCCGCTCGACGGTTCGTCGAACATCGACGTGAACGTGTCGATCGGCACGATCTTCTCGGTGCTGCGCTGCCCGGACGGCAAGCTGGCCACCGAGGAATCGTTCCTGCAGCCGGGCACGCAGCAGGTCGCGGCCGGCTACGCGGTGTACGGCCCGCAGACCGTGTTCGTGCTGACGACCGGCAACGGCGTGAACTGCTTCACGCTCGACCGCGAAGTCGGCTCGTGGGTGCTCACGCAAAGCAACATGCAGATCCCGGCCGATACGCGCGAATACGCGATCAACGCGTCGAACGCACGCCACTGGTACGAGCCGGTCCAGCGCTACGTCGACGAACTGAACGCCGGCAAGGAAGGCCCGCGCGGCGACAACTTCAACATGCGCTGGATCGCGTCGATGGTTGCCGACGTGCACCGGATCCTGAACCGCGGCGGCATCTTCATGTACCCGGCCGACAAGCGCACGCCCGATCGTCCGGGCAAGCTGCGCCTGATGTATGAAGCGAACCCGATGTCGTTCATCGTCGAACAGGCGGGCGGCGCCGCGACGACGGGCACGCAGCGCATCATGGAAGTGCAGCCGACCGGCCTGCACCAGCGCGTGCCGGTATTCCTCGGTTCGAAGAACGAAGTCGAACGCGTGACCGGCTATCACGACGAAGGCAAATAAATTTGCACCGCAGCACTAGACGGAGGTGCGAGACGTCAGTACAATCGCGCCTTCGCGATGTGGCCCTGACAGGCCGCATCGCAGTGAAGTGAAAGCGGGAAGTCCGCCGGATCGAGGGTTTCGCGAAGCAGCAGCAACAAGCTGAAAAAATTTCGCAAAACCTATTGCCAAGATCTCGGATTTCACCATATAATTTCATTTCTCTGCTGCCGGTGTAGCTCAGTTGGTAGAGCAGCGCATTCGTAATGCGAAGGTCGTAGGTTCGACTCCTATCTCCGGCACCAAGATATAAAGGCCTGACAAGTGATGCTTGTCAGGCCTTTTCTCTTTTCCGGCCCACGTTTTCCGATACACACGGAATCGTGCGCCTGCCCTCCCCCGTCAATTCCGCTTGCGGGCATCTCCCGACTCCCGCGCCGCGCGCCGCCGATTACAATCGCCGGACCACCCGGCCCTCTCCCTGCATCATGCGCACCTGGCGTCTCGAGCGACCGAACCTCAGCGGGCAACTGGACGTGTCTCGCGCGACCGGTCTCGTCGCCGCGATCGGCGGCAGTGACCCGAACGCGTTCGCCGCGGAAATCCTGAAGCTGTTCGACGATGCGCTGTCCGTCACGCAGTGCACGATCTTCGCGTACGAGTTCGGCAACCGGCCGCGCACCGTGTCGGTCGCCGATCATCGCGGCGGCCGCTACCTGCGCGATGTCGCGGACACCTACGCGCGACATTTCTATGCGCTCGACGGCAACCAGAAGATCGTTTCGGCCGCCGGTCGCGGCACGCACCGCCGCGACGTGCTGCTGCATCAGCAGACCGGCGACGAGATCGGTCATGACGCATATCGCGCGGCCTGCTACCGCGGCCCCGACGTATCCGATCGCCTCGCGTTGCTGATGCAGCCGAACGACTCGACCTGGCTGTCGATCAACCTGTATCGCGCGCATCGCAGCGGCGCATTCCAGCCGCGCGAGATCGCGGCCATCGAAACGCTCGCGCCGTTGATCGCGCAGGCGGCGCAGCATCACTACGCGCTCGCGGGCTCGGCGCAGATCGGCATCCCGCAACTGATGCTCGGGCGGCTGCGCGGCGCATGCCCGACACTGTCCAAACGCGAACTCGACGTGCTGCGCGGCGTGCTCGAAGGCCAAACCGCGCAGGAGATCGGCGAGACGATCGGCGTAAAGGCATCGAGCGTGGTCACTTATCAGAAGCGCGCCTATCGGCGTCTCGGCATCTCGAGCCAACGCCAGCTGTTTGCGCTGTGCCTGCAACCGTGAACGGCGCCTGCCGATCCTGAACGCGTCAGGGTAAGTCCCGGCCCGCCACCAGCCGTTCGCCGTACCCGGAATGAGGACAGCGGTGTCCGGCACGGCTTCCATACTGCATCGAGCTGCCGCACGCGTCGCGTCATCGCGCGTGCGGGTCCGATCACTGCAACCCTGGAAGCCAACGATGGGCATCGAATTCAAGCCATATCCGTTCGTCGCCGCGCGTCATCCCGCGCACCTGCCGACCTGCAGCGATGGTGTCGATACGCAGCGGCACCGCGTCGCGATCGTCGGCGGCGGGCCGGTCGGCCTCGCTGTCGCACTCGGCCTCGCCAACCACGGCATCCGCAGCGTGCTGCTCGAAGCCGACGATTCGGTCTGTCACGGCAGCCGCGCGATCTGCATCTCGCGACGCAGCCTCGAGATCATCGAGCGGCTCGGCGCGCTCGGCGACTTCCTGCGCGTCGGACTGCCGTGGAGCGGCGGACGCAGCTTCCATCGTCGCGACGAAGTACTGCATTTCACGATGCCGCAGGACGAGAACCAGAAGCTGCCGCCGATGGTGAACCTCGCGCAGTATCACATCGAGCAGTTCCTGCTCGATGCCGCGCTGCGCCGCCCCGAGTTCATCGAGATCCGCTGGCAGACGAAGGTCGCGGGCGTCACGCGACACCCGGACGGCGTGCGCCTGGACGTCGATACGCCGCTCGGCGGCTACGCACTCGATGCCGACTGGATCGTCGCGAGCGACGGCGGGCGCAGCACGATGCGCGAAGCGCTCGGCCTGACGCTGCAAGGAACCCGCTACGAAGGCCGCTACGTGATCGTCGACATCGCGCTCGACAGCGACCGGCCGACCGAGCGGCTCGCGTATTTCGACCCGGCGTCGAACCCCGGCTCGACGGTGCTCGTCCACAAGCAGCCCGACAACGTGTGGCGGATCGACTACCAGTTGCGCGACGACGAGGATCCCGAAGCGGCCGTGAAGCCCGAGAACGTGATCCCGCGCGTACAGAACCTGCTCGACATGATGGGCGAGCGCGGCGACTGGTCGCCGATCTGGATCACGATCTACAAGGCGAACGCACTGACGCTCGAACGCTACCGGCACGGCCGCGTGCTGTTCTGCGGCGACGCCGCACACCTCGTGCCGATCTTCGGCGTGCGCGGCGCGAATTCCGGCATCGACGACGCCGACAATGTCGCGTGGAAACTGGCGTACGTGATTCGCGGCCTCGCGTCGGACGCGCTGCTCGACAGCTATTCGGACGAGCGCGTGTTCGCGACGCACGAGAACCTGCGCTACGGCACCAAGAGCACCGAGTTCATGGCGCCGCCGTCATTCGCGTTCGACCTGATGCGCAAGGCCGTGCTGACGCTCGCGGTCCGGCATCCGGCGCTGCGTTCGCTGATCAATCCGCGCCAGACGTCGGCCATCGCTTACACGGCGTCGCCGCTCAATGCGGACGCGCGCGATGCATTTTCAGCCGGGCCGGCCTCCGGCACGGTACTCGCGGAATGTCCGCTGATGCTGCAGGCGTCGCGCGACATCGGCAAGCCCGGCGGCGCGCGTCGCAGCCACCTGACCGATCTCGTCGGCCCGTGCTTCACGGCGTTCCGCTTCACGCGCGACGGCGCACCCGATCCGTCGTTCGACGATCTCGAACGGCACCTGCACGACGCCGGCATACCATTCGCGCTGGTCACGCTCGCGCGGCACGCGGCACCGCAACAGCCGGGATGCGGCGGCTACGATACCGACGGCCGGCTGTTCGACCTGTACGGTGCGCGCGACGGCACCGTCTACCTCGTGCGTCCGGACGGACACGTGCTCGGCCGCTGGCACGACGCACGCCCCGCCGACCTGACCACCGCACTCGAACGCGCGCTCCATCCGCGCACGTCATCCGATCTTCAGGAGAACGCATGATGACCGACACTGAACGCGACACCCTCTACACCGATCTGTGCCACACGATGACCCGCATCGGCGAAACCGATGCCTCGCTCTTTCTCGCGCGCTTCGCGCTGCTGGCAATCGAGACGATCGGCGATGCGAAGACCGTCGCCCGCCTGATTGCCGACGCGGGCGACGGCCTGCCAGATACGGGCGCACCGGCGCCGGCGCACGGACAATGACGCACGACGCACCGCCGAACGGTCGCCACGCCCTCCTTACATATTCATTTCGCCACGCATCGTCTGCGTAGGCGCCGCGCCGTAGGCAGACGAATCCCTGGAAAAACCCGTTAAGGGTGCATAACATTACTTAACGATTCCGACCCGTCTATCGCGTTACATTGCGTGGGCGGCTCGGCGGATCGCAAGCCGCCTACATGCGGCTTGCGGCGAAACAGCCGACATCCGGTCATTTCGACTCAACCCAAGGAGAGGATCACCATGACTCATGGCTTGATTATGTGGCTCATCATCGGTGCGATCGCCGGCTGGCTGGCCGGGCTGCTCGTCAAGGGCGGCGGGTTCGGCCTGATCGTCGACATCATCGTCGGTATCGTCGGCGCGGTGATCGGCGGCTGGCTGGCCGGACTGCTCGGCATCAGCCTCGGCAGCGGCTTCATCGGCTCGGTGATCGTCGCGGTCATCGGCGCCGTGATCCTGCTGTTCGTGATCCGGCTATTCAGGCGCGCGGCCTGACGATCTTCTCGCGCGCCTTCGGGCGTGCTTTCGCTGCGTCTTTGCATCGAAGCGGCGCGCGGCATCCCGCGCGCGCCGCCTTCCGTTTCAGCGGCGCTTGCCGCGCTGCAACCAGCCGTCGAGCACGCCGGTCGTCAGCAATCCGCTGCGCGCTTCGCGTGCGCCATCGCGACCGATCCACACGGTACGCGGCATCTCTCCCCGCCATCCCGCATCGAGCGCCGCCCGCAGACGCTCGGGCATCGGCTCCGCATTCGCATACTGCGCGACCTGCGGCGGCAGGTTCATTTGCGCGAGCGCCTGCGCGATCGCCGCACCGTTGTCGTCATAAGCGTCCATCGCGACCATTGCGAGTTGCACGTCCGGATGCCGGCGCTGCCACGCGACGAGATGCGCGGCGTTCTCGCGGCAGTATCCGCAATCGAGCGACCAGATCTCGACCGCGAGCGGTCGGTCGTGCGCCGTCGCATACAACTTCGCGACCTCGGCCGCGCGCAGCGGCTGCAGTTCGCCGGCCCACGCCGGCAGGCTCGCGAGCACGACGCCGATCAAAATCACCAGCCGCTTCATTACGCGCCCTCCACGGGAATCAGCCGGTAGCCGTCGTCACGCGTGCGCCACGACAGGTAGATGCGCCCCGCATCGTCGAGCAGTTGCGGATTGTCGCTCGCGCCCGATGTCGACGCGATCACGCGCGGCGCCGACCAGTGCTCGCCACGATCGTCCGAGCGGCGCAGCTTGATCTGCATCGTGTCTCCGTCGAACGCCTTCCACGCGAGCCAGACGACGTCGCCGCGCGCGACGAGCGCCGCGTGCGATGCCTGTTCAGCCGGCACGGCCGGATTCGCACCGAATGCCCACGGCGTGCCGCGCGGCCGGCCGTCGGCGCCGATGCGTGAATAGAACACGTCGGCACGACCATCGACCACGCCGAACCACGCAATATGACGCGTACCGTCGGGCGTGATCGCAAGCGCCGGCCCGTGTTCGGGGCAGGCCTCGACGTGCCAGTTCGAGAACGTCGCACGCACCGGCACGACGGGCTCCGACGCCGACACCGGCAATACCGCGAGCGCATGGTCGCGAATCTGTCCCGGGAACACGTTGCGCCACACGGCTTCGATGTGTCCGGCCGGATCGATCGCCATCGCGATGCGACAGCATTCGCACGTGTGGTCGGTCACCTTGCGCTCGGGCTCGAACGACGTGCCGCCGTCGCGCGACACCGCGTAGTAGACGGCCGCGCCCTCGTACGCCTGCCCCGCCGCCTTCGCCGCGACGAGATCGCGCTTGTCGATCCACGCGATCGCGATATTGCCGGCCGGATCGACAGCCATCATGTCGAAGCGGTGCGTGATCGCCTGCCGGTCGCGATGCACGGTGACCGGCACGCTCCAGGTCGCACCGCTATCGAGCGAACGCGAGAAGCGCACCATGCCGGTGTACGGCGCATCGAGCGGCATCGACCACGACACGTACACCGCGCGACCGTCGGGGCTCGTCGCAATCTTCGGCCGATTCTCCGCGCTCGTGTAGATCGGCTCGGGCATCGCATTGACGATCACGGGCGCGGACAGCGTGCGGCCCGCGTCGTCCGAGTGCGCGACGACGACGTGCGCGCCTTCGACCCATGCGACCCACAGCCGGTGCCGCGCGTCGAACGCGGCGCCGGTCGCGAGCGGCTGCTTCTGTTGCGCCGGTGCGGCCTGCATGCTCATGTGCGCCGCATGCGGATCGGCGGCTTTCGGTGCATCGTGCGCGCCGGCGGGCGACAACGCCGCGAGCCACAACGCGCAGCCTGCCGCGAACGATTTCACAGCGACCATTTCAGTTCTCCAAAGAAAGTGCGGCCTGGATACGGGTGGAATACGTAGTAGCGGCGGTCGGTCAGATTGTCGATGCCGACCGACGCGGTCCAGTGACGGTCGAACCGGTAGCGCGCCTTCAGGTCGACGACCGTGAAGATGCTCGTGCCGCCGTACACGTCCGGATTCACGTCGCTGTTGTCGAGCGTGTTGAACTGGCGGCCCGAGTAGCGCACGCCGACGCTCGCGAGCCAGTGCTCGTCGAAGCGGTACGATGCGAGCAGGTTCGCGCGCATGCGCGGGATGCGCGGAAAGCGCGAACCGACATATGCGGGATTCGCGGTGTCGGCGAGGATCTGCGCATTGCTCGCCGACACGTTCGCGTCGATGTCTAGCCCGCGCAGCCCGACGTTCTGGCCGCTGAAGCCGAGCTCGACACCGCGTACGCGCACGCGATCGACATTCGAGATGTTCGTGACGGTCGACGCACCGGACACCGTCGTCTGGCTGTAGATCGAATCGCGCAGGTCGCTCTGGAACACGCTCGCACGCAGCACGCCGACGCCCACGTCGCGCTCGGCCGTGAAGTCCCAGTCGATCGCCTTTTCCGGCCGCAGGTTCGGGTTGTTGTTGACGATCGCGTTGTTCGAGATCGTGCCCTGGAACAGTTCGCCGACCGTCGGGAAGCGCGTGCCCGTCGCGAACGACAGCCGGAAGCGCCAGACCTCCGTCGCGTCCCATTGCAGCGCGACTTTCGGTGACAGCGCATTGGCGCTGCGGCCGGCGTAGCCGAGCGTGCCGGTCGCGTTGCCGAGCGCGCCGCCGTACGCATCCCAGCGCTCGTAGCGCAGACCGAGGGTCGCGAGCCAGCCTGGCGCGAAACGCCACGCGTCCTGTGCAAACAGCGCCTGCGTGCGCGTGTCGCCCTGGTAGACGCTCGCGAGCGACGTGGTTGGCCCGGCCAGCCAGTCGGCCGTGTTGTACGTGACGTTGCGCAGGAAATAGTTGTCGTAGTGATAGCCGAACGTGAACGTGTGGCCCTTCACCTGCGGCGCCTCGGCCTTCAGGTCGAGCGTACGCCAGCCCGTGCCGTCGCCCTGGAACAGCGTGCCCGCGCCGCCCTGCGCAGTCGATGCCGCGCGCAGCACGTCGCGCGACACGTCGTACGCGGACACCACGCCCGACAGTCGCCAGCCCGAATCGAGCCGGCCATTCAGCCCGAGCGCGTACAGCCAGTTCTCCTGGTCGCCGCGCTGCGGCGCGAACGCGCTCGGCGCGACGGTCATGCTCTGGCCGCCGATCGACACGTTGCCGCCGTAGACCGGGTTGCCGGCCGCGTCGCGCAGGAAGGTTTCGCCGTGCTGCCGGTAATGGTTCTCCCAGTGCCCGAGCGTCAGCGTCGCGTCGACGTGATCCGTGAACGCGTAGCCCATCCGGACCGTCTCGTTGAGCTGCTCCGTCCGCTCGATGTTCTGCGCGCCGACGATCGTGCGCGGCTTGCCGTTAGGGCCGATGTCGGTGGCCGCGCCCGCCACCGGCACTGCGGCGCCAAGCCGCGGGTTGTAGGCGGAATTGGGGCTCGCATACTGCATCGGCTGACCGTCGTTCTCCAGCCGGTCGAGCGACAGCGAGAACCAGAACCGGCCGACGCGGTTCGCGATCCGCGCGGTCTGGTGATTGCCGCCGAAGCTGTCCGCGAAACCGTAGCCGTCGTGATAGCGCTGCGTGAAGAACTGCGTCGACAGCGACGCCTCGAGTTTTTCAGGACGGCGCGTCGTCAGCAGCACGGTCGAGCCGATCGCGTTGCCGGGATACAGCGCGGAAAAGGGGCCATACAGCACGTCGACGCGCGCGATATCGTCGGGCGCGATCAGCGACCAGCGCGGCGGATACGCATAGCTCGAGCCGAGCAGGTTCGACAGCAGCAGGCCGTCGGCGTACACGAGCCCGCGCGCGCTCTGCAGTTCGTTGAAGTCTCGGCCGGCGAACACGCTGTTGCGGTCGCCGATGTAGCGCTTGCGAACCATCAGGTTGGGCGCGTACTTCAGCGCATCCTCGGTGGCGACGTTGGTGTGCGCGTCGATCTGCTCGCGCGTGATCGACTCGACGACGGCCGGCGTATCCGGATCGACGGGTTGCCGCTGGGCGGTGACGCTGACCGCGGTCAGCGTGTCGCCCGTCGGCGCGGGCACGACCGCTGCAGCGGACGCGGCAAGGCCGGCCGGGTTGCCCGAGGCGCCGGGCAGCGGGTCGGCGGACGCGCCATCGATCGGGGCCGCCTGCGCAGCCGGCCAGGCAAAAGCGGCCGCGCAGGCGAGCGCGAGCCGACCGCGCGGCGGCCGCGCGGCGAAGGTGAACGACATGAATGAATTCCTGAAAACGTGACCGGAAGCCGCCGGACGCGAGCCGGCGAGCCGCGCGCGTAAGGCGCGGCGCGCGGATCGAGCCGCGGGCGGCGCGCGCGCCATCGGGGCGCGCGGACGATGTCAATCAGATCGGGACGTTTTCAGGCGGACCGCGCGGCTGCGCAAGACGGATGCCCTTGCGGGGAAAATCGGGAACGGCCGGGGCGGCCGCCCGGTATGCGAACGCGCGCACGAAACCCGGCAACGCGGGCAGGCTCGTGCCGAGCGCGACGTTCGCCGCGAAGCCGGGACAGTACACGCAGTGCGGCACGCCGGCATGGTCGAACGACGCCGCGCCGCGGTCGTCGCCGGACTGCGCGAGGACGACCTGACGTGCGCCGGCCGCACTGCACAGCTCGAGCGTGAGCTCGCCGGAACCGCTCGACGCGAGACGCGCGTAGCCGACGACGGGCGACAGTACGTTCAGTACCAGCGCCAGCCATACGAGGCCGATCCATCGCGTCGTTCGTTTCATCGCGGTCCAGGAAAAAGTGCGCGCAAGTATAGCAAGCGGCCGGTTGTTGCCGATCGAACAAAGCGTGATAGCCGGCATCGCACGGCGCGCAGCGGCGCATGTGCCGTTAATACAACAGAGACAAAATCTAACGATTCGCCACTGGCATAAATCCGAGCGCGAGGTTGATAATTATTGAACCCGCTGGAGAAACGACCATGGACGAAAGACCAACCCGCATGCCCCCGCCCGAGCAAGTGATGAGCCCGGATCCGGAACCCGTCGGCGTGGAATTCCTCGCCGAATTGCCCGAGCACGTCCGGGCATTCTTCGACGAGCAGCACAAGCTGTACTCGCCGAAGTGAACCTACGTTCCGTTCTGTAACCGCCACGTGTCGATCGATATCGTGCGGTTCATCGCTGCGTTTTCGGCGCAGATCGCTTCGCACCCGGGTTGCAACGGCCTGACGGTGCCGGATCAGTTCGTCCGCTGATTCTTCTGTCGCGTCGCTCCGCCGCGCGACTCTCTTCGTCTATCCTTCTGTTTTTCCACCTCCGGCCCGCCCGGCTCTCACGATCGTCCCGATGAAACAAGTCATTCGTGCCAGCGTCGCTGTCGCCGCGCTCGGCGTCGCCCTTTTTTCGTCACCGCACGTCGCGCGCGCGGACGGCGACGACACCGCGCTCACCAACCTCGTCGCGCTCGCATCGCAGCGGCTCGCGCTTGCCGAGCCCGTCGCACGCTGGAAATGGGCGAACCACAAGGCGATCGAGGATGGGCCGCGCGAAGCGGCACTGCTCTCATCGGTGGAGAAGCGCGCTGCGCAGGCGGGCGTGGACCCGGCGTTCGCGCGCAGGTTCTTCGAGGATCAGATCGCCGCGAGCAAGGACGTGCAGAACGCACTCTTTGCGACCTGGCGCGCCACGCGGCCGCCCGAAGGCACGCCGCCCGACCTCGCGACCAGCACGCGGCCGGCGCTCGACCAGCTCACGCAAAAGATGCTGACCGGCCTCGCCCAGGTCGCGCCGCTGCGCGACGCGCCCGACTGCCAGGCGCGGCTCGCTCGCAGCATCGCGAACTGGAAGACGCTCACACGCTACGACGCCACCCAGACGCAGGCGCTCGGCACTGCACTGGCGCACGTCTGCTCGGCCGGCGGCGCCAGCGCGATCGGCTGACTGCACACGCCATACGGTGCGGACGCGCGTGCCGTTCAGTCGGTAGGCGTGAGCACCACGAGCGGAATCAGCTGCAGGCCACGCGCGAGATGGGTCTGCAGCAGCCGGTGGGTATGGGGTTCGAACGCGCCGTCCGGACCATCGGCCGCGAGCCGCACGGCCGCGTCGAGCGAATCGGCTGCCCCGAGGTAGCGCCACCCGTCGATCACATGAAACATGCGACGCTCGCCGCACGCTTCGAACGCGACCGCGCCGTCGAACGGCCAGGGCGCACTGCCCGCACGGGCGTGATCGGCGGGACGCCGGTTGTACGACGGACGCAAGCGGGCGATCCACTGCGCCTCGGCGAGCATCGCGCCGAGTTCGTTGCCGGTTTCCTGCCATTCGACACGCCGCACCTGCTGCGCAAGCCGCATTTCCTTCGACGAGCGCCGCTCGCCGGTCAGCAGCGCGCGCAAGCGCTGTCGCACGCGCACGCTGCGCCCGACATAAAGGGCTTCATCACCCTCCCCGAACAACGCGTACGCACCGCATCCGGCGGGCGCGGTATCGAGCCACGCTTCAGTCAGGTTCCCCCCGAGACGGAAGTGGCGCGTCGTGCGCGCGATCTGGTCGCGCAGACGCTCCAGCGGCACGATCTCGTGCAATTGCCGCCAGAACTGCCAAAGGAGATCCGCATCTGCGAGTGCCCGGTGGCGGGCCGCGGGGACGAGGCCATGCCGCTCGATCAGCGCATCGAGTCCGTGCCGCGCCTCGCGCGGAAACAGCGCACGCGACAGCCGCACCGTGCACAGCACGTCCGGGTTGAACGCGATGCCGGCACGTTCGAACTCGGCGCGCAGGAAGCCACGGTCGAAGCTCGCGTTGTGCGCGACGAACAGCTTGCCGTCGAGCCGTTCGAACAGCGGGGGCGCGAGCGACGCGAACGACGGCGCATCGCGTACCATCTCGTCCGAAATGCCCGTCAGTTGCTGGATGAAGGGCGGAATCGACTGTCCCGGATTGACGAGCGTCGTCCACGTCGATACGCCGAGCGGACCAATTTCGACCATACCGATTTCGGTGATGCGGTGTTCGGCGGACGAGCCACCGGTGGTTTCAAGGTCGACGAAGACGAGCGGTTGTTCGCTGGCGGGATCGGACGGACGGGAATCGGACATGAAAAGACAGGGAAACGATGCTTTCGTGAGTATGCACCGGCATGCGTGTTTGCGACCAGTCCGAACCCGAATCGATGCGCTGCCGCCAGCTTTTCGCGCCCCGAAAAACAAAAAGCCCCCGCAATGCAGGGGCCGGACGTGATCGGCAATGCGTGGCGCGTCAGACCGCCTGGATATTCGCTGCCTGCTTGCCTTTCGGGCCGACTTTCACGTCGAAGGAAACGCGCTGGTTTTCCTTCAGCGTTTTGAAGCCGTCCATCCGGATTTCGGAAAAGTGCGCAAACAGATCTTCACCGCCATTGTCGGACGTAATAAAGCCGAAACCTTTAGCATCGTTAAACCATTTTACGATACCGGTATCCATACCTTCGTTCCCCACTCGTTTAGATCAAAAAAGCTACTGTTTATAGCCGCTTCCCGAAATCCCGCAACGGCGCGCCGACACTCACCCCCAGCGCTCCGCCCGGGGACGGAGTGCTGACTTTATAAATTGGACAATCCGGGTGCGTCAAGGGAATTTTTTGCGCCTTCTTAATCAAAAAACGTCAATACCACTGGAATCGGTACACCATCGCCTTTTATTAATTGATTCGCATCAAAAACCTGTCAATGTTACCGGGCCCAGTTCGCCATTAATCCATACCGAGAAAAACCTACCGGGGACAAATCAAGTCGGTAATTCCTCGGGTTTTTTCCGGTTGCGAAAAACAGGGGACGTTGCGATGCTGGTGCAAAGCAATGGAAGGAGAAGGTCATGTGGCTGGACGGAATCAAGCGCTTCGCGAGCCGGCTCACACGCGTACGCCGCAAGTCCCGCGCGCTGGCCGAGTCCCATGAAGCGCCGTGCGACACCGAGTTCGACCCGACCTGGCACGGCGATCATTGGCAGAACCTGCTGGCGTCACCGCTGGACGCCCGTCACTACGTGATGGAAGACTGGACGTACACGCCGCCTCAGGCCGAAGCCGAAGACGCGCAGCCGACAGGCAAGCGCAAGCGGCGCTCGTACCCGCAATAGGGATCGGGAAGACGGAGCAAAAAAAAGCGCGACTGGGAAGTCGCGCCGACAAAGGTTTGGAGATCTTTTCCGTCAACGAAAAAGTCTGCTTCGGAAAGCAGAGATCGCAGTATAGCGAGAGAACATCCTTTCATTATCCATGCTCCACACAAACCTCTATTGCCGTTGTGTCAATAATCGCGCTAGCCGCACCCTCGCCCGCTACTGATCGCCTGTCGCGATCGCGCAACGCCCGTTACGCAGTCCTGATCCGCAGTTCCGCCTGCTGCGCCGCCGCAAAGTCTTGATGGCCACGGCTCTCGGGGTTCATACTCATTCTTGCGCGATTCAAAATACAGTATTGCCGGAAGCGATTTTCTTCAGTGCCCCGGCCGATTCGTACACTGCAAATGGATTCCGACGAGGGTGCCGCGCCCACGCGCACGGCGTCGCCACCTGCGATGCCGCCGATGCCCGCAGCAGGTTCGATCGACATCATCCTGTTTGGAGACAGATCATGAAAAAGACCCTGATCGTCGCCGCATTGGCGGGCGTGGCGGCCAGCGCCGCCCATGCGCAAAGCAGCGTCACGCTGTACGGCCTGATCGATGCCGGCATCACTTACACGAACAACCAGGGCGGACACAGCGCGTGGCAGGAAACGAGCGGCTCGATCAACGGCAGCCGCTGGGGCCTGCGCGGCACCGAGGATCTCGGCGGCGGACTGAAGGCGATCTTCACGCTGGAGAACGGCTTCGGCATCAACAACGGCTCACTGAAGCAGAACGGCCGCGAGTTCGGCCGCCAGGCGTTCGTCGGGCTCGCGCACGACAGCTATGGCTCGCTCACGCTCGGCCGCCAATACGACAGCGTCGTCGATTTCCTCGGCCCATTGTCGCTGACCGGCACCCAGTACGGCGGCACGCAGTTCGCGCATCCGTTCGACAACGACAACCTGAACAACTCGTTCCGGATCAACAATTCGGTCAAGTACCAGAGCGCAAACTACGGTGGCCTGAAGTTCGGCGCGCTGTACGGCTTCTCGAATTCCAGCGATTTCTCGAACAACCGCGCATACAGCGTCGGCGCGTCGTACAGCTATATGGGTTTCAACGTCGCGGCCGCGTACATGCAGCTCAACAACAACATCAACGCGCTGGCGCTCGCGGCCAGCGACCCCGGCGCGGTGGCCGGCGACTGGACGTTCGCGGCCAGCCGGCAGCGCACCTGGGGCGCGGGCCTCGACTACACGTTCGGGCCCGCGACGGCCGGCTTCGTATTCACGCAGACGCGCCTGACCGATTCGGCGGGGATCAGCGCCGGGCAGTCCGGCGTGTCGAGCGGCATCCCGCTCACTGGCGGCACGCGCTTCAACAACTACGAAGTCAACGGTCGCTACGCGCTGACGCCGGCGTTCTCGCTCGCTGGCTCGTACACGTACACGGACAGCCGCCTCGACGGCCAGACACCGAGCTGGCACCAGTTCAACCTGCAGGCCGACTATGCGCTGTCGAAGCGCACCGACCTGTACCTGCAAGGCGTATACCAGCGGGTCAATTCGGACGGCCTGGCGATCGGCGCAAACATCAACGGGCTCGGCACCGCGTCGTCGACGAACAAGCAGATCGCCGTCACGGCCGGCATGCGTCACCGCTTCTGAGCGATTCGATTCGTCCCGGCCGTTCGTCCGGGACCGTCATGACGAAGCGCCCCACCCGGGGCGCTTGTTCGTTTCAGCGTGGCATTGCACGGATGCGCCGCTTCATGCTCACGCGTTGCCCGGTGCCGGATATCGAACGTCGAGCACATCGATCGGCTGCGGACCGACCGGCGTCATCAGCGTGACGGTATCGCCGATCTTCGCCTTGATGAGCGCTCGCGCGACCGGCGAGATCCAGCTGACGCAACCGTGATCGAGATCGACCTCGTCGATCCCGACGATCGTGACGGTGTGACCCTCGCCGTCCGGCGTCGCGTAGTCGACGGTCGCGCCGAAGAACACCTGGTCGACGTTCTCCTGCCGGCTCGCGTCGACGATTTCGGCGAGATCGAGCCGCTTCGTCAGGAAGCGGATCCGGCGGTCGATCTCGCGCAACCGTCGCTTGCCGTAGATGTAGTCGCCGTTCTCCGACCGGTCGCCGTTCGACGCAGCCCACGACACGAGGCGCACGACCTCGGGACGCTCGACGTCGATCAGGTTCAGGAGCTCGTCCCTGAGCCGCTTGTGGCCGGCCGGCGTGATGTAGTTCTTCGTGCCCGCCGGAATCGCGGGTTGACTCGGGTCGAGATCGTCGTCGTCGCCGTCCGACTCTTTGACAAACGCCTTGTTCATGATGCAGATTCAAAACCTGGATGACTGATGCCCCAAGAGTACACGAAGGCGGCCGTGCAAGATCGCGCGACATATTTTGCGAATAAGGCTTCCCTTTTTATACGGCTCTGCTATACTTCCGCTTCTGCGTGCGGCTGTAGCTCAGTTGGATAGAGTACTTGGCTACGAACCAAGGGGTCGTGGGTTCGAATCCTGCCAGCCGCGCCACTTTTTTCGAGGGCCTTCCGAACCGAAGGCCCTTTCAGTTCGAAGTAGTCGTTGTTTTGTTATTGCGTGCGGCTGTAGCTCAGTTGGATAGAGTACTTGGCTACGAACCAAGGGGTCGTGGGTTCGAATCCTGCCAGCCGCGCCACTTTTTTCGAGGGCCTTCCGAACCGAAGGCCCTTTCAGTTCGAAGTAGTCGTTGTTTTGTTATTGCGTGCGGCTGTAGCTCAGTTGGATAGAGTACTTGGCTACGAACCAAGGGGTCGTGGGTTCGAATCCTGCCAGCCGCGCCACCTCAGAAGGGCCTTCCTCCGGGAAGGCCCTTTTTTCTTTTCTGCTCCCCTCTTCCCTGCGACCACTACGTCCGCTCGACCTGC
Source organism: Burkholderia sp. Bp9031 (assembly GCF_003857965.1). Taxonomy (NCBI): domain Bacteria; kingdom Pseudomonadati; phylum Pseudomonadota; class Betaproteobacteria; order Burkholderiales; family Burkholderiaceae; genus Burkholderia; species Burkholderia sp. Bp9031. The sequence continues at coordinate 95,422 of NZ_QTPW01000014.1, forward strand.
TCCCGCACAACGTCGTCGAACCCGCGCCACCAACAAAAACGGCGGCCCGTGGCCGCCGTCCGTGCAACGCGTCGCGTCAGTAATCCTGCCGTTCGCGCTCGATGCGCATGCCGCCGTCGTGACGCGCATGCACGCTGTCGTCGGTCGAGCGCTCGCGCATGATCCGCATCACGTCCGGATTGGTCCGCACGCGCCGCATCACGTTCGCAAGGTGCACGCGATCGCTGACCTGGATCACGAAGCGCAGCACCGTCGATTCGTGCGTCAGGTCCTCGTCCATCGCGATGTGGACGATGTTCGCGTCGGCGGACGTGATGTCCGCCGCGACACGCGCGAAGATGCCCTTCGTGTTCTTCACGAGCGCCTTCACCGCGACGTCGAACAGACGTCCCGGCTGCGGCGCCCATTCGACGTCGATCCAGCGGCCCGGATCGCGGCGATGGATGCGCTGCGCGACACGGCAATCGGTCGTATGAATCGCCATCCCGAGGCCAATGCCGATATAGCCCATGATCGCATCGCCCGGAATCGGCCGACAGCACGCCGACAGCTGCACGGACATCCCTTCGGTGCCGGTAATCACGACCGGCGGCGCATTGTGTGCGGGATGACGCTCGGACTTCGGCAGGTCGTCGTCCGCATCGCGGCCGCTCATCAGTACCTCGATGCGCTTGGCCATCACCGCAGCGACGCGGCGGCCGAGGCCGATGTCCGCGAAGATTTCCTGGCGGCTCTTGTTGCCCGTCCACTGCACGAGCTTTTCCCACACTTCCGGCGTCACGTCGGCCAGTGCGAGCCCATAACCCTTCAGGCTCTGGTCGACGAGCCGCTCGCCGAGCTGCACCGACTCGTTCAGGCGCATCGTCTTCAGGTAGTGACGAATCGCCGAGCGTGCCTTGCCGGTACGCACGAAACCGAGCCACGCGGGGTTCGGCTTCGAATACGGCGCGGTGATCACCTCGACGATGTCGCCGCTCTTCAACTCGGTACGCAGCGGCAGCAGCTCGTTGTTGATCTTCACGGCCACGCACTGGTTGCCGAGGTCGCTGTGGATCGAATACGCGAAATCGAGTGCCGTCGCGCCGCGCGGCAGCGCCATGATCTTCGACTTCGGCGTAAACACGTAGACCGCATCCGGGAACAGGTCGATCTTCACGTGCTCGAGGAATTCGCTCGAATCGCCGGCTTCGCTCTGGATGTCGAGCAGCGACTTCAGCCACTGATGCGCGCGCTTCTGCACATCGTTCAGATCCGCGCCGCCGTTCTTGTACAACCAGTGCGCGGCCACGCCGGCCTCGGCGATCTCGTGCATCTTGCGCGTGCGCACCTGAAACTCGATCGGCGCGCCGAACGGGCCGACGAGCGTCGTGTGCAGCGACTGATAGCCGTTGATCTTCGGGATCGCGATGTAGTCCTTGAACTTGCCGGGCACGGGCTTGTACAGCGCGTGCAGCGCGCCGATGCACGTGTAGCAGTCGAGCGGGCTCTCGACGACGACGCGAAAGCCGTACACGTCGAGCACCTGCGAGAACGACAGCTGCTTGTCGCGCATCTTGCGGTAGATGCTGTAGATCGTCTTTTCGCGGCCGGTGATCTCGGCGTCGATCTTCGCGTCGGTCATCGCGCGTTGCGCAGCCTCGAGGATCTTGCTGATCACTTCGCGGCGGTTGCCGCGCGCGGCCTTCACGGCCTTCTCGAGCGTTGCGTAGCGATGCGGGTTGAAATTCGCGAAGCTCATGTCCTGCAGCTCGCGATACGTGTTGTTCAACCCGAGGCGGTGCGCGATCGGCGCATAGATGTCGAGCGTCTCGCGTGCGACGCGACGGCGCTTTTCCATCGGCACAGCGCCGAGCGTGCGCATGTTGTGCAAGCGGTCGGCGAGCTTGACGAGGATGACGCGCACGTCGCGTGCCATCGCGAGCAGCATCTTTCGGAAGTTTTCCGCCTGCGCTTCCTCGCGACTGCGGAACTCCATCTTGTCGAGCTTCGACAGGCCGTCAACCAGTTCGGCGACCTTCGGGCCGAAGCGTTCGGCCAGCTCGCTCTTGGTCACGCCCTGGTCTTCCATCACGTCGTGCAGCAACGCTGCCATCACGGCTTGCGCGTCGAGCTTCCAGCCGGCGCAGATTTCCGCGACGGCGACGGGATGGGTGATGTAGGGTTCGCCGCTCTGGCGATATTGACCGAGGTGGGCTTCGTCGCTGAAGTGGAACGCCGCCTTGACCTCTTTGATTTCTTCCGGAGGGAGATACTCGGCAAGCGCGGTCGTCAGTTTCGCGATCGAAACGACACCGTGCTTGCGCGGCTGCTCCGGAGTGGCGGTCGGCCCGAACAGATGCCGGAAGGACTGTTCGAGGACCGCGTCGATGTACTGGCGCGCAGGCGACTGGGCCGTGGCTTCGGTGGTCGAATCCGCGGAGGCGGACGATGGGGTGGTGCTCATATTCGCCTCCAGGTCGAGTCGTTGCGCGCGTGGACTACATGGCTGGAACGGGCCGGATGCGCGTTACACCGGCACCTTCTTCAGCATCTCGACGCCGACCTGGCCGGCGGCGATCTCGCGCAGCGCGACGACGGTCGGCTTGTCGCGGCTCTCGATCTTCGGCGTATGGCCTTGCGCGAGCTGCCGCGCGCGGTAGGTGGCGGCGAGCGCCAGTTCGAAGCGGTTGGGGATTTGCTTCAGGCAGTCTTCGACGGTAATGCGAGCCATGTTGGTAATTCCTTCTGAATATAGTCCTTATTCTACCTTATGTCCCTCTACCCCCGCGTCATTCCGCGTGGGGCAGATGGATACCGAGCTCGATGAACAGCTCCGCATGTCGCGCGTACTGCGAAGCAAAGCGCAGGCGCGTCGCCGCGACGATGCATTCGAGCTCGGCCAGCGCACGATCGAAATTCTCGTTGATCACGACGTATTCCGCTTCGGATGCGTGCGCCATCTCGCTGCCCGCGGCGAGCAGGCGTCGCGTGATCACGTTCGGCTCGTCCTGCCCGCGCTTCTTCAGGCGCTCCTCGAGCGCATCGAGCGACGGCGGCAGAATGAAGATGCCGACCGCGTTGCGGAACTGCTTCTTCACCTGCAGCGCGCCCTGCCAGTCGATCTCGAGCAGCACGTCATGGCCGTTCGCCATCTGCTCCTCGATCCAGACGCGCGACGTGCCGTAGTAGTTGCCGTGCACTTCCGCGCTCTCGAGGAATTCATGCGCGGCGTGGCGCACACGGAAATCCTCGACGGTCGTGAAGTGGTAGTGCTGGCCGTCCTGCTCGTTGGGGCGCGGCTTGCGCGTCGTGTACGAAATCGACAGGCAGATGTCGCTGTCCTTCGACAGCAGCGCGTTCACGAGCGTCGACTTGCCGGCGCCCGACGGGGCGATGACCATGAACAGGTTGCCGGGATAGACGCCGCCGTGCAGCGCATGCGACGCGTGGCCGTCGCGGTTAGGGTCGGTCATGTTGCTTTTACTCCAGGTTTTGCACTTGCTCGCGCATCTGCTCGATCAGCAGCTTCAGTGCCATCGACGCGTCGGCCAGTTCCTTCGCCGCCGCCTTCGAGCCGAGCGTGTTTGCTTCGCGATTCAGTTCCTGCATCATGAAGTCGAGACGCTTGCCGACGCGGCCGCCCTTCTCGATCACGTGACGCGTTTCGTTCAGGTGCGCGGTGAGTCGCGACAGCTCTTCCGCGATGTCGATCCGGATGCCGTACATCGTCACTTCCTGACGAATGCGTTCCGCGGCTTCCTCGCGCGTGACGATCGCCGCGCTTCCTTCGGGCGCCGCGAGGCCGAGCGCTTCCTGCAGCCGCTCGACGATCTTCTGCTGATGCTTCGCGATCAGCTCCGGCACGAGCGGCGTGATGCGCGCGACGATCGCTTCCATTTCAGTGACGTTCGACAGCAGCATCGTGGCCAGCTGCGCGCCTTCGCGCGAACGCACGACGACGAGCTCGCCGATCGCTTCCTTGCCGCACGCGAGCACCGCGTCGCGGATCGCTTCCGCCGACACGCCGCTCTCGGCGAGCACGCCCGGCCAGCGCAGGATCTCGCCCGCGCGCAGGCGGCCGACACCCGGGAACGCATCGAGCACCGAGCGCTCGAGCTCGGCGAGCTGGCCGAGCGCCGACTGGTTCAGCGCGCCCGCGCCGATGCTCTGCTCGCCGCGCTGCAGGTTGATGCGCACGTCGACCTTGCCGCGCGACAGCTTGTTCATCAGCATTTCGCGCAGCGCGGGTTCGCACGCGCGCACGTCGTCCGGCATGCGGAAATTCAGGTCGAGGAAGCGCGAGTTCACGGTGCGCAGTTCGACCGACACGCTGGTGCCGCCGTTGCCGGTGGCCGTCGCGAGTTCGCGCGTCGCGCTCGCATAGCCCGTCATGCTGTAGATCATGGTTCGTCTCGCCGTCTGGGTGCCCTTCTCGGGCGGGGATATGTCGAGGCGCCCGGCGCATTGCAAGGCGCGGGGCGGGAAGCGCGCATTATCCCATTTTTGCGCCCCACCCCGCCGGGCAAGGCTGCCGTTCGGCGCTAAAATCGGGGTTTCCTCTTCCGTCCACGATTCCCCCATGATGTCTTCCCTGTCCCGCCCGAGCGGCCGTCGCGCCGACGAACTGCGCAAGGTCGCCCTCACGCGCCACTACACGAAACACGCCGAAGGCTCGGTCCTGGTCGAATTCGGCGACACCAAGGTGATCTGCACCGCGAGCGTCGCCGAACGCGTGCCCGAATTCCTGCGCGATCGCGGCCAGGGCTGGCTGACGGCCGAATACGGAATGCTGCCGCGCGCGACGCACACGCGCAGCGACCGTGAGGCCGCACGCGGCAAGCAGACGGGCCGTACGCAGGAAATTCAGCGCCTGATCGGCCGCGCGCTGCGTGCGGTGTTCGATCTCGAGGCGCTCGGCCCACGCACGATCCACATCGACTGCGACGTGATCCAGGCCGACGGCGGCACGCGCACGGCGAGCATCACCGGCGCCTTCGTCGCCGCGCACGACGCCGTGTCGAAACTGATCACGGCCGGCAAGCTCGCGCGTTCGCCGATCACCGACCACGTTGCCGCGATCTCGGTCGGCGTGTACGAAGGCGCGCCCGTGCTCGACCTCGACTACGCGGAAGATTCGCGCTGCGACACCGACATGAACGTCGTGATGACGGGCGCCGGCGGCTTCGTCGAAGTCCAGGGCACCGCCGAAGGCGTGCCGTTCTCGCGCGCCGAGATGAACGCGCTGCTCGACCTCGCGCAAAGCGGGATCGGCCAGCTCGTGCAGCTGCAGAAGGACGTGCTGGGCGCCGCCCATGTCTGACGATCGCACCCTCGCGCCGCTGTCGCGCATCGTGCTCGCGTCGAACAACGCCGGCAAGCTGCGCGAATTCACCGCGCTGTTCTCGACAGTCGGCATCGAGATCGTGCCGCAGGGTGACCTGGCCGTGCCCGAGGCGGAAGAGCCGTTCGGCACGTTCATCGAGAATGCGCTGGCGAAAGCGCGGCATGCGTCGCGCCTCACCGGCCTGCCGGCGATCGCCGACGATTCGGGCCTGTGCGTGCGTGCGCTGCGCGGCGCACCGGGCGTCTATTCGGCGCGCTACGCGCAGCGCGCGGGCCGCGACAAGGGCGACGCGGCGAACAATGCGTATCTCGTCGAGCAGCTGCACGGCGTCGACGACCGGCGCGCATACTATTGCTGCGTGCTCGCGCTGGTGCGCCACGCGGACGATCCCGAGCCGCTGTTCGCCGAAGGCCGCTGGGTCGGCGAGATCGTCGACACGCCGCGCGGCGAGCACGGATTCGGCTATGACCCGTATTTCCATCTGCCGTCGCTCGGCGCGACGGCAGCCGAACTCGAGCCGGCCGTGAAGAACACGCACAGCCATCGCGCACTTGCGCTGAAGGCGCTGCTCGCTCGGCTCGCGGAGGAACCCGCATGATCGTCTTCGTCACGCATTCGCAGCCGGAGGCCGCATGAGCCAGGCAGCGCAAACTGGCGCGCGCGTCGTCGCGACGTTCACGTCGCCCGGGCAGGTGCGGCTCACGTCGCTGCCGCCGCTCGCGCTGTACGTACATTTCCCGTGGTGCGTGCGCAAGTGCCCGTACTGCGATTTCAACTCGCACGAGTGGAAAGGCGAGCGGTTCCCGGAAACCGAGTATCTCGACGCGCTGCGCGCCGATCTCGAACAGGCACTGCCGCTCGTCTGGGGCCGCCAGGTGCATACGGTGTTCATCGGTGGCGGCACGCCGAGCCTGCTGTCCGCGGCCGGCCTCGACCGGCTGCTGTCTGACGTGCGCGCGCTGCTGCCGCTCGATGCCGACGCCGAGATCACGCTCGAGGCGAATCCGGGCACGTTCGAGGCCGCGAAGTTCGCGCAGTTCCGCGCGAGCGGCGTGAACCGCCTGTCGGTCGGCATCCAGAGCTTCAACGAAGGCCATCTGAAAGCGCTCGGCCGCATTCACGACACCGCACAGGCGCGCGCCGCCGTCGAGATCGCCGCGAAGACGTTCGACAACTTCAACCTCGACCTGATGTTCGCACTGCCGAACCAGACGCTCGACGAATGCCGGGCCGACATCGAGACCGCGCTGTCGTTCGCGCCGCCGCATCTGTCGCTGTATCACCTGACGCTCGAACCGAACACGATGTTCGCGAAGTTTCCGCCTGCGGTACCCGACGACGACGCGTCGGCCGACATGCAGGAATGGATTCACGAACGCACGGCCGAGGCCGGTTACGGACGCTACGAAGTGTCCGCATACGCGAAGCCGAATCATCAGTGCAAGCACAACCTGAACTACTGGCGCTTCGGCGACTATCTCGGGATCGGCGCCGGCGCGCACACGAAGCTGTCGTTCCCGAACCGGATCCTGCGGCAGGCGCGCTACAAGCATCCGGCGACCTTCATCGAACAGGCGATGGCCGGCACGCCGGTGCAGGAAGAGCGTGAAGTCGGCGCGCGCGACCTGCCGTTCGAGTTCATGCTGAACACGCTGCGGCTCGTCGAGGGCTTTCCCGTGCACAGTTTCGTCGAACGCACCGGCCTGCCGATCAGCACGATCGATCCGGCACTCAAGGAAGCGGAGCGGCGCGGGCTGATCACGCGCGATTTTGCGCAGATCGCACCGACGCCGCTCGGCCAGCGTTTCCTCAACGACCTGCAGGAATTGTTCCTGCGCGACGATTGAAGCGGGAACGACGCGGCATTTCGGTTACAATGCCGCCTCGTGTGGAAGCGTGGCCGAGCGGTTTAAGGCACCGGTCTTGAAAACCGGCGACGGGAAACTGTCCGTGAGTTCGAATCTCACCGCTTCCGCCAGGAAGTTCGCCAAACCCCGTCCATTCATCGAATGACGGGGTTTTTGTTTGCCCGCCCCGCGTGCCGACACGTCCCGCCGGATGCCGTTACAATCCGGCGCTCCGATTCGCGAAACGGGAAACCCACGTCATGAAGCCCCTCATCGCCTCGTCGCTCGTCGCCCTGCTGGCCGCCGTCAGCACGCACGCAGCGGCCGCCGATTCCGCCTCCGGCACCGACGCGCAAACGCCGTCGTGCGCGATCGCGTACGTGAAGGGCGTCGGCGGCTCGCCGCGCAGCCTGCGCGAATATCTCGCAAGCCCGACGCCGTACAACTACCTGAAGGAAAACGAGATCCAGTGCAAGGTGTCGGATGACGGGCGCGCGTCGAACTGCACCGGGGTGACGTATATCCGCAACGAGCAGGTCAGCGTGTACGACGATTCCGACCCGGCGACGCTGACCGTCGTCGCGCCGGTGGAACTCGATCACGGCGAGAAGTACCCGGTGATCCTCGTCGTGCAGCGCAAGGACGCGCGCTGCACGCGGTAACGCGCGACGCGGCAAGCTCGACGCTGCCGCAGGCGATGCGCGCAAGCCTCACGGGCCGGTCCGCCATCGCCTAGAATTCGATCAGCACGGCGACACGACCGCCGCCGCGACTCGATGCCGCCCGCGCCATCCGTGCGAGCGGCACACGGAGACCGCCATGACCGAACTGTCGACAGCGACGGATCACGTCGATTACGAAGGCTTCGAGATCCATGTGGTGCCGGGCCTCGCACCCGGCAGCGACACGCGTTACACCTACACCGGCTACGTCTGCCATCCTGGTGCGAATCCCGCGCTACCCGATCATGCGGTGCCCTTCCACGCGGACGGCGAGGAAAGCTATGCGAGCGTCGACGAAGCAGTTCGGGAAGCCGTGCACATCGGCAAGAGCATCATAGACGGCACGCATCCGGACCTGTCCGTTCTGTCGCTCGTGACGCACGGCTACTGAGCGAGGCCCGCCTCACCGCCGCCACCGCGCGCGACTCGCGTGCGCACAAGGCGTGTCCGCACCGTCGCATGTCACGTCACATCGCAACGCCGGCCCGGCAGACGGGCCGCCGATCGCCATCATCTGCGAATCGCCACGTCGCGATTCGCGCGCTATGCGTTTCTCCCGATAACACGTCGTGTCCGGGCGCCTATCATTTTTTTATAGTCACCCTCCGGCACACCTCCCATGCCCCCTCTTCCCCGCCCGGGCGTCGACCGGCTGCGTATTGCCGCGCTGGTCGCCGCCACCATGCTTGCCGCCTGCACGATCACGCCGCCGCCGTCGCTGCGCTCGGTACTGACGATCCCGTCAGTCACGCGCAGCGCGAATCTCGACCAGTACCGCGTGGAAGTCGCACACTGCGTCGCCGAACACAATCCGTCCGGCGTGTTGCGCGGGACGCCGCAGGCGATGCTGCGCTCGCTCGTCGTCGTCGCGTTCACCGTCGATCGCAGCGGCCGCCTCGTCAACGCATCCGTCTATCGCAGCAACGGCGACAGCGAAGCGGAAGCACTCGCGCTCGCGTCGCTGCGCCGCTCGGCACCGCTGCCGCCACCACCATCGAAACTGCTGGACGGCAATGGTCGGATCGAGATGATGGAAGGCTGGCTGTTCAACGACGACGGGCACTTCCAGTTGCAAAGCACCGCGTCGGCGCAGGCGCAATCGCTCGACTGAGCGCGCGCCCGCCCGTGATTGCCGCTATGTCGCGGCGCTGGCTATAATTTTCCGCAATCGCGCGGCCATCCTCCCGCGCGCGCGTTCGCGCGCCGCACCCGGCACGCGAGCCGACCACGCCGGCCCCGGGCGGCGGCGACCTATCCGTCTCCATCGTCGACCGGCGGGTGACGTTCGCGCCACAGCGCGCGTCCACGCCGCCATTGCATCATCCGCTCGGCTGCTCCCGGCAGGTGCCCGCCTCCCCGAGCGCACGCTCAGCCGACCGCCCCAACGACAAAACGGAGACATCCATGTCCGCATCCCCCCCGGCCGTTGCACACGCAACCGGTTCGGCCGGCGCCGTCAGCCACCGGCGCATCGTGTTCGCGAGCTTCATCGGCACCGCGATCGAGTTCTACGACTTCTACGTATACGCGACCGCCGCGGCACTCGTCATCGGTCCCGTGTTCTTCCCGCACGGCTCCGCGACCGCACAGGCGCTGTCCGCGTTCGTCACGTTCGGCATCGCGTTCATCGCGCGGCCGATCGGCTCGTTCCTGTTCGGCCACTTCGGCGACCGCATCGGCCGCAAATCGACACTCGTCGCATCGCTGCTCGTCATGGGCGTGTCCACCACCGCGATCGGTTTCGTGCCCGGCTACGACACGATCGGCGCGCTCGCGCCGGTGCTGCTGTGCGTGCTGCGTTTTGGCCAGGGGATCGGTCTCGGCGGCGAATGGGGCGGCGCGGCGCTGCTCGCGACCGAGCACGCGCCGCCAGGCAAGCGCGGCTGGTTCGGGATGTTCCCGCAGCTGGGCCCGTCGGTCGGCTTCCTGATGTCGAACGGGCTGTTCTTCGCGCTCGCGCTGTCGCTGTCCGACGAACAGTTCCGCAGCTGGGGCTGGCGCATCCCGTTCCTCGTCAGCGCGGTGCTCGTCGCACTCGGCCTGTACGTGCGGCTGAAGATCACCGAGACGCCGGCGTTCCAGGCCGCGCTCGACCGCAACGAGCGCGTGCGCGTGCCGGTCGCGACGCTCGTCTCGCAACACTGGCAGCCGACGCTGCTCGGCGCGCTCGCGATGGTGGTCTGCTACACGCTGTTCTATATCTCGACGGTGTTCTCGCTGTCATACGGCGTGTCGACGCTGCATATTCCGCGCCAGAGCTTCCTCGGCCTGCTGTGCTTCGCGGTGGTGTTCATGGGCCTCGCGACGCCGCTGTCGGCATGGGCGTCGGATCGCTTCGGCCGCAAGCCGGTGCTGGTCGTCGGCGCGATCGCCGCGCTGCTGTCCGGCTTCGCGATGGAACCGCTGCTCGGCAGCGGCTCGATGCCGCTCGTCGCACTGTTCCTGACGCTCGAGCTGTTCCTGATGGGCGTGACGTTCGCGCCGATGGGCGCGCTGCTGCCCGAGCTGTTCCCGACCAACGTCCGCTATACGGGCGCGGGCGTCGCGTACAACCTCGGCGGGATCCTCGGCGCGTCGATCGCGCCGTACATCGCGCAGCTGCTCGCCGCGCACGGTGGGCTGTCGTGGGTGGGCGGGTACGTGTCGATCGCGGCGACAATCAGCCTGATCGGCGTGCTGCTGATGCGGGAAACCCGCAACACATCACTCGTCTGAACCTTCGGGGCGCCCCGGGTTGTGCGGTGGGTGGCGCTGCCTATACTCGATCCTGGGTGCGCCGCCGCGCGCCCCCGGGATCCCTCCCCGAAGGAGCCGCCGCGATGAACATCCGCCTCGACAACGCAGACCTCGTCCTGATCCTGGCGCTCGCGCTGGGCGGCGCGCTGCTGCTCGCGGCCCGCTTTCGGCCGAAGACCTGGCGCGGCCTGCTGTTCGAGGCGTTGCTCGCCAACCTGGCGGCCATCGCCGCGGTGGTCACGGTCGAAGCGCTGCTCGCCTGAACCGGCAGGCGCCGCTTCCCCGCGGCCTGCTCACGCGAATCACCGGCTTGCGCCTAGGCCGTCAGCCGCGCACGCAGCACGGCGTAGGCCGGGCCGACCGTATCGATCGCATCGAGTGCCTGCTCGACCGACGGCGGCGCACCCGGCTCACCGATCGACAGCGCATTCGGTGCGCCGCCGATACCGCAGTGGTGGCGCGACGTCGCGACGAAGATCATCACGGTCGGCCGCTTCAGCGCGTGCGCCATGTGCACGAACCCGGTATCGACCCCCACCACGAGCGCGGCCCGGCCGATGGCCGCGCCCAGTTCGCGCACCGACATCGCCGGCAGCACGATCGCGCCCGGCGCGCGCGCGGCAATGTCCTGCGCATCGTCATGTTCGGCCGGCGATCCCCATGGCATCAGCACGCGCACACCGCGCGCCATCATCCGGATAGCCAGCGCGGCCCAATGGTCGGCCGGCCATTGCTTGTCCGGATTGGACGTCGCGTGAAACAGCAGCATGAACGGCGCGCCGTCGGTCACGGCGGGGGGCAGGCTCGCATCCTGCGGCGCGACGACCCCGTAGTCGGCGATGCCTTCGGGGACATAGCCCAGCGCCTCGCCGGCGCTCACGCGCATCCCGTGCCACGCGTCGCAGTCCGGCCTCGGGCCGAAGCGATGCGAATACGCGAAACGGGCGCCCGTCTCGCCGAGATCCTGCGTCTGATAACCGACGCGGCGCGCGGCGCGCGCGAGGATCGAGATGATTGCGCTCTTGTAGACGCCGTGCAGGTCGATGATCGCATCGTAGCGGTGCGCGCGCAGCGCACCGATCGACGCGGAGATCGCCTTCAGGTCGCCGCCGTTGCGGAGCTTCTTGAACCGCCGCAGCGGCGCGCAGAGCACCTCGCTCACACCCGGGTGCCAGCGCACGACTTCAGCGCACGATTCGTCCACGGCCCAATCGACCGCCACGCCCGGAAAAGCGCGATGGAGGTCCGCGACGACGGGCAACGTCTGGACGACGTCGCCGAGCGACGTCACTTTCACGATGAGGATGCGTTTCACGTTCTTTGTGGGATATATCGGACCATTTCGCCATGCTAACGACGCTAGCGGCGCACAAACATTACTACGACATTACATTTGCAACAAAGTGCGTCGCTTTTGTGAAAGTTTGTCGAGCCCCGGCTGCATCCGGTTCTTTTTATAATGCGTTCTTTGCCCTCCGGCCCACCGCCGATGCAACGTCCCGCTCTTCCCGCCCTGTTTCCCGCCCTCACCCGCCGCTCGCTGCGGATCTGGCGCCAGTATGGCGTGTTCTGGCTGGGCGCGATCGCCGTGGGCCTCGCGGCCGTGCTGTACGCGCGGTTGATCGACTGGGGCTACGACACCTTCCGCACGATGCGCGACCACGTCGCGTGGCTGCCGCTGCTGCTGACGCCGTCGATCGCCGCGGCGTCCGCATGGATCACGCGCCGCTTCTTTCGGGGCGCCGAGGGCAGCGGGATCCCGCAGGTCATTGCGACGCTGCATGCGAGCCCGGGCGCGTTCGGCGCGCGGCTGCTGACGCTGCGCATCCTGTTCGGCAAGGTCCTGATCTCGTTCCTGGGAATCCTCGGCGGCTTCACGATCGGCCGCGAAGGTCCGACCGTGCAGGTCGGCGCGGCACTGATGTTCAACCTGCGGCGCTTCTATCCGCGCTCGAACGCGCAGATCGAACGGCAGCTCGTGCTCGCCGGCGCGGCGGCTGGCCTGTCGGCCGCGTTCAATACGCCGCTCGCCGGGATCGTGTTCGCGATCGAGGAGCTGACCCGCAGCTTCTCCGCCCGCGCAAGCGGCGTGCTGATCACCGCGATCATCCTCGCCGGTGTCGTCGCATTGGGCCTGAACGGCAATTACACGTACTTCGGCACGATCGACGCCGGCCAGCATTTCCCGAAGATGCTCGCCGTCGCCGTGCTCGTCACGGCGATCGTGACCGGCATCGCGGGCGGCCTCTTCAGCTGGCTGCTGCTCAACACCGGGCGCTGGCTGCCCGCACGCCTGCTCGACCTGTATCGCGAGCGGCCGATCGCGTTCGCGGCGCTGTGCGGCTTCGTGATCGCCGTCGTCGGCATCGTGTCGGGCGGGACGACCTTCGGCAGCGGCTATGCCGAGGCGCGCGGCCTGCTCGATGGCCATGAACGGCTGTCGGTGCTCTATCCGTTCCTGAAGATGGTGTCGATGGTTGCGTCGTACCTGCCCGGCATCCCGGGCGGGATCTTCGCGCCGTCGCTGTCGATCGGCGCCGGGTTCGGCAACCTGCTGCACATCGTGTTCGGCGACATGAGCCTGCCGATGCTGATCGCGCTCGCGATGGTCGGCTACCTCGCGGCCGTCACGCAGTCGCCGATCACGTCGTTCGTGATCGTGATGGAGATGATCAACGGCCACGCACTCGTGATTTCGCTGATGGCGACCGCACTGGTGTCGAGCCGCATGGCGCGCTTCTTCGCGCCGCCGCTCTACGAAACGCTCGCACAGCGCTATCTCGCGCCGCCCGCGGCCGCCGCCGAACCTGCTGCTGCACCGGCGGCCATAACCGGCGTCACCGAGCCGCAGGACGCGGCCGCCGCGCCCGCCGACCCGCTCGACACGCTGCGCGAACGGGACAGTGGCGAGCCGGACACCCCGGCGACCGATAGCGGGGCCACGCACGCGCCGGCTACGCCGCATGACGGCGGCCGGCCTGCATCCGCCACGAGCGGCCCGGCGCAAGCAGGCCCGCGCGATACTCAATAGATCACCACCGGCGCCGGCCGATAGTAGACAGGCCGCGCCGGCACGACGATACAGCCTGCGAGCGTGATCGCGACGAGCGCGATGGCAATGGCGGTTCGTTTCATCGCACGCCTCCATCAAGCCCAGTGGCCGCGGGTCCAGAACCAGTTCGGGCCGCGGTGATCCCAGTGGCCCGGCACCCAGTGCATGCCGATACGCTCGGTTTCCCAGTGGCCGCCGATCCAGACATAGCGACCATGATCCCAGCGCCAGTGACCGCGCTCCCACACATAGCCGACACGCGCGTCGGGCACGACTTCGTAGCGCACGGGCGGCGGCGCGTTCGGCGCGACGACGACGATTTCCCCGGCCGGCACGGCGACCGGTTCGGCGACGACCATCCGGCCCGACTGCACCATCACCGGCGCGCCGACGAGGATTTCGTCCGCGCGCGCGGCGAGCGGCGCGACGACGGCCGACAGGCCCGCGGCGAACAGCGCGAGCGAAACGATACGACGTTGAACAGTAGAGACAGCCATCACAACCTCCTGATTAACAAATGACGCGAGCGTATTCGTTCAATGCGGGAGGTCGACCAACGGCCGACAGACACCGTGTTACGGCGAGCCCGAAAGTGCAACAGGGCGTAAGACGCGCACGGCGGCATACGCCGCCGTGCGGGGGGAGACCGGCGAAGGTCAGGCTTGCGGGATCTCGATCTTCACTTCGAGGACTTCGAGATCGTCCTGGCGCTCGAGGCTCACGCGGATGTCATCGTTCGAAATATGGACGTACTTCGAGATGACCGCGACCAGCTCTTTCTGCAGCGCCGGCAGGTAATCGGCCGGCGGCCGGCCACCGACCCGCTCGTGCGCGATGATGAGCTGCAGGCGCTCCTTCGCGACCGATGCGGACTTCTTCTTCTCGCCGAGGAGAAACGAAAGGATGGACATGGGCGGCCTCCGTTACTTGCTGCCGAAGAGGCGCTGCAGCAGGCCCGGCTTCTGGTAATCGGTGAAGCGCAGCGGCTTGTCTTCGCCGAGGAAGCGAGCAACGACGTCCTTGTACGCTTCCGCAACGTCGGTGCCGTCGATATGCACGGCCGGCAGACCCTGGTTCGATGCGTGCAGCACGGCTTCCGATTCGGGCACCACGCCGATCAGCTTGATGCGCAGGATCTCGCTGATGTCCTCGAGCGACAGCATCTCGCCTTCGCTCACACGCTTCGGGCTGTAACGCGTGATCAGCAGGTGTTCCTTGATCGGATCCTTGCCTTCGGTCGCGCGCTTCGTCTTCGACGACAGGATACCGAGAATGCGGTCCGAGTCGCGCACCGACGACACTTCCGGGTTCGTGACGATCAGCGCTTCGTCCGCGAAGTACATCGCGTGCAGCGCGCCTGCCTCGATACCGGCCGGCGAATCGCACACGATGTAGTCGAAGTTCATCGCAACCAGGTCGTTCAGTACCTTCTCGACGCCGTCACGCGTGAGCGCATCCTTGTCGCGCGTCTGCGATGCCGGCAGGATGAACAGGTTCTCGCACTTCTTGTCCTTGATCAGCGCCTGGTTCAGGTTCGCTTCGCCCTGGATCACGTTGACGAGGTCGTACACCACGCGGCGCTCGCAGCCCATGATGAGATCGAGGTTGCGCAGGCCGACGTCGAAGTCGATCACGGCCGTCTTGTGGCCGCGCAGCGCGAGGCCGGACGCGAAGCTCGCGCTGGTCGTCGTCTTGCCCACGCCGCCCTTGCCCGAAGTCACCACGATGATTTTTGCCATTTACCCAATACCCTGTGTTCGTCAATGAGAGCCGATCGATCCGGAGCGCGCCGTGCGAATCACGTCAGGCGCAGCGGTTCGATCATCAATTTTTCCTCTTCGAGCCGGATCTGCACCGATTTGCCCAGTATGTCGGCGGGCAACGGGTTCTCGGTCGTTCGATAGATACCCGCGATCGAAATCAGTTCCGGTTCGAGACACGTGCAGAAAATGCGCGCGTCGTGATTGCCGTGCACACCCGCGAGTGCGCGGCCGCGCAGCGGCGCGTAGATGTGGATGTTGCCTTCCGCGATGATCTCGGCGCCGTGACTGACCGGCGCAAGCACCACGAGGTCTCCTTTCGCGTAAATCTGCTGCCCCGAACGCAGCGGCCGGTCGATCACCAGCGTCTGGCCACCCGCCGGAATCGGCGTCGGCGCAGGCTCCGGTGCCGGTTCGGCTGCCGCGGCAGCAGCCGCGACGACCGGCGCCGGCTCCGCTTCGTCGGCCGGCTTCGCGGCCGACACGCGGCGATCGCGCGCCTCGAGCAACGGCAGGCCGGCTTCCCCCGCCCAGCCCTGCGTGGCTAGCGCAACGACGCCCACCGGGCGCATCCGCACGTCGTTCAGCATCTGGCGGATGTCGGCGAGCGCGACGCGTTCGCCGTCCGCAAGGCGGCGGACGTCGATCGCGACGACATCATCGGCGAAAAACTCGGGAGTCGCTTCGAAGCGCTTGACCAGTTCGGTACGCAACGCCTCGAGATCGGTCGTCTTCACGGTGAACAGCAACGTATCGACCGATCCGCTGCGCAGCTCGAAGAATGGCGATTTTTTAAGCGACATGGACACTCTGCAAAAAATTTTTGCGTATTTTACAGGCGTCCACGCGTGCGGCCATTATTTTTGGGGAACCGGGCGGCGATGGTCGCCGCGAGCGCGCAACCGGCAGGCGGGCAGTCGGACGGGCGAGCTGGCCTTCATCGCGCCGTGCGGCCCGCGCGTTCATGCGTCAGGGCGTGTTGAAGTGCGACACGAACAACGACTTCATCGCGCCGGGCATCCGCCCGATCGGCGCATGCTCGCCCGTGTTACCGAAACCCGCACGTTCGTAGAAACGGATCGCGTTGCGGTTCGCATCGGCGATCCATGCGTAGACGTCCTGCGCACCACGTTCGGCGAGCCATGCGGTGGCCGTTTCCAGCAGCAGCACGCCGCCGCGCAGGTGGCGGACCGCGTGCGCGACCCACAGCTCGCTGACGAACGCGCGCCGCTCGGGCGTATTGTCGAAATACGCGCCGATCATGCCGGCCGGATGGCCTTCGGTGTACAGCAGGAAAGTCGTCGACTCGTCGGACGCCGCACGCAGCGCGGCGATGGCCGCCGCCGCGTCGGAATCGACGTTCAGCAATTCGGCCTCCGGCGCTTCGCCGGGTGCATAGGGCTCACGCAGCGATGCGGCGCGGAGTTCGCGATACACGCCGCCCTGGTCGGCAACGATACGACGAACGGTCAAGGTCGAACTCATGCAGGCACAGCCCCTTTCGGACAGCAAGCTGCTAGCTTCAACCGAAAGCGGGGCATGAGTCAAATCGTTATTTTCAAATGGCTGCGTGGATCGAAAGGCAACGGGGGCGGCGCACGCGCGGGTGTGCAGGTGCAGCATTGACGCGTCGATGCGCAGCGACACATCGCACTCCCGATCACAAGGTCGGACGTGCCGCCTCGCTCGCCTTGTCCTATACGGTATTCATGCAACGAGCGTCCATCATTTCATCGCCACGAGCCTGATGGTCCGTAACATATGTACGCAAAATGGCTGCGTCTGCGTGCGTTACCGCGCCGCATATATTGCATTGCAACATTCGTTTCGGCGCGCGCGGCCATATGTACGCGCGCGTCGCGCCATACATTCATCTGACAAGAACAGCGCTCGCGCGAGCGGATCGGCACTTGCCTGCCTGTTTCAATCACCCCCGCACCGGCCCTTCCCGACCTGCGTCATGCACGGTCCGCCGTTTGGAGTTGCATGCCTAGCGGCGGTGTTTGGAAAGCGCGCGCGACAGTCGTATAACTGGCACAACCGGACCAACGATCCGGTGACGCACGCCGTGTCGCGGACCAACGACGATTCGAACGACGATAAACGTGCACGTGCGGCTCCTGCGCCCTCGAGCGCAGGAGCCGGCCCCCAAAGGAGGGAGACAATGGCAATGACCGACGAATCGGCCTCGGGCTGGTCGGATGGCAAACGTTATCTGTGGCTGCTCGGCGCGGTGACCATCACGCTGCCGATTCTTTCGGCCCAGCTCGCGCTGTCGACGGGCCTTCACGTGTTCTGGTGGTTCGGCCCGCTGTTCGCGTTCGGCGTGATTCCGATCCTCGACACGCTGATCGGCGACGATCGCGACAATCCTCCCGAAGCCGTCGTCCCGCATCTCGAACGGGCGCGCTACTACCGCTACATCGTCTATCTCGCGACGCTGGTCGAATACGTCGCGTTCTTCATGTGCGTGTGGATCGTCGGCACGCACGCGCTCGCGTGGTACGACTATGTCGGCTTCGCGCTGTCGCTCGGCGCCGCAACGGGTATCTCGATCAACACCGCGCACGAACTCGGGCACAAGACCAACCGCTTCGAGCGCTGGCTCGCGAAAGTTACGCTCGCGCCGGTTGCGTACGGGCACTTCTTCGTCGAGCACAACCGCGGCCATCACGTGCGCGTCGCGACGGCCGAGGACCCGGCGAGCGCGCGCTACGGCGAATCGTTCTGGGCCTTCCTGCCGCGCACGATGACGGGCAGCGTCCGCTCGGCGTGGCGGCTCGAAAAGGCGCGCCTCGAGCGGCTCGGGCATTCGCCGTGGACCTGGCGCAACGAGGTGCTGCACGCATGGGCGATGACCGTCGTCGTGTGGGGCATCGCGATCGCGATGGCCGGCAAGGTCGTGATCCCGTTCCTCGTGATCCAGGCCGTGTACGGTGCGTCGCTGCTTGAAGTCGTCAACTACGTCGAGCACTACGGGCTCGGCCGCCGCAAGCTGCCGAGCGGCCGCTACGAACGCTGCACGCCGCAGCATTCGTGGAACAGCAATCACGTCGTCACCAACCTGTTCCTGTATCAATTGCAGCGGCACGCCGACCATCACGCGAACCCGACGCGCTCGTACCAGGCACTGCGTCACTTCGACGACTCGCCGCAACTGCCGGCCGGCTACGCGACGATGATTCTGTTCGCCTATGTGCCGCCGCTCTGGTATCGCGTGATGAACCCGCGTGTCGTCGCGCACTACGGCGGCAACATGGCGCAGTCGAACATCAAGCCGTCGATCCGCGCGCGCGTGCTCGCGCGGTATTCGGCTGCGGCGTGATGCAGGACAGCGCGGTCGCGCGATATCGTCACGCGGCTTGCTGCGACCTGAACGTGGCGATACACCGTCGTCGATGCAGCCACGTTCACGGCCGGACGACACAAACGAAAAACCCCGTGATCCTTCCGGATCACGGGGTTTCGTATTTTGGCGGAGAGGGTGGGATTCGAACCCACGGTACGGGGAAACCGTACGCCTGATTTCGAGTCAGGTACATTCGACCACTCTGCCACCTCTCCTTCCTTGCTGCTTCATTTCCCGGTTGGTCGTGTCCGGGAAAGAAAAGATTATAGAACGATCTCTTCGACACTCACAAGCGTTTTCTGCAAAATTTTTGCGATGCCCTCGGAGATCGATCGCGCAGCAATCTCACGACGCCTGTGCAGGCGCTTCGATTCGCTCCATGCCGCCCATGTACGGACGCAGTACCTCCGGTACCGTGACCGAACCGTCGGCACTCTGGTAGTTCTCGAGCACCGCGACGAGCGTGCGGCCGACCGCGAGCCCCGAGCCGTTCAGCGTATGCACGAGTTCCGGCTTGCCTTGCGCGTTGCGGAAACGCGCTTGCATCCGGCGTGCCTGGAACGCCTCGGTGTTCGAGCAGCTCGAGATCTCGCGATAGGTGTTCTGCGCGGGCAGCCACACTTCGAGGTCGAACGTCTTCGCGGCCGAGAAACCCATGTCACCCGTGCACAGCGTGATCACGCGGTACGGCAGGCCGAGCTTCTGCAGGATCGCTTCCGCGTGGCCGACCATCTCGTCGAGCGCCGCGTACGATGCGTCCGGTGCGACGACCTGCACCATCTCGACCTTGTCGAACTGGTGCTGGCGGATCATCCCGCGCGTGTCGCGGCCGTACGAACCGGCTTCCGAACGGAAGCACGGCGAATGCGCGGTCAGCTTGATCGGCAGCGCGGAGCCTTCGACGATCGACTCGCGCACGGTGTTCGTCAGCGAAATCTCGGACGTCGAAATCAGGTACTGCGTGATCGTGTTCTCGGCGCCGCCCTTCTCGACGCGGAACATGTCGTCCGCGAACTTCGGCAGTTGACCCGTGCCGTACAGGATCTCGGGGTTCACGATGTACGGCGTGTACGTCTCGCTGTAGCCGTGCTGCAGCGTGTGCGTGTCGAGCATGAACTGCGCGAGTGCGCGGTGCAGGCGGGCGATCGCGCCGCGCAGCATCGTGAAGCGTGCGCCGGCGAGCTTCGCGCCGGTTTCGAAATCGAGGCCGAGCGGCGTGCCGACGTCGACGTGATCCTTCACCTCGAAGTCGAACTGGCGCGGCGTACCCCAGCGGCGCACCTCGACGTTGTCGGCCTCGTCCTTGCCGACCGGCACGCTTTCGTGCGCGATGTTCGGCATGCCCAGCATCAGGTCGGACAGGCGCGACTGGATCTCGCCGAGCTTGGCTTCCGACGCCTTCATCTCGTCGCCGATCCCGCCGACTTCGGCCATCACGGCCGACGTGTCCTCGCCCTTCCCCTTCATCGCGCCGATCTGCTTCGACAGGCTGTTGCGGCGCGCCTGGAGCTCTTCGGTGCGGGTCTGGATCGCGCGGCGTTCCGCTTCGAGTGCGGAGAACGCGGCGACGTCGAGGGTGTAGCCGCGATCGGCGAGGCGCTTCGCGACGCCGTCGAGGTCTTTGCGCAGCAACTGAATGTCGAGCATGGGAGGACTTGGAAAATCGTTGTGTAAGACGGGAATTCTAACGCACCGCGGGGCCGCCACGGCACTGGCCGGATGGACAATGCCGCAAACGCGCGGCGGGCGTGGCAGTATCGCATTGCCGGCCTGCGCGCCGGCACCCGGCAAAGCGCGTCGGGCGATGCCGTCGCGCCGCGCGCGACAGCCGCCTCGGCCGGGCGCAACGCGGCAGGCAACGCACCCGCCTTCGCATCACCATCACCCGAGGGAACCCGATGGCCATCGAACTGGACAAGGATGTCCGCGACCGCGCGATCGCATCGCTGCAACGCTATTTCACAGAAAACATGGACGAGCCGATCGGCAACATCCAGGCCGGCGCGCTGCTGCACTTCTTCGTCGAGGAAATCGCGCCGGCGATCTACAACCTCGCGATCGCCGATGCGCAGGAGCGCTTGCACGCACGAGTCGCCGAACTGGACATCGAATGCCACGAGGAGCCGTTCGAGTACTGGAAGAAGCAGCCGGGCCGCAAGCGCTGACGCGCTCCCCGCGGTGCCGGCCATCCAGCCGCGTGGCCGGTCAGTCCTTCTTGCCAGCCTCGCGATCGAGCTCGCGCAGCCACGCGAGCTTGTCGGCGATCTTCGATTCGAGCCCGCGCGGCACCGGCTTGTACCAGTGCGGCTCGCGCATCCCTTCCGGCAGGTAGGTCTCGCCGGCGGCATAAGCGTTCGGCTCGTCGTGCGCGTAGCGATACGCGTGACCGTAGCCGAGTTCCTTCATCAGCTTGGTCGGCGCATTGCGCAGGTGCACGGGCACCTCGCGCGACTTGTCCTGCTTCACGAACGCCATCGCCTGGTTGAACGCGTTGTAGCCCGCATTGCTCTTCGCCGCGCACGCGAGATAGATCACCGCCTGCCCGAGCGCCAGCTCGCCTTCGGGCGAGCCGAGCCGCTCGTAGGTCTCGGCCGCGTCGTTCGCCATCTGCAGCGCGCGCGGGTCGGCCAGGCCGATGTCTTCCCACGCCATCCGCACGATCCGCCGCGCGAGATATTTCGGATCCGCGCCGCCGTCGATCATCCGGCAGAACCAGTACAGTGCGCCGTCCGGGCTCGAACCGCGCACCGACTTGTGCAGCGCCGAGATCTGGTCGTAGAAATTGTCGCCGCCCTTGTCGAAGCGCCGCGCGTTCAGCGTCATCGCACTGCTGACGAAATCGGCATCGATGGTCGTGACCCGGGCGGACGATGCGGCCGTCTGCGCCTGCTCGAGCAGGTTCAGGAAGCGCCGCGCGTCGCCGTCCGCGTAACCGATGAGCGTGTCGATCGCCTTGTCGTCGAACGCGAGGCCGTCGAGCGCGATTTCCTGCGCACGCTTGAGCAACTGACGCATCTCGTCGTCGTTCAGCGACTTCAGCACGTACACCTGCGCCCGCGACAGCAGTGCCGAGTTGACTTCGAAGCTCGGATTCTCGGTCGTCGCGCCGATGAAGGTCACGAGCCCCGACTCGACGAACGGCAGCAGCGCATCCTGCTGCCCCTTGTTGAAGCGGTGGATTTCATCGACGAACAGGATCGTGTGACGGCCGGTGCGATTCAGCGTGTCCTTCGCCTGCTCCATCGACTCGCGGATGTCCTTCACGCCGCCGAGCACCGCGGACAGCGCGATGAACTCGCAGTCGAACGCGAGCGCGGTGAGCCGCGCGAGCGTCGTCTTGCCGACGCCGGGCGGCCCCCAGAGGATCATCGAATGCGGCTTGCCGGATTCGAAGGCAAGCCGCAGCGGCTTGCCTTCGCCCAGCAGATGCGTCTGGCCGATCACCTCGGCGAGCGTCTTCGGCCGCAGCGCCTCGGCGAGCGGCCGGCGCGGCTCGACTTGAAACAGGTCGGACATGAACCCTCGCTCCACATCAAACGGTAGCGGCCGAACGCGGCCGCCGGACCCGACATTATGACAGCCCGCACGACTGCACCGCCGCGCGCGGTGCCCGCGCCCGTTGCCCGCGCGCCCAAAAACAACACGGGCCTGCCGTCGCCGGCAGGCCCGTGTCGGAAAAACTGTGCGGCGCCGGTCAGCCGGTGATCACGTCCGCGCCCTTCGGCACGACGAACTTGAACGTATCGCTCTTCAGCGGCGGGTTCGTCTGGATGTTCGTGAACGTGAGCAGCGTGACGTTGCCGAACACGTCGTGCAGCTCCATCGCGGCGAGCGTGCCGTTGCGGAAGCCGATGCCGATCCGCTGGAATTGCGTGTCCTGCGCCTTCGGCAGCATCTCGAGCCACTCGATGCCGCCCTTCTGGCCGGCATCGCGCAGCGTGTAGTTCTTGTCGAGATCGTTGCTGCCGAACAGGATCGCGGCCGGGCTCGCGCCCAACGCGCCGTTCAGCTTGCGCTCGGTGACCTGGTTCAGGTCGCGGTCGTACACGTAGAGCTTGTCGCCGTCGGCCTGCAGCACCTGCTGGTACGGCTTCTGGTACGTCCAGATGAACTTGCCCGGACGCGAGAACACGAATGTGCCGCTCGAATTGTCGTTCGGCTTCGGCGCGACCTGCACGGCGCTCGCCCCCTTGGCCGGCGCCTTGACGATCTGCTGCGTGAAATCACCCTTCGCCGAATGCACCTGCGATACGAAGGCCTTCAGTTGGTCGGTGCCGCCCGCGAACGCGTGTGTCGCCGCGAGCATCAGCGATGCGCCGGCGAACGCCGCGCCGAGCCAGCGGCGCGTCGAACGAAGGGAAGGGACGAACGAAAGTTGCTGCATGATGCGGTTTTCTCCCTGGGTGGCCGGCGCCGCGGACTCATTCCGCGTCGCGCGCCGGCACAAGAATTTCGCGGTTGCCGCTCGACGACATCGCCGACACGAGCCCCGACTGTTCCATCTGTTCGAGCAGCCGTGCCGCGCGGTTATAGCCGATCCGCAAATGGCGCTGCACGAGCGAGATCGACGCGCGGCGGTTCTTGATGACGATCTCGACCGCCTGGTCGTACAGCGGATCAGACTCGCCGCCGCCTTCACCGGTTCCCGCGCCCGCCGAACCCTCGTCGCCGTCGACGGTGCCGCCCTCGAGCAGCCCTTCGACGTAGTTGGGCTCGCCCTGCTCCTTGAGCTTCTCGACGACGCGATGCACTTCATCGTCGGCGACGAACGCGCCGTGCACGCGCACGGGCAGCCCGGTGCCCGGCGGCAGGTACAGCATGTCGCCCATCCCGAGCAGCGATTCGGCGCCCATCTGGTCGAGAATCGTGCGCGAGTCGATCTTCGACGACACCTGGAACGCGATCCGCGTCGGCACGTTCGCCTTGATCAGGCCGGTGATCACGTCGACGGACGGACGCTGCGTCGCGAGGATCAGGTGGATGCCGGCCGCACGCGCCTTCTGCGCGATCCGTGCGATCAGCTCCTCGACCTTCTTGCCGACGACCATCATCAGGTCGGCCAGCTCGTCGATCACGACGACGATGTTCGGCAGGCGGCCGAGCGGTTCGGGATCGTCCGGCGTCAGGCTGAACGGATTCGGAATCTTTTCCTCGCGCTTCGCCGCCTCGTCGATCTTGTTGTTGTAGCCGGCGAGGTTGCGCACGCCGAGCTTGCTCATCAGCTTGTAGCGGCGCTCCATCTCCGCGACCGTCCAGTTCAGCGCGTGGCCGGCCTGGCGCATGTCGGTGACGACCGGACACAGCAGGTGCGGAATGCCTTCGTAGACGCTCATTTCGAGCATCTTCGGATCAATCAGGATCAGGCGCACCTGCTCGGCGGTCGCCTTGTACAGCAGCGACAGGATCATCGCGTTGATCCCGACCGACTTGCCGGAACCGGTCGTGCCGGCGACCAGCAGGTGCGGCATCTTCGCGAGATCGGCGCACACCGGCTTGCCGCCGATGTCCTTGCCGAGGCTCAGCGTCAGCGCCGACGATGCGGCCGCATAGACTTCCGAGCCGATGATCTCGGACAGGTGCACCGTCTGGCGGCGCTGGTTCGGCAGCTCGAGCGCCATGTAGTTCTTGCCGGGAATCGTCTCGACCACCCGGATCGACACGAGCGACAGCGAACGCGCGAGATCCTTCGCGAGGTTGACGATCTGGCTGCCCTTCACGCCCGTGGCCGGCTCGATCTCGTAGCGCGTGACGACCGGGCCCGGATACGCGGCGACGACGCTCGCCTCGACGCCGAAGTCCTTCAGCTTCTTCTCGATCAGGCGCGACGTGAATTCAAGCGTATCGGCGGAAATTGCTTCCTGCGTCTTCGGCGCGGGGTCGAGCAGCGATACCGGCGGCAGCGTCGAATCGCCCGGCAGGTCGGTGAAGAGCGGCACCTGGCGCTCGCGCTCGACACGTTCGGACTTCGCCGGCGTGACGACCGGCGGCACGATCGTCACCGGCTCGTGATCCTCGATGCGCACGCGCTCTTCTTCGACCTTGCCTTCGCGGCGCACGGCCGCGGCTTCGCCGAGCTTGCGATCTCGCTCGGCCTCGCGGCGCAGCTTCGCGACGTTGACGGCGGACAGGATCGCGCCGCCGACGCGCTCGGAAACCGACAGCCAGGAGAAGCGGAAATACAGCGACAGGCCGATCGCGAGCGCGATCAGGAGCAGCAGCGTGCCGCCGGTGAAGCCGAACGCGTGCGACATCGCGCCTGCCACGGCCTCGCCGATCACGCCACCCGGCGCACGCGGCAACTGCACCTTCAGCGACCACATCCGCAGCGCCTCGATGCCGTCGCACGCGAGCACGACGAGCACGAACGCGAAGATCTCGGTGAGCCAGCCGATCGGCCGCTCGGGTTCGTCAACGACCGCCTCGTGACGCGTGATGCGCCGGTAGTTGACCGCGATGCGCCGCCCGAGCGGCACGATCAGCCAGTAGGCCGACAGGCCGAACAGCAGCAGGATGATGTCGGCCGTCCACGCACCGACGCGGCCGGCCCAGTTCGAGATGTGGTCCACCTGCGCGGCGTGCGTCCAGCTCGGATCGCGCCGGCTGTAGCTCAACAGGGCCATCACCAGAAAAGCGCAGAGCGCGACCTGGAGAATCCAGCGGATCTCCGTGAGGAGCTTCGACATCCGGTGCGGCAACGCCTGTGCCTGGGCGGAATAAGGAGCTTTTGCCATGAATCCGTATAAAGAGGACGGGCCGCGCGCCCGCCTGTCGTTCGATCCCGCTTATTGTAAACGCTGCACCGGGGCGCCAAGTGTAAATGACGGTTACATAACAGGGCCGGGGCGCATGAAGCGCACACCCACACACGAGCCGTACCGTCGGCCCCCGGCCCGTGACACCCGCCTGCGGCAATGCGCCGCCACCGGCAACGACGGCCGTGTCGTGTCCGCCCTTGCCCGCCCCGCCGCCGCGAGCCGGCTGCCGGGGAACGCTATCGCCACGATTGAAACTCTCGTTCGGCAGCGCAGCAACGGGGCCTTTATAATGCGCGTCTGATACCCATCTATGACGGCATCCCGGTCAACCCAGACCGTCCGGCGAGCCTTACCCCGCCCGCCGCGGCCGCCTTTTACGGATTCGCACATGTCCACGCCCAAACACGCCAAAGTCCTGATTCTCGGTTCCGGCCCCGCCGGCTACACGGCTGCCGTCTATGCCGCACGCGCCAACCTGTCCCCGGTACTGATCACCGGCATCGCGCAGGGCGGCCAGCTGATGACGACCACCGATGTCGAAAACTGGCCGGCGGACGCGAAGGGCGTGCAAGGCCCGGAACTGATGACGCGCTTCCAGGAGCACGCCGAGCGCTTCAACACCGAAATCGTATTCGACCACATCCACACCGCGAAACTGCACGAACAGCCGATCCGGCTGATCGGCGATTCGGGCGAATACACGTGCGACTCGCTGATCATCGCGACCGGCGCATCCGCGCAGTATCTCGGCCTGCCGTCCGAGGAAGCGTTCATGGGCAAGGGCGTGTCGGCCTGCGCGACCTGCGACGGGTTCTTCTATCGCAACCAGGAAGTCGCGGTGATCGGCGGCGGCAACACGGCCGTCGAGGAAGCGCTCTACCTGACGGGTATCGCGAAGAAGGTCACGGTGATCCACCGCCGCGACAAGTTCCGCGCCGAGCCGATCCTGATCGACCGCCTGCTGGAAAAGGAAAAGGAAGGCGTCGTCGACATCAAGTGGGATCACGTGCTCGACGAAGTGACGGGCGAGGAATCGGGCGTCACGGGCCTGCGCATCAAGAACGTGAAGACCGGCGAGAAGCAGGACCTCACCGTGCAGGGCGTATTCGTCGCGATCGGCCACAAGCCGAACACCGACCTGTTCCAGGGCCAGCTCGAGATGAAGGACGGCTACATCCTGACGAAGAGTGGCCTGCAGGGCAACGCGACGTCGACCAGCATGCCGGGCGTGTTCGCTGCAGGCGACGTGCAGGACAACGTGTACCGCCAGGCGATCACGAGCGCCGGCACGGGCTGCATGGCCGCGCTCGACGCGCAGCGCTACCTCGAAAGCCTGCACGACAAGAAGTAAGCGTCAGGCCTTCGCGCGCCGGGCGCTACAATGGCGTCCGCTGCCGCGAAGCGGGCTTGGCCGGAAAGCCGCTGCCGCCGCGCAGCGGCTTTTTTTGTGCCCGCGCGCCCGAACGCGCCTGCCCGGTTACCGAATCATGGCGAAGAACCAGCCCCATCCGAGCGATCCCGCGAAGCGGCAGATCGCCGCCCGTCCCGCGAACCCGGCGCCCGCCGCGCCACCGCCCGCACCCGACGCCGCCGCACTGCGCGGCCAGGGCCTTGCCGGCCTCGGCGCGCTGCGCAAGTCGCTGCAAGGCGAAGCCGACCGCCGCGAGCGCACCCGCGTCGAAACCGTGAAGGCCACCCGCCAGGCGGAGGCCGACGCGAATCTGTTCCGCAACGAAATCGGCGCGATCCAGCCGCTGAACGCGCCGCCGCGCGCGAAGTCGGGCCGCATGCCGCCCGACCCGGTGCCGAAGCAGACGCAGCGCGACGAGGAAGACGTGCTGAATGCGACGCTGTCGGACGAATTCGATCCCGAGACGCTGCTCGACAGCGACGAATCGCTGTACTACCACCGCCCCGGCATCAGCCGCGACGTCGTGCGCAAGCTGCGCAGCGGCGCGTGGATCGTGCAGGCGCAGCTCGACCTGCACGGGATGCGGCGCGACGAGGCGCGCGACGCGCTCGCGGAGTTCATCCGCGAGGCCGGCAAGAAGGGGCTGCGCTGCCTGCGCGTGATCCACGGCAAGGGGCTCGGCTCGATCGGCAAGGAGCCCGTGCTGAAAGGCAAGGTGCGCGCGTGGCTCGTGCAGAAGGAAGAAGTGATCGCATTCTGCGAGGCGCGCAGCCACGACGGCGGCGCGGGCGCGGTGCTCGTGCTGCTGCAGCCGCTGGCCGCGCCCGCCGATCGGGGGCCGCGTGCCGCATCCTAGGCTGACGCTCGCGATCTCGATACTGGAGGCGATCGCGACGCTGGCCTTCGCGATCTCGGGTTTCATCGAGGCACGCAAGAATCGTCTCGACTCGGTCGGCACGTTCGTCGTCGCGCTCGCCACCGCGTTCGGCGGCGGCACGCTGCGCGACATCCTGCTCGAACGCCGGCCGTTCTACTGGGTCGTCCACGACGACTACGTGATCGCGATCTTCGTGCTCGCGCTGTTCGCGCCGTTCGTGCTGCGGATGCTGTCGCGACTGTCGGCCGAGCGGCTCCTGCTGGTGGCCGACGCAATCGGGCTCGGGATCTTCAGCATCTCGGGCACCGCGATCGCGCTCGATGCCGAGATGCCACGCTTCATCGCGGTGATGATGGGCGTGATCACCGGCGTGGTCGGTGGCATCGTGCGCGACGTGCTGTGCAACGACATTCCGCTGATCCTGCGCGATTCGCGACCGTACGCGACCTGCGCGTTCGCCGGCTGCTGGTTCTACCTGCTGCTCGCGTGGCTGCAGTTCGACTCGGTGTACAGCGTGCTGTTCGCGACCGGCTTCATCCTCGTCGCGCGGCTCGCGACGTTCAAGTTCGACGTGCGGCTGCCGCACTGACGCCCCCGCGCCGCGCATCGCCGGCACGCAAAAATCAAAGGGGCCGTTCGAGACGGCCCCTTCTCTTTCATTCAGCGCACGCGCCGCCTCACGCGATCCGCTCTTCCGACGCCGGATCGAACAGCACCGCCTTCGACACGTCGAACAGCAGCGACAACGTCTGGTCGGGCTGCGGGTTCGCGGCCGGATGCACGCGGCTCACGATCCGCTTGCCGTTGACCTGCGCGAACACGTGCGTATCGGGCCCGGTCGGCTCGGTCACGTCGACGCGCACGTCGAACGGCTGCAGGTGCGACGCGTCGCCGTTGTGCGCATGGCGCACGTCGGTGATGCGCTCCGGACGCAGGCCGAGGATCACCTCGCGGCCGACGTGCGACTTCAGCTTGCCCGCATCGAACGGCAGGTTCAGCGCGCCGCGCTTGACGCCCGTGTCGACTTCGAGCGCGATCCCGCCGCCCTGCTCGACCAGCTTGCCGTTGATGAAGTTCATCGGCGGCGCGCCGATGAAGCCCGCGACGAACAGGTTCGACGGCGAATCGTAGATCTCCTGCGGCGCGCCGAACTGCTGAACCACGCCGTCCTTCATCACCGCGATCCGGTCGCCGAGCGTCATCGCCTCGATCTGGTCGTGCGTCACGTAGACGATCGTCGTGCCGAGGCGCTGGTGCAGCAGCTTGATTTCCGCGCGCATCTCGATGCGCAGCTTCGCGTCCAGGTTCGACAACGGCTCGTCGAACAGAAACAGCGACGGATCGCGCGCCAGTGCGCGGCCCATCGCGACGCGCTGGCGCTGGCCGCCCGACAGCTGGCCCGGCTTGCGGTCGAGCAAATGCTGGATCTGCAGCATCGCCGATACGCGCTCGACGATCTGCTGCTGCTCGCTCTTCGGCACCTTGCGGATGTTCAGGCCGAACGAGATGTTCTCGCGCACCGTCATCGACGGATACAGCGCGTACGACTGGAACACCATCGCGATGTCGCGATCCTTCGGCGACAGGTCGTTGACGACCTTGCCGTCGATGCAGATCTCGCCGCTCGTCACGGTCTCGAGGCCGGCGATCATGTTGAGCAGCGTCGACTTCCCGCAGCCCGACCCGCCGACCAGGATCAGGAACTGTCCGTCCTCGATCTCGATGTCGACACCCTTCAGGACCGGCACCCCGTTCGGGTAGGTCTTGTACACGTCACGGATGGAAAGGCTTGCCATGCTGTGAATCCTCTGTCTCGTCTCGCGCGGCGCTAGGGCGCCGCGTCGGGTTCGTTTCGATGCGCCGCGCGCGATGCGCGGCCGGTTCGTCGTATCGGATGAAGCCGCGCTTACCCCTTCACCGCGCCCGCCGTCAGCCCGCGCACGAAGTAGCGGCCGGCGACCACGTAGACGAGCAGCGTCGGCAGCGCGGCGATGATCGCGCCGGCCATGTCGACGTTGTATTCCTTCACGCCCGTCGACGTGTTGACGAGGTTGTTCAGCGCGACCGTGATCGGCATCGAGTCGACGCCGGAGAACACGATCCCGAACAGGAAGTCGTTCCAGATCTGCGTGAATTGCCAGATCAGGCACACCATGAAGATCGGCAGCGACACCGGCAGCAGGATCTTCGTGAAGATCGTGAAGAAACCCGCACCGTCGATGCGCGCGGCCTTCACGAGCTCGGCCGGCACGCTCACGTAGAAGTTGCGGAAGAACATCGTCGTGAACGCGATCCCGTACACGACGTGCACGAACACCAGGCCCGGAATCGTATTCGCGAGGCCGAGCATCCCCTGCAGGCGCGCCATCGGCAGCAGGATCACCTGGAACGGGATGAAACAGCCGACCAGCATCATCGTGAACAGCGCATCCGCGCCGCGAAAGCGCCAGTGCGTGAGCACGTAGCCGTTGAACGCGCCGATCAGCGACGAGATCAGCACGGCCGGAATCACCATCTGCAGCGAGTTCAGGAAGAACGGCTTCATCCCGTCGCAGCGCACGCCGGTACATGCACCGCTCCATGCCTTCACCCACGGATCGAGGGTCCAGTGCGTCGGCGGCGTCAGCAGGTTGCCGGTGCGCAGTTGGTCGAGGTCCTTGAACGACGTCGACAGCATCACGTAGATCGGGAACAGGAAGTACAGCGCGAACAGGATCAACGCCGCATAGATCACTGCCCGGCTGATCGTCATCTTAGGCTGCATTGCGGGTGCTCCTCGATTCCATATACATCAGCGGCACCAGCACTGCGACCACGGTCACGAGCATCATCACCGACGACGCCGCGCCGAGCCCGAGCTGGCCGCGGTTGAACGAAAACGTGTACATGAACATGGCCGGCAGCGACGACGACGTGCCGGGGCCGCCCGCCGTCAGCGCGACCACCAGGTCGAAGGTCTTGATCGTGATGTGGCAGAGGATCAGCAGCACCGAGAAGAACACCGGGCGCATGCTCGGGATCACGATCTTGCGGTAGATGGTCGGCAGCGTCGCGCCGTCGACCTGCGCAGCCTTGAAGATCTCGCCGTCGACACCGCGCAGCCCCGCGAGGAACAGCGCCATCACGAAGCCGGTCGACTGCCACACGGCGGCGATCACGATACAGAAGATCGCCTTGTCCGGATCGTCGAGCCAGCCGAACGAGAAACTCGTCCAGCCCCAGTCGTGCATCACCTTCTCCAGGCCGAGGCCCGGGTTCAGGATCCACTGCCACGCGGTGCCCGTGACGATGAACGACAGCGCCATCGGGTACAGGAAGATCGCGCGCAGCGCGCCTTCGTTGCGGATCCGCTGGTCGAGCAGGATCGCGAGGAACAGCCCGAGCGCGACGCAGATCACGATGAACGGAATCCCGAACCAGCCGAGGTTAGCGGCGGAGGTCCACCACACGTCGTTCTGGAACAGGTCCGAGTAGCGGCCGAAGCCGTCGAATTCGTAGTTCGGCAACAGCCGCGAATTGGTGAGCGACAGATAGCCGGTAATCAGGATGAAGCCGTAGATGAATACCACGGCGATCGCAAGGCTCGGCGCGAGCACGAGCTTCGGAATCCAGCGATCGGCGAAGGCCGACATCGGCGACGTGCGCCGTGCGACGGCAGCGCCGGATCCGTTTCCGCTAAGAGGGGCAGCCACTTGATTCGACTCCTGGAACGAGGGCGGCGCAGGCCGGGCCGGCGCCGGGTACGGCACGGGCCCGCGGGGCGAGCCCGTTTGCTGCACATGCAAAAACGCCCGGCCGACGATGCGTTTCCAGCCGGGCGCCCGTCGCGCTTTACTTCACCTTCGCGGCTTTCGCGAGCGCGGCGACCGCGCTCTTCGAATCCTGCTGCGAGTTCATGAACTTCGTCACGACGTCGGTGATCGCGCCGGCCGTTGCATCGCTCTGCGCCATCCCGTGCGCGAGCGACGGCACGTAGCCGCCCGACTTGATCGCGGTCTGCTCGTCGGCGTACGACTTCTTCGCGCAGTCGTCGAACTTGTCCATCTTCACGCCGAGGCGCACCGGAATCGAACCCTTCAGCAGGCTGAACTGCTCCTGGAAATCCGGCGTCATGATCGTCTTCGCAAGGGCGAGCTGGCCCGGCGTCGCGGCCTTCTGGCCCTTCTGCTGGAAGAACACGAACGAGTCGACGTTGAACGTGTACGCGTTCGCGGTGCCCGGCACCGGCGCGCAGATGTAGTCCTTGCCCGACTTCTTGCCGGCACTCTCGAACTCGCCCTTCGCCCAGTCGCCCATGAACTGCATGCCGGCCTTGCCGTTGATCACCATCGCGGTCGCGAGGTTCCAGTCGCGGCCGTTGCGGCCGGTGTCGAAGTAACCCTGGATCTTGCGCACCGTGTCGAACACGGACAGCATCTGCGGCGACGTCAGCGTGGCCTGGTCGAGATCGACGAGCGCCTTCTTGTAGAAGGCCGGGCCCTGCGACAGCACCACGTCTTCCCACAGCGTCAGGTCCTGCCACGGCTGGCCACCCATCGCGACCGGCTGGATGCCGGCGGCCTTCAGCTTGTCGGCCACCGCGAAGAATTCGGGCCAGGTGGTCGGCACCTTCGCGCCGACCTTGTCGAGCGCGGCCTTGTTGATGTACAGCCAGTTCACGCGATGCACCGAGAACGGTGCAGCGACGGTGTGGCCCTTGTACTTGATGATCTTGTCGATTTCCGGCGGCAGGTTCTGCTTCCAGTCGCCGGCGACGGAATCGATGTTGACGAGTACGCCCTGATCAGCCCAGTCCTGGATCAGCGGACCCTTGATCTGCGCGGCCGACGGTGCGTCGCCGCTGATCACCTTGGTCTTCAGCGCGGTCATGGCCGCCGCGCCCGCGCCGCCCGCGACCGCGAAGTCCTTCCACACGTAGCCCTGCTTCTGCACGTCGTCCTTCAGCACGCCGACGGCCTTCGACTCGCCGCCCGAGGTCCACCAGTGCAGCACCGTTACGTTCTCGGCCGCCTGCGCCGCCACGGCGCCAGCCATCAGACCCGCGGCGCAGAGCGCGCCCATGATCGAGCGAACTTTCATTACTTATCTCCTCCAGACTGAATCAACTCGTGAGGTTCCCGGACGGGGAACCGGCTTCTTGATAAACGACGGGGAAATCGAGCCGCGGGACGCGTGCAGCGTACGGGGCCGATGACCGGCCGGGCTCTTATAGAAAGCGTGAATCGAGATTCAACGGCGTGTCTCCTCTTTGTGTTTCTGGCCCGCCGCGATGCCGCGGCGCGAGCCCGGGGCGACGGCGCGCGGACGATGCGCACCGTCAATGTCCGATAACATTCGGCACAAGGCGTTCCCGAAGGCGAAGCTCGTGCAGTTCATCGACCGCACTTCTTTTTTTCTTCACCCAGGTGCTACCCCTTGCGGCGGATTGTAGTTAAACTACAATTCAGTGTCAAAAATATTTTTATCACACTACGGATCGCTTCCCAGCCCCCAACCGGCGGAGACACATGCATACCGATTCCAGCTTTACCTTCGTACTTTTCGGCGGCACCGGCGACCTGTCGATGCGCAAGATCCTGCCCGCGCTGTTCGAAGCGCACCGCGGCAACATGCTTGCGGAAAGCGGCCGGATCGTTGCCGTCGCGCGGCACGAATCGGATCGGGCCGGCTATCTCGAATGGGTCGACACGCACGTGAAGCCGCATGCGGCGAAGGCGGCCGGCAAGGCATTCGACGACGGCGCGTGGCAATCCTTCCTCGAGCGCATCGAATACGTGAAGCTCGACCTCGGCCGTGCGGAGGACTACGTCGTGCTGCGCGACGCGGTCGCGCAACTGCCCGGCATCCGCGTGTTCTATCTCGCGACGGGCCCGTCGCTGTTCGTGCCGATCTGCAAGGCGCTCGCGTCGGTCGGCCTGAACGAAGGCGCACGCATCGTGCTCGAGAAGCCGCTCGGCTACGACCTGCGCTCGTCGAACGCGATCAACGACGCGGTTGGCGAGATCTTCGCGGAAGACCAGATCTACCGGATCGACCACTACCTCGGGAAAGAGCCGGTGCAGAACCTGCTCGCGCTGCGCTTCGGCAATGCGCTGTTCGAGCCGCTGTGGCGCCGCGAATGGGTCGAGAGCATCCAGATCACGATCGCCGAGGAGCTCGGTGTCGAGGCGCGCGGCGATTTCTACGACAATACGGGCGCGCTGCGCGACATGGTGCAGAACCACCTGCTGCAGCTGCTGTCGATCGTCGCGATGGAGCCGCCGCACTCGATGGATTCCGACTCGGTGCGCGACGAAAAGCTGCGCGTGCTGCGTGCGCTGAAGCCGGTCGATCCGCGTGACATCGGCAAGGTCGCGGTGCGCGGCCAGTATCATGCGGGCGTGATCAAGGGGGCGCAGGTGCCGGCCTACGCGACCGAGCCGGGCGTGAAGTCCGACAGCCAGACCGAAACCTTCGTCGCGCTGAAGGTCGAGATCGAGAACTGGCGCTGGGCCGGCGTGCCGTTCTTCCTGCGCACCGGCAAGCGTCTCGCCGATCGCGTCGCGGAGATCGTCGTCAACTTCCGGCCGGTGCCGCACTCGGCACTCGGGCCGACCGCGCTGCGCGCCGGCTCGAACCGCCTCGTGATCCGGCTGCAGCCGAACGAGACGATTCGCCTGTACTGCCTCGCGAAGCAGCCCGGCGAAGGGATGAACCTCGCGAGCGTGCACCTCGACCTCGCGTTCGACCAGTTCTTCAAGGAAGGGCAGATGGAGGCGTACCAGCGCCTGCTGCTCGACGTGATCAACGGCCGTCTTGCATTGTTCGTGCGCCGCGACGAACAGGAAGCGGCATGGCGCTGGGTCGAGCCGATCCTCAATGAATGGGCACGCACGCTGAAGCCGCCGAAGCCGTACGCGGCGGGCACATGGGGGCCGGCCGCGGCGAGCGCGATGCTCGCGCAGCACGGCACCTGCTGGCTCGAAGAAGAAAACTGATGCAACCCGTTGCCGTGCGCACTCGCGCGCGGCAACCTGCTCCACGATACGCACGAATTGAACAGACAAAGCAGTCCGGAGGAGATGT
The DNA here is from genome assembly GCF_003857965.1 of Burkholderia sp. Bp9031. Taxonomy (NCBI): domain Bacteria; kingdom Pseudomonadati; phylum Pseudomonadota; class Betaproteobacteria; order Burkholderiales; family Burkholderiaceae; genus Burkholderia; species Burkholderia sp. Bp9031. The sequence continues at coordinate 130,319 of NZ_QTPW01000014.1, forward strand.
GATCGAGATCCACGCTTTCGACACCCAGGAAGCGCAAAGCGAAGCGCTCGCGCGCGCCGTCGTCGATGCGCTGCGCGCCGCGCTCGCCGGCCCCGCGCGCCCCACGCTCGCGGTGTCCGGCGGCACGAGCCCGCGCCCGTTCCTGCAAACGCTATCGCACACGGCGCTCGACTGGGCCGGCGTCGACGTCACGCTGGTCGACGACCGCTGGGTGCCGGAGGACGACGCAGCCAGCAACGCGCACCTCGTGCGCGACACGCTGCTGCAGCACGCGGCGGCCCCTGCCCGCTTCCTGCCGCTCGTCGACACGCGCGCGACGCTCGATGCGCACGTCGCCGCGCTCAACGCGAACGCCGACTACCGCGTGCCGAACGTCGCCGTGCTCGGCATGGGCGAGGACGGCCACACCGCGTCGATCTTCGCGGACGCGCCCGAATGGGACCACGCGATCACGACGCCCGAGCGCTTCGTCGCCGTGCATCCCGGCGCGGCACCGCATGCGCGCGTGAGCTTTTCGCTCGATGCGCTAAAGCGCGTCGACCGGCTCTTCCTGTTGATCGCGGGTGCCGCCAAGCGCGACGTGCTCGACGCCGCGGCCGCCACGCTGCAGAAGAACGCGATTTCCCAACTGGCCAACGACAAGGGGACCAAGCTCGATGTCTACTGGTGCGCAAAGTAAGGCTGTCGTCGCGGGCCAGCATGCCGACGGCCCGCGCCTGCTCGCGGACGTCGGCGGCACCAACGCGCGTTTCGCGCTGGAAACCGGCCCGGGCGAGATCACGCAGATCCGCGTCTATCCCGGCGCCGACTATCCGACGCTCACCGACGCGATCCGCAAGTACCTGAAGGACGTGAAGATCAGCCGCGTGAACCACGCGGCGATCGCGATCGCGAACCCGGTCGACGGCGACCAGGTCACGATGACCAATCACGACTGGAGCTTCTCGATCGAGGCGACGCGCCGCGCGCTCGGCTTCGACACGCTGCTCGTCGTCAACGACTTCACCGCGCTCGCGATGGCGCTGCCCGGCCTCACCGATGCACAGCGCGTGCAGATCGGCGGCGGCGCGCGCCGCCAGAACAGCGTGATCGGGCTGCTCGGGCCCGGCACCGGGCTCGGCGTATCCGGCCTGATTCCGGCAGACGACCGCTGGATCGCGCTCGGCAGCGAAGGCGGTCACGCGTCGTTCGCGCCGCAGGACGAGCGCGAGGATCTCGTGCTGCAGTACGCGCGCAAGAAGTTTCCGCACGTGTCGTTCGAGCGTGTGTGCGCCGGCCCCGGCATCGAGATCATCTATCGTGCGCTGGCCGCGCGCGACAAGAAGCGCGTCGCCGCGAGCGTCGACACGGCCGAGATCGTCGAGCGCGCGCATGCGGGCGACGCGCTCGCGCTCGAGACGGTCGAATGCTTCTGCGGGATTCTCGGCGCGTTCGCCGGCAGCGTCGCGCTGACGCTCGGCGCGCTCGGCGGCGTCTACATCGGCGGCGGCGTCGCGCTGAAGCTCGGCGAACTGTTCACGCGCTCGTCGTTCCGCGCACGCTTCGAGGCGAAGGGCCGTTTCACGCAGTATCTCCAGAACATCCCGACCTACCTGATCACCGCCGAATATCCGGCATTTCTCGGCGTGTCGGCGATCCTCGCGGAACAGCTGTCGAACCGGTCGGGCGGCGCGTCGTCGGCCGTGTTCGAGCGGATCCGCCAGATGCGCGACGCGCTCACGCCGGCCGAGCGCCGCGTCGCCGATCTCGCGCTGAACCATCCGCGCTCGATCATCAACGACCCGATCGTCGACATCGCGCGCAAGGCGGACGTGAGCCAGCCGACGGTGATCCGCTTCTGCCGCTCGCTCGGCTGCCAGGGCTTGTCGGACTTCAAGCTGAAGCTCGCGACCGGCCTCACCGGCACGATTCCGATGAGCCACAGCCAGGTGCATCTCGGCGACACCGCCACCGACTTCGGCGCGAAGGTGCTCGACAACACGGTGTCCGCGATCCTGCAATTGCGCGAACACCTGAACTTCGAGCACGTCGAGAACGCGATCGAGATCCTGAACGGCGCGCGCCGCATCGAGTTCTACGGGCTCGGCAACTCGAACATCGTCGCGCAGGACGCGCACTACAAGTTCTTCCGCTTCGGGATCCCGACGATCGCGTACGGCGACCTGTACATGCAGGCCGCGTCGGCCGCGCTGCTCGGCAAGGGCGACGTGATCGTCGCGGTGTCGAAGTCGGGGCGCGCGCCCGAACTGCTGCGCGTGCTCGAAGTCGCGATGCAGGCCGGCGCGAAGGTGATCGCGATCACGTCGAGCAACACGCCGCTCGCCAAGCGCGCGACCGTCGCGCTCGAAACCGACCACATCGAGATGCGCGAATCGCAGCTGTCGATGATCTCGCGGATCCTGCATCTGCTGATGATCGACATCCTCGCGGTCGGCGTCGCGATCCGCCGCGCGTCGACCAACGGCGAATTGCCGGAAGCCGTCGCGCAGGCGCGCGCACGGGCGAGCGACGACGAAACGGCTGACGTGCTCGACTGGCTGAGCCACGGCGCGTCGCCGGCGGCGAAGGACGTCGCGCGGGACTGACGCTTCGGTGGAACGCCGTCGCTACACGACACCCCGAACGCCGGATTCAGGCCTGGCGTTCGGGGTGTTTCGCATGAGCGGCACTGCCCCGGGCCACAGCGGCTCGGCAATCATCGACGAGCGTTCCGCCGATGGTTGCGCGTGACGTCATACGTTCGCACACGCTCTCATTTTCGAACAAGTCCAATTGTCAGCCGTTGCCCGGGCTCGGTAACTTCCCTCACGCCATGTGATGCCGCCATGTCGGTCCAATGCGAAAAACAGCGCATTTCTCAAAGAACACTGATCGGCATCGACAGCATCACGTTCATCCAGTTTGCGGAGAGGGAAATGCCTAGACCACGTTTTTCTGCTGCATGGGCAGCAGCAATGCGAATTTACGCGCCGATAAATTCCGCGGAGAAAGTTGCGCGAACGATTGGGGCAACGTGGCCACCAATATCCAGCGCTGGGGCAAAGCAGAAGTGATCAAATTCCCGCCTTCGCTGGGAGGCAGCACCCTGGACGATAGGCAGGGGATCGTTCTCTCCGAGGTTTCAGCCTCGTCGATAGCCTGAGAGAGGAATACTATAATGAACAATACCTATGACTTTGGTACACATCGAGATCTCACGCCGATGGAGCTGTTTTTCCTTGTCTTTATCGACGAGACATGCAAGGAGCTTGGCGTTGACGATGTAGCAGCAGTGGTTGCCATTGTGGCCGGTCAAAATTGGATGCCAACACGAGCAAAGCCTTTGGTACCACGCCGAGTACTTCTGTTGCGTCGATATTAAGTCGCAAGTATCTGGACTACGATTTGAAGAAGAAGATCCTCCCGACGCTGACCAACGCCAGCGTTAAGCGCTTGAGGTTCATTCTGGTAAGAAACATTGGGGTTTTCGTTGGGCGCGCGGTTCCTGTCGTTGGCTGGGTCATTGCTGCCAACGATGTCACGATGATCAGCATTCGTTCCGTGTCGCGCTATAACGCGCTTGTTAAGCCTGAGGACAAGGTGTTCTGATGAGCCAGTTTACATGGAACGAGTTTGAGGATTTTGTGAGAAGGGAGGCCGGTGTTAGTCCCAAAGAAATTCTCACAAAAGGTCATGCCGTCGAGGGTGATTTGGATATCACTGGCGACGATGCGGTCGAGTTTATGGAGAGCTTCTTCGATAAATTTCCGGTGCAAGTTGGAGATTTTGAGTTCAAGCGCTACTTCTCAGGAGAGGGATTTAGCTTGATTGAAGTGGCGCGGATGGCTTTCTCCAGAAAACGCCGAGAAAAATATGACAAAGTGCCACTGACTCTAGGCATGCTCTATCAGGCTATTTTGGATGGAGAGTGGAACAATCAGCGCTTGGAAAGTCTGCCGCGCTGATTGCGCCTCGCCAAATAGACCGGTTTATTTTTTAGGCGATGTGTTGGATCTGTGGACACCTCTGGAGTCTGCCATGAGACAAAATCCGCTGCTCCAGTGTGTGATGTTTGGGGTACTGACCGTTAGCGGCACCATCGGGCCATGCAACGGATGCAACGTCGTCGCCGCAAGCCGGCGCCCGAACCTACGCGCAGAACTACAAGGACATGGTGCTCGCCGAATGCATCGCGACCGCTTATCGGAATGAACCGTCCGCTGCGATGGACGCGGGAAGCAGCGCCAGTGCACTAATGGATTGGACCGACTTCGATCTGGAACGAAACCCCGATGCGAGCAAATCGCTGGTCAATCGTTTTCTTGCACGCGATTACAGCAATCCGATCGTCGAATCCGAAATCAAAGGCGTGAGGTTCGATTTTTTGAAATGCCTGGATCTGTACCATAGCAAGGAACTCGATGCCCAGGTCAAGCGGTTCGTGATCAACCCGAAGCGCAGCGATCGACTCAACAATCGCTCGTCAGACCGTTCCAAGTGATGCAGAGGCGGGAAATTTGAACCCGCAGCTCACGCCCCGGCCGGCACAGCACGCCCGTGCCAGCGCAGCACCAGATAGCGCCCGACGAAGCACAGCACGCCCGTGACGCCGATCGTCACGCCCATCGCGAACGGCGTGCCGTCCGCGAGTGCACCGATCGCGACGCTCGCGATCGCGCCGAGCGCGAGCTGCATCGCGCCGAACACGGCAGCCGACGCGCCCGCGTTGTGCGGATAGCGATGCATCAGGTCGGTCGTGCAGTTCGCGGACAGGATCCCGACCACGCCGACCACGAAGAACAGGCACACGACGATCGACCACAGTCCGCCCCACCCCGTCAGCGCGACGAGCGCGACCGCGAGCGATGCGATGCAGCTCACGAGCGACGCGGCCGCGATGATGCGCAGCGAGCCGATGCGGCCGACGAGCCGCGTATTGGTGAAGTTGCCAATCATGATCCCGACCACGTTCAGCCCGAACAGCAGCCCGTAGTGCTGCGGCGACACGTGGAAATACTCGATGTACACGAACGGCGTCGCGGTGATGTACGAGAACATCGACGCGAACGCCATCCCGCCGCACAGCATGTGCCCCCATGCGACCGGATCGGACAGGATGCGCCCGTACGATGCGAACGACGCGAGCACGGCCGCGCTCTTGCGGCGCTCCTTCGGCCAGGTTTCGGGCACGCGCAGGTACGCGGTCGCCGCACACACCGCGCCGAACACGGCCAGCACGACGAACACGCCGCGCCAGCCCGAGAAACGCAGGATCTGCCCGCCGATCAGTGGCGCGAGCAGCGGCCCGACCGCGGTGACGATCGCGACCATCGACAGCACCTTCGCCGCGTCGGTCGGTTCATGCGCATCGCGCGCGATCGCACGCGACAGCACCGACGCCGCGCCGGCGCCGAGCGCCTGCAGAAAGCGCACGAGGATCAGCATGTCGATCGAGGTCGACACGAAGCAGCCGATGCTCGCCAGCGTGAACAGCGCGATGCCGCCGAGCAGCACCGGGCGGCGGCCCCACGTATCGGACAGCGGACCGTACAGCAGCATGCCGACCGAGAAGCCGGCCATGAAGCTCGTCAGCGTGCGCTGCGCGGCGCCGGGGCTCACCGAGAAGCCGTCGGCGATCGACGGCAGGCTCGGCAGGTACATGTCGGTGGCAATCGGCCCGCAGGCGGCAAGCGCGCCGAGCAACAGGATCAGCCGGGCATCGGGCCGGCGCCGGACGACGTGGGACATGGGTATCCGGAATGGAGGCCCGCGCGCATCGGGGCGCGCGTGGCGGTGAAGACGGGAGGCTGCGCCGCGCACGGCGCTCAGGCCCATGATTGTACGCGCAACTTTTTCGCGTGCCGCCGGCCGCGTGCCGCGCACGGCCGGAAAGTGCCCGTGCGGCCAGTGTCGCACGGGGCCGCGGACGGAGTCGCGCGGGCGGATTCGATTAAGCTTGCGGCTCCCGCTTCTTTTGTCTGACCCATTCGACGTACGACCGAACCGATGACCGCCTTCCTGCTGATCTGGAGCCCCAAGAAATGGCCGTGGCCCGAGCTGCCCGACGTGGCCGCGCGCGTGAAGGCCGGCGAGGCCGTGCATGACGTGTGGGGCTGCGGCTTCGCGCGCGGCATCCTGCCGGGCGACCGCGTGTTCCTGCACCGCCTCGCGAAGGAGCCGAAGGGCGTGTTCGGTTCCGGCTACGTGACGCGCGCGCCGTACGAGGTGCCCGATCCGTCGACGAAGCGCGGCTACCGGCTGTGCATCGACTTCGTCTATGACTGGCTGGTCGACGCACACCAGGACGTCGTGATCCCGCGCGACGCGCTGCGCGTGCATCCGTACTCGGTGCAGACCTGGGATGCGCAAAGTTCCGGCACGGTGATCAAGCCGATGGTCGAAGGCCCGCTGGAGAAGCGTTGGGCCGAGCTGACCGGCAAGCGCAAGCCGCCGCCCGTGCCGGATCGATAACGGGGCCGAATCACCCCACTTCCTTTCCGGCCCGTGCAATCCCCATGCAATCCTTCACGCGCGGAAAGGACGCAGTCCGCCCGGCAGGCCCGCCGAGCGCGTCTCCGGTACAATCAGACGATCGTTCCGCCCAGGCGCCGCGGCCCGTGCACAGGCCCCCGCGCCCTTCTCTCGCAGGTTTCGCTCATGTCCAACAATCAGATCCTCTTCGAACGCGCCCAGAAGACCATTCCCGGCGGCGTCAACTCGCCGGTGCGCGCCTTCCGTTCGGTCGGCGGCACGCCGCGCTTCGTGTCGCGCGCACAGGGCCCGTACTTCTGGGATGCCGACGGCAAGCAGTACATCGATTACATCGGCTCGTGGGGCCCGATGATCGTCGGCCACGTCCATCCGGAAGTGCTGTCGGCCGTGCAGAACGTACTCGCCGACGGCTTCTCGTTCGGCGCGCCGACCGAGGCGGAAATCGAGATCGCCGAGGAAATCTGCAAGCTCGTGCCGTCGATCGAACAGGTGCGGATGGTGTCGAGCGGCACCGAGGCCACGATGAGCGCGCTGCGTCTCGCGCGCGGCTTCACGGGCCGCAGCCGCATCGTCAAGTTCGAGGGCTGCTACCACGGCCACGCGGACAGCCTGCTGGTCAAGGCCGGCTCGGGCCTGCTGACGTTCGGCAATCCGACGTCGGCCGGCGTGCCCGCCGACATCGCGAAGCACACGACCGTCCTCGAATACAACAACGTCGCCGCGCTGGAAGAAGCATTCGGCGCGTTCGGCGACGAGATCGCCGCGGTGATCGTCGAGCCCGTCGCGGGCAACATGAACCTCGTGCGCGGCACGCCCGAATTCCTGAACGCGCTGCGCGCGCTGTGCACGAAGCACGGCGCCGTGCTGATCTTCGACGAGGTGATGTGCGGTTTCCGCGTCGCGCTCGGCGGCGCGCAGCAACACTATGGGATCACGGCGGACCTCACCTGCCTCGGCAAGGTGATCGGCGGCGGGATGCCGGCTGCCGCGTTCGGCGGCCGCCGCGACATCATGGCCCACCTCGCGCCGCTCGGCGGCGTGTACCAGGCCGGCACGCTGTCGGGCAACCCGATCGCGGTCGCCGCGGGCCTGAAGACGCTGCAGCTGATCCAGGCGCCGGGCTTCTACGACGCGCTCACCGCACAGACGAAGCGCCTCGCCGACGGCCTCGCGGCCGAAGCGCGCGCAGCCGGCGTGCCGTTCGCGGCCGACTCGATCGGTGCGATGTTCGGCCTGTACTTCGCCGAGCGCGTGCCGACCAGCTTCGCGGAAGTCACGAAGAGCGACATCGAGCGCTTCAACCGCTTCTTCCACCTGATGCTCGACGAAGGCGTGTACTTCGCGCCGTCCGCGTATGAGGCCGGCTTCGTGTCGAGCACGCACGACGACGCGGTGATCGACGCGACGCTCGCGGCCGCCCGCCGCGCATTCGCGGCCCTCGCCGCCTGACCCGGGTCCCCGCGCATGTTCTCGGATACCGATTTCGCCCACATGCAGCGTGCGCTGACGCTCGCGGCGCGCGGGATGTACACGACCGCGCCGAACCCGCGCGTCGGTTGCGTGATCGTCAAGGACGGCGACGTGATCGGCGAAGGCTTCACGCAACCGGCCGGCCAGGATCACGCGGAAGTGCAGGCGCTGAAGGACGCGCGCTCGCGCGGCCACGACGTCGCCGGCTCCACCGTGTACGTGACGCTCGAGCCGTGCAGCCACTTCGGCCGCACGCCGCCGTGCGCGAACGCGCTGATCGACGCGCGCGTCGCGAAGGTCGTCGCGGCGATGGAAGACCCGAACCCGCAGGTGTCGGGGCGCGGCCTCGGGATGCTCCGCGACGCGGGCATCGACGTGCGCTGCGGGCTGCTCGCGAACGAGGCGGGTGAACTGAACATCGGCTTCGTGTCGCGGATGACGCGCGGCCGCCCGTGGGTGCGGATGAAGACGGCCGCGTCGCTCGATGCACGCACCGCGCTGCCGTCCGGCGAAAGCCAGTGGATCACCGGCGAGGCCGCGCGCCTCGACGGCCATGCATGGCGTGCGCGCGCGTGCGCGATCCTCACCGGCATCGGCACCGTGCGCGAGGACAACCCGCTGTTGACCGTGCGCGGCATCGACACGCCGCGCCAGCCGCAACGCGTGCTGGTCGACAGCCGCCTCGACCTGCCGCTCGATGCGCGCCTGCTCGAAGGCGCGCCGCTGCTGATCTTCTGCGGCCGGCTCGATGCCGCCGGCGAAGTGCGTGCGAACGTGCTGAAGTCGCGCGGCGCGGAAATCGTGCCGCTCGCGAATGCGCACGGCAAGGTCGACCTGCCCGCGATGCTGGCGGCGCTCGGCGCACGCGGCGTCAACGAGCTGCACGTCGAGGCCGGCCACAAGCTGAACGGTTCGCTGCTGCGCGAGCAATGCGTTGACGAGCTGCTCGTCTATCTTGCGCCGAGCCTGCTCGGCAGCGACGCAGCCGGCATGTTCGACCTCGCCGCGCCGGCGAGCCTCGACGCCCGCACGCGGCTCGCATTCCACAGCGTCGATCGGATCGGCGACGATCTGCGGATCCTGGCGCGTGTCGCGCCGCCCCCCGCCTCCCACTGAACGGAGCCGTCACGATGTTTACCGGAATTGTCGCGGCCGTCGGCCGCATCGAATCGATCAACCCGCTCGGCGCGTCGCCCGACGCGGGCGTGCGGCTGACCGTGCAGGCCGGCGGGCTCGACCTGGCCGATGTCGCGCTCGGCGACAGCATCGCGATCCAGGGCGCGTGCATGACGGTCATCGAAAAGACCGAAACCGGATTCGACGTCGACGTGTCGCGCGAAAGCCTGAACCGCACGGTCGGCCTCGCGCAACCCGGCGAAGTGAACCTCGAGAAGGCGCTGCGCGCACACGACCGCCTCGGCGGGCACATCGTGTCGGGCCACGTCGACGGCCTCGGCACCGTGACCCGGTTCGCGCCGGTCGGCGAATCGCACGAGTTGCGGATCGTCGCGCCGCGCGAGCTCGGCCGCTATCTGGCATACAAGGGCTCGATCACGGTCAATGGCGTGAGCCTGACCGTCAACACGGTCGACGATCGCGCGGACGGCTGCGAATTCTCGATCAACCTGATCCCGCATACGGTCGAGGTCACGACGCTGCGTCACGTGAAGGCCGGCGACAAGGTCAACCTCGAAGTCGACATGATCGCGCGGTACACCGAAAGGATTCTGTCGTCGGCACCGCCCACAGCGCGCAGCTAACCGCTGCGGCTGCCCTCGCTGCCCAACAGCTTTGCGCCGCGTTGCAAGTCGTCCATCGGACGACTTCGGAGCCTCCGGCGTCGTTGGACCCGGCGCAACGGATTTCAGACCATCACGCCGAGCCCGAGCTTGCGGACGAGGCTCCGAAATTTTTCCTCGTGTTCAAGCCTGACCACCAGTTGTCGCTCGCCGGCGCGTAGACAAAGACCCCTTGCTTCCTTCGCCTCCGCCACCATCGAAGCGATCTTCTCGTTCTCGCAATCAATCAGTAGCGCGGTTCCCAGAACCTTCAGCGCTTTCCCCTGCTGCTCGGCCGCCTTTAAGAACGACTCCACTGTTTCAGGCAACGGCTGATCTTCTCGTGCCTCCAGGAACAGCCGAAGCTCTCCAATATCGAGCCCTTTCTCAATGGCGCCAACGGCCCTTTGAAGATCCAAGCGCCACCGATTTTCCGTCAGTTCCTCTGCCCACGTAGCCAGCGCCAGCGTTTCGTCGATTGAGAGCCGTCCGTCGACGACATTCACTTGCAAGCTCGGCAACACGGCAAGCTTGACGCTCGGCACAACCGGAGGAGGCACATACTCGTCGTTCAATCCGAGGCAATATGCCCCGAGCGAGCTAATGCGGAAATACATCAGGCCATCATAACGGCTCAGGTATTCCAGGTCGTCGGTCCCCCACATCCCGCGATAGTCGTCACGTACGCCGGCGGGCTCGATATAGGCGACATCGACCACCCCGAGGGCCGCTGCATACTCGAACAGCACGCAAAGAAGATATCGAAACTGCAGAATTGACCAATCGTGGTAACCGTCGTGGCCCAGATTACCGTATTGCGGTTCGCAGATATAAAGACTCCAAGGATCATTCGCCACTTCGAATGTCCGCCCGGTCGCCTCCATGAACCGGGAAAGGTCGTCGACGCCGACCCAGGCTCCGATCGGGCAGTCCCTCAGCGCGTCGATAATCGCGGTGCGACGCGGCGCTACCGCGGTCATCGCTCGTCCTTTGGATTTTTGCCCCTTGATGACATCGATACGGCTAAATTCATCGAACAGATTGGTCTTCAGCCATTTGCTCCAGATCGCTCTCAACACAATGGCTGGCGCGGACGCCAATGCTGTGCGACCGGCAACGCTCAGAGCCAGTTTGCTGCCGTTTCGCTGCACGAGCCCCGCGGCCTGAAGCAGCAGCGGCCAAGAAAACGCCTTGAACGGACCGGTACCCGGCTCCGGGTTACCGCCTGCCGGCCCATAGAAATCCCCATTGGCAAGGTACTCCGTCAGCAACCGCAATGTAACGCTTCCGGGCAGCAACGTTTTCTCGCTCGTCTGAATCTTCCCCTGGTCCGCCAGTCGCAGCAAAACCGGCAGATCGACCAATGCATCGAGTTCGGTACGCCTCACGGTCAGCTGTTTTTCGCCGACCTTTTCGGGCAGCGCGGCGACCGGGCTCAGCCTAACGGGTGCAGGCTCATGGACGAAACCGCGCAGCCGTTCACGGAGTTCGAATGGCAGGCTGTAGCGACCGGCCTCGTAGTACAGGAAAAGACCCAGCGCCGTCGGCTGCCCGCGGGAGGAATAGCGCCGGCCGCCCTCGTCGACTGTGAAATCCGGCAATCTCCCGTATTTCGCTCGAAACCGCTTCCCATCGAAGACTCCTCGCTCGGCGTACGCAGCTTCGGCAACAGCCATACGTTGCGTGTCGTCCAGGCGATCCCAAAGCGCGTGCAGCGCATCGCCATCGAGGCTCTTCAGGATCTGTTCGATCAGTTGGTCCTTCTTTCCGGTCGGCGCCGTATCAGGCAACCAGCGCATAAGCGATTTCAACTGGTCCATGGTGAGGCGCGAGAGCACTTCGTTCAACATATCGATGGCGGATTGGGTTTGGCAGGAGATGACCGGCATTATCGCCGGCCATCAGCTAGTCGGTGGTCGCCTACCGGGCTGCCCTCCGGTCAGATCGAACAGGAATACGCGCGCGACAGCGCGCAATCAAGCGATCGCGCCGCTATCGCCCGTCAGCTCTTTCAAAGCCCTGTCCGGGAAGACCGCCCCCTTGTAAAGCGGGCTACATGGCGTGCGCGCCAGTTTTAGCGACAGCTCGATGAGTTCGTTCGGTTTGTCGTGGGCGCGGTAGGCTTCGGCGAGATGTGCGAACTCCGTCATGATGCCGACAACGCTGCGATTTTGCGTCTTCGCGTATTTGACGACCTGCATTTCTCTCACTTCCGAGTCGATAAACGAACGCGGCACTCCGTGGGCGTCCAATATATCTATCAGAGCCCCCGGGAACCTGACCGCCAGGTTGGCGGCCGGAGCCAATGGCATCAGCACCGGCAATAGCGTCTGCTCATTCACGAGCATCGCAACCTGCGGCCGCCATGGCAAAACAGTTGCGTACCAGTTGCCAAGCTTCGCGGTGCTGCTTCCGGCCTCGACCACTTCGGGTTTCAGACGTTTGAGCAGCTTGTGAGTGCAGTAAAGATAGAGCATAGAAAGGGGAGCAACCTTGTACCAAGAGAAGATGTACGCCGGGCTGACATGGCGTACCTCCAACCGACTCCGGCGCGAGGAGCGGTAGGCCCAAGCGTGCTTCGGCCGGGCTCGCCAAAGCCTACCGTTGAAATTATACGCAGGTAGCGTATAATTTTGCCATGCAAGCGACCTTCATTGAACTACCGCCGTTTTCCCGTGAACGCGAGAACTATCTGGCGGATGACGAGTACGCCGTCCTGCAGAAAGCGCTGCTGGCTAATCCCGAGGCTGGCGACTTGATCAAGGGAGCCGGCGGTCTGCGGAAGTTGAGGTTCGCCGACAAACGGCGCCAGAAAGGCAAACGCGGTGGCCTACGAGTGATCTATTACTACTGGGTCAGCGGTTATCAATTCTGGTTGTTCACACTGTACGACAAGGATGAAATGGCGGACCTATCCAGTGATGAGCGCAAAGCTTTCGCGAAGCTGCTGGAAAGAGAGGTCACGATACGGAGCAAGCAATGAAGAAGCGAAATCTGTTTGCTGAATTGACTGAGGGTCTCGACGCCCTTGTTGCCGAGCGCGAAGGAAAAATCACGCTGCGCAAGATCAAGGCCGATGTACCCGATGCGCTTGAAGTCTCGCCGGCCGAAATCAAGGCCGTGCGCGAAGCCTCTCACGCGTCGCAAGCTGTCATGGCTCGAAGCCTGCGCATCAACGTGCGCACGTATCAGAATTGGGAACAAGGCAAAGCCAAGCCCAACGCACAGGCCGCCACGCTGATCCGACTGGTCGCCAAGCACCCGGAAACGCTTCAGATGCTGGAAACGCTCTGAACAATTGCGGGCACCGTCCAGCATCGCCTATCGTCGTCTCGCTACAAGCACCGTGACGCGACGGTATTTCTGACGGTATACGAGCCGCTTTTCTCGACCCCGCCTATGTGGGGCTTGGTATTCGCGCCAGACTCAACATAATCGCGCGGTATGTGGAGCGGATGCTGTCGGCATCGCAGGGCGTGCATCAGGACTGACCGGGCGGCGGCGCCCCTGGATATGGAATGTCTGGAACGGCGGCCGGCGGTTCGGCCCGACACCTGGCCGGATGGCCAACGACGCGCACGGGTCATCCCGTCGCGCTAAGATGCACGGCAGCGGTTTCGGCGCGGCGACGCACGGTGCGCCGCGTACCGGCTGCCCCTTTTCCTCCAGGAGTCGTCCCATGTCCATCTCGATGTACCAGGCTTCGCTGCCCGTCCTGATCCGCGGCCTCACCAACCTGCAGCACATCCTCGGCAAGGCCCAGGCGCATGCGGCCGAGAAGCAGATCGACCCGTCGGTGTTCATCGGCGCGCGCCTCTATCCGGACATGCTGCCGCTCGTCCGCCAGGTGTACATCGCGACCGACACGGCCAAGGGCTGCGCCGCGCGGCTCGCCGGCGTCGACATCCCGAGCTACCCCGACGTCGAGCAAACGTTCGACGAACTACATGCGCGCATCCAGAAGACGATCGACTATCTGAAGGGCTTCGACGCCGCGCAGATCGACGGCACCGAGGCACGCCAGATCGTGCTCAAGATGCGCGTCGGCCCGATCGAGTTCACCGGGCAATCGTATCTGCTGAACTTCGTGCTGCCCAACTTCTTCTTCCACGTGACGACCGCGTACGACATCCTGCGCCACAGCGGCGTCGAACTCGGCAAGCTCGACTACCTCGGCGGGCGCAACGAGCACGCGTGACGCAGGGCCGGGCCCCGGCCGGCCTGCGGTCGCCCCCCTTCGGGCAGGCCGCGGCGGCCCGGGCAGGCCCGCCCCGCCGGCCGGCCGCGCCGCGTTGCGGCGCGCTCGCCGGCCACGCGCTCCCCGTGCCAGCCGAAACGTAGCCCGGCTGGCGTAAAATACGCACTTTCCTCTTTCTCGCCCCCTTATGACGCTCGCCTCCACGCTCGACATCATCGCGGAATTGAAAGCCGGCCGGATGGTGATCCTGGTCGACGAAGAAGACCGCGAAAACGAAGGCGACCTCGTGATCGCCGCCGAATTCGTTACGCCGGAAGCGATCAACTTCATGGCCAAGTACGGCCGCGGCCTGATTTGTCTGACGTTGACGCAGGAACGCTGCAAGCAGCTGCACCTGCCGCTGATGACCTACCGCAACGGCACCCAGTACGGCACCGCGTTTACGGTCAGCATCGAAGCGGCCGAAGGCGTGACGACCGGCATCTCGGCCGCCGACCGCGCGCACACGATCGCCACGGCGGTCGCGCACGACGTCCGCCCCGAGCACATCGTGCAGCCTGGCCACGTGTTCCCGATCATGGCGCAGCCGGGCGGCGTGCTCGTGCGCGCCGGTCACACCGAGGCCGGCTGCGACTTCACCGCGCTCGCCGGGCTCACGCCGGCCGCGGTGATCTGCGAGGTCATCAAGGACGACGGCACGATGGCGCGCCTGCCCGACCTGCTCGAGTTCGCGAAGGAACACGACCTGAAGATCGGCACGATCGCCGACCTGATCCAGTACCGCAGCCGTACCGAATCGATCATCGAGCGGATCGCCGAGCGCACGATGCAGACCGCGCACGGCACGTTCCGCGCGGTGCTGTACCGCGACCAGCCGAGCGGCTCGCCGCACATCGCGCTGGTGCGCGGCACGCCGTCGCCCGACGTCGATACGCCCGTGCGCGTGCACGAGCCGCTGTCCGTCCTCGACCTGCTCGAGACGAGCATCTCGACGCACTCGTGGACGCTCGACGCGGCGATGCGCGACATCGCGGAACGCGACCTCGGCGTGATCGTGCTGCTCAACTGCGGCGACACAAAGGAACATCTGATCGACGTCTTCAAGGCGTTCGACGAGGAAGAAAAGGCCGCTGCACTGAAGCGCCGGCCGGTCGATTTCAAGACGTTCGGCATCGGCGCGCAGATCCTGCGCGATGTCGGCGTCGGCAAGATGCAGGTGCTGTCGAATCCGCGCAAGCTGGGCAGCATGTCCGGCTACGGCCTCGAAGTCACGGGCTTCATTCCGATGCCCGGCGGCGAAGCCAAGTCCTGCCCGGCGCCCAACGCGTAACCCGCCACGGCGCTTTCGCCCTATAACCGTTCATCCACACCACGGACCAGATCATGGAAATCGGACAATACCAACCGAATCTCGAAGGCGACGGCCTGCGTATCGGCATCGTGCAATCCCGCTTCAACGAACCCGTCTGCAACGGCCTCGCCGATGCGTGCGTCGAAGAACTCGAGCGCCTCGGCGTCTCCGGTGAAGACGTGCTGCTCGTGTCGGTGCCCGGCGCGCTGGAAATCCCGCTCGCGCTGCAGAAGCTCGCGGAAAGCGGCCAGTTCGACGCACTGATCGCGCTCGGCGCGGTAATCCGCGGCGAGACGTACCACTTCGAACTCGTGTCGAACGAAAGCGGCGCGGGCATCACCCGCATCGGCCTCGACTTCAACCTGCCGATCGCGAACGCGGTCCTGACGACTGAAAACGACGAGCAGGCTGTCGCGCGCATGACCGAAAAGGGTCGTGACGCCGCACGCGTCGCGGTCGAGATGGCGAACCTGACGATGGCGCTCGACCAACTCGGCGACGACGAGGACGAAGAAGAAGACGAAGACGACGAAGAGGAGCGCGCATGAAGAAGAGCGCCCGCCGACAATCGCGCGAGCTGGCGACGCAGGGCCTGTATCAGTGGCTGCTGTCGAACGCGTCCTCCGGCGAGATCGACGCGCAACTGCGCGGCGCGCTCGGTTACGACAAGGCCGACAAGGAGCTGCTCGACGCGATCCTGCACGGCGTGATTCGCGAGCATGCGACGCTCGTCGAAGCGCTCACGCCGTCGCTGGACCGTCCGGTCGACCAGTTGTCGCCAGTCGAACGCGCCGTGCTGCTGATCGCGACGTTCGAGCTCACGCATCATGTCGAAACGCCGTACCGCGTGATCATCAACGAAGCAGTCGAACTCGCGAAGACATTCGGCGGCTCCGACGGCTACAAGTACGTCAACGGCGTGCTCGACAAGCTCGCCGCGAAGCTGCGCCCCGCCGAAACGCAGGCGCGCCGCAACGGCTGATTCCGTTTGTTCACGGGCGCGCAAGCGCCCGTTTTTGGTTCTCCCTCCCCTTCCCCGCCCCGCCCGACCGATGAATACCACCGCCGATTCGCTCGTCACGCTCGCCGCACGCGTCGACGCGATCCAGCCCTTCCACGTGATGGAACTGATGAAGGAGGCACAGCGGCTCGAGTCCTCCGGGCGCGATGTTATCCACATGGGCATCGGCGAACCGGATTTCACCGCGCCGGAGCCCGTCGTCGAGGCGGCCGCGGCCGCGTTGCGTCGCGGCGTCACGCAGTACACCAGCGCGCTCGGCATCGCGCCGCTGCGCGAAGCGATCGCCGCACACTATGCGCGCGCCTACGGCCTCACGATCAGCCCCGAGCGGATCGTCGTGACGGCCGGCGCGTCGGCCGCGCTGCTGCTCGCATGCCTCGCGCTCGTCGGCCGCGACGACGAGGTGCTGATGCCCGATCCGTCGTATCCGTGCAACCGGCACTTCGTCGCGGCGGCCGAAGGCCGCCCGGTGCTCGTGCCGAGCGGCCCGGAAGCCCGCTTCCAGCTCACCGCGGACGACATCCGCACGCGCTGGGACAGCCGCACTCGCGGCGTGCTGCTCGCGTCGCCGTCGAACCCGACCGGCACGTCGCTCGAGCCGGACGAGCTGAAGCGGATCGTCGAAGCCGTGCGCGCACGCGGCGGCTTCACGATCGTCGACGAGATCTACCAGGGGCTCAGCTACGACGCGGCGCCCGTGTCGGCGCTGTCGTTCGGCGACGATGTCGTCACCGTGAACAGCTTCTCGAAGTACTTCAGCATGACCGGCTGGCGGCTCGGCTGGCTGGTCGTGCCGCCCGCGCTCGTCGGCACCTTCGAAAAGCTGTCGCAGAACCTGTTCATCTGCCCGTCCGCGCTCGCGCAGCACGCGGCGCTCGCGTGCTTCGAACCGGCGGCGCTCGACATCTACGAAGCGCGCCGCCTCGAATTCAAGCGTCGCCGCGACTTCATCGCGCCCGCGCTCGAACGGCTCGGCTTCACGGTACCTGTAATGCCGGACGGTGCGTTCTACGTGTATGCGCATTGCGGCGGGGTCGCCCATCCGGCGGCCGGCGACAGCGCGGCGCTCACACAGGCGATGCTGCACGACGCAGGCGTCGTGCTGGTGCCAGGCATGGACTTCGGCGTCCATGCGCCGCGCGACTATATCCGGCTGTCTTATGCGACCGCCTACTCGCGCCTCGAAGAGGCCGTCGAGCGGCTCGCGACGCTGTTCGGTCAGCACTGACGCCCCGCCGGCCTTCACGGCCGGCGGGCAAGGCCCTTTCCGTCCGCGCAAAAAGAAAAAGCACCCGAATCGGGTGCTTTTTGCTTGGGTCGGGCTGGAACCGCGTGGCGTTACGTGACTTACGCGCCGAGTTCCGAGTGGTCGCCGTGCGACTTCGCGGTGTCGACACTCGCGTCGTCCTGCGGAGCACTCTTCGGCGCGGCAGTGGCCTTCGCGGTGATCGGCTGCGCGGCATCGAGCGTCGCGTGCACGCGCTTCGCGCTGCCCGCCGCTGCCGCGGTGACGATCGGCTTCGACGGCTGGGCCGGCGCCTGCGGCGCATTGACCGGCACGCTGCGGCCATGCGCGACGTCACGCAGGCGGCCGCGCTCGGCCATGACCTTCGAGCCGTATACGGTGTCGTCCGGATTGGTCGAGCCGTTGTACAGGCGCAGGCCGGTCGCCAGCGAGCCGCCGCGGGCGATGCAGTCCTTCAGCACCAGTGCGCCGACCTGCAGGTTCGCGAGCGGCTGCAGCGCGGTGTCGGTACCGCCGAAATATTCGAACTTGTCGGAATGAACCTTCGACATGACCTGCATCAGGCCTTGCGCGCCGACGCCACTTTCCGCGTACGGGTTGAAGCCCGATTCGATCGCCATCACGGACAGCAGCAGCAGCGGATCGAGGCCGACGTCGTGGCCGGTCTGGAACGCGGCCTTCACGAGCTGGCCGAGCGGCTCCTGGGCAACCCGGTAACGGCGCGACAGGTAAGTGGCGACGAGCGCCTGCTGGCGGTTCGACGCGAGCGTACGATCGTCGCGCGCATCGGCAGGGACCCGCTGGGACGGAATCAGTTTCGCGAGCGCGACGGGCGACGGGCCGTTACGGGCCGGATCGGACGCATCGTTCTGCGCAGCCGTTTCCGGTGCGACGTCGAGACCGACGGCGAGCGCATCCGTTTCGGGGGCGTCTTCCTGCTGCGGCTGCACGCCGGCAGGCGCGAAGTTCGGCAGCGGATGACCGGTCAGCAGACGGGCCGGACCGGCCTGCACGGCCGCGGATACGACCGGCATCAGCTTCGCGGCAAGGTTCCCGCGCACGGTCGGCAGCAGCCAGAGGGCAAGTGCGACCGCAACAGCAAGACAGCCGACAACGCTGAATAGATGGTGACTGACACGCGTCCCGCGACGCAGCATGTTGCGCACGATTTGTGCATGCTGCTCACTGGGACGCCACGATAACCAAGCGTTCATTCAGATCATCTCCCATGAACATGACTCGTGCGGCTCGCTCAGCTCGATGGCGAGACAGAAAACGCGCCGCGGAATCACGACGCCGCACGCCTTGGTTGGGACGCGCAAGCATCGGGGGAAACGGTATAAGTACCGTTCGAGGCCACGGTGTAAGAGGGCCGGCACCTTCGCACACTGGGCGAGGCGGGCATACGCGGTGGCACCCACGCAAAAAACCAGCGTCTGGTGGCGCTGGCTGGGACTACAACTAAAGGCCGTCGAAGACGCCGTGCAGGATTCGGCGGACGGTGACGCGCTGCGTCAAAGATCGGTGATTGGCGGCTCGAAGCCTTTTACCCTGCAACCAATGTCAGCGGATTCTAGCAGGGTTTTATAGATCGTCAACACTATAAAACCTTGAAATTATAACAAAAAGTAATTTTGAGCCACCCTTCAGATCGTGAGCCCCCTGCCGTAGGGGCTCCGCGCGCGGTCGACTTTTTTCTGCGCCGGGCGTGCGCGCGGCGGGCCGGGTAAAATCGTCGGTCGATTCGGGGCCGCAGCCGGCCGCTGCGCCCGCCCATCGCTGCCCGCTCTGCGGGCGGCCCGGACCTTCTTCATGAAATACAAAGACTTACGCGATTTCATCCAGCGCCTCGAGGCGCTCGGCGAACTGCGGCGCGTCACGCAACCCGTGTCGCCCGTGCTCGAAATGACCGAGCTGTGCGACCGCGTGCTGCGCGCCGGCGGCCCGGCGCTGCTGTTCAGCGCACCGCCAGGCAATGCGTTCCCGGTACTCGGCAACCTGTTCGGCACGCCGCGCCGCGTCGCGCTCGGGATGGGTGTCGATGCGGGCGACGACGCCGCGCTCGGCTCCCTGCGCGACCTCGGCCGGCTGCTGTCCGCGCTGAAGGAGCCGGATCCACCGAAGAGCCTGAAGGACGCCGGCAAGCTGCTGTCGCTTGCCAAGGCCGTGTGGGACATGGCGCCGAAATCGGTGTCGTCGCCGCCATGCCAGGAGATCGTCTGGGAAGGCACCGACGTCGACCTGAACAAGCTGCCGATCCAGACCTGCTGGCCCGGCGACGCGGGGCCGCTCGTCACGTGGGGCCTCACGGTCACGCGCGGGCCGAACAAGCCGCGCCAGAATCTCGGCATCTACCGTCAGCAACTGATCGGACGCAACAAGCTGATCATGCGCTGGCTCGCGCACCGCGGCGGCGCGCTGGACTTCCGTGAATTCGCGCTGAAGAACCCCGGCAAGCCGTATCCGGTCGCAGTCGTGCTCGGCGCGGATCCGGCCACGACGCTCGGCGCGGTGACGCCCGTGCCCGATTCGCTGTCCGAATACCAGTTCGCCGGCCTGCTGCGCGGCAGCCGCACCGAGCTCGCGAAGTGCCTGACGCCCGGCGTCGACACGCTGCAGGTCCCCGCCCGTGCGGAGATCGTGCTCGAAGGCTTCATTTACCCGCAGGAAGGCGCGCCCGCCCCTGCCCCGGCCGGCGCACCGCCTCGCCCGGCCGGCAATGCGGCCGCCGTGTACGAGCACGCGCTCGAAGGCCCATACGGCGACCACACCGGCTACTACAACGAGCAGGAGTGGTTTCCGGTGTTCACCGTCGAGCGCATCACGATGCGCCGCGACGCGATCTATCACTCGACCTATACCGGCAAGCCGCCCGACGAGCCGGCCGTGCTCGGCGTCGCGCTCAACGAGGTGTTCGTGCCGCTGCTGCAGAAGCAGTTCACCGAGATCACCGACTTCTACCTGCCGCCGGAAGGCTGCAGCTACCGGATGGCCATCGTCCAGATGAAGAAGAGCTACGCGGGCCATGCGAAGCGCGTGATGTTCGGCGTGTGGAGCTTCCTGCGGCAGTTCATGTATACGAAGTTCATCGTGGTCGTCGACGAGGACGTGAACATTCGCGACTGGAACGAGGTGATCTGGGCGATCACGACGCGCGTCGACCCCGTGCGCGACACCGTGATGGTCGACAGCACGCCGATCGACTATCTCGACTTCGCGTCGCCCGTCGCGGGCCTCGGCTCGAAGATGGGGCTCGACGCGACCAACAAGTGGCCCGGCGAGACGAACCGCGAATGGGGCCGCCCGATCGAAATGGACGCGGCCGTGAAGGCGCGTGTCGACCGGCTCTGGCAGGAGATCGGACTGTAAGTCCGCGCCTTGAACGGATCCGACAAGAACGACGATGAGCTTTCCCCCCGCCTCGATGCTGTCCGACGGATTCTTCCTGTCGCTGTCGCTGTGTCTCGACATCGGCCTCGTCAACGTCGCGATGCTGTCGCTGACGCTGTCGCATGGCTTCCGGCCGGGCTTCTGGCTCGGCGTCGGCTCGTGCGTCGGCGATCTGGTCTACGCGGCGCTCGCGCTCGCGGGGATGGCCGTGCTGCTGCAGTTCGAGGCCGTGCGCTGGATCGTCTGGATCGGCGGCGGTGCGGTACTGCTGTTCCTCACGTGGAAGATGGCGCGTGAAGCGCTCGCGCCGGCCGGCGGCACCGATGCCGGTGATACGGACGACACGCCGCAGCCGCGAGCCGGCGCGCGGCGCAGCTTCATGCGCGGGATGCTGCTCGCGATGTCGTCGCCGAGCGCGATCCTGTGGTTCGCGGCGGTCGGCGGCGCGCTGATCGCGAAAGCCGGCGCGACGACGCCGGCGACGGCGTCGGTGTTCCTGTCCGGCTTCTTCCTGGGCGGCCTCGCGTGGACGCTCTTCATGTGCACGCTCGCGAGCCAGGGCCGCAAGCACGCGGGCGCGGGGCTGATGCGCGCGTGCCATGTCGCATCGGCGCTGCTGTTCGCGTATTTCTCGTACAGCGTGATCGTCGGCGGTTATCGCGACCTGATTGCCCACGCGGTGTGACCGCCGCGCACCGAGCCGCAGCCCGAATGAAAAACGGCGCAACGCCCCGCGAGGGACGTTGCGCCGTTTTGCCGTGCGCAGTCAGGCCGCCACGCGGAATGCGTCAGCGACGCCAGCCGTGGTGACCCCAGCCGCCGTAGTAACCGTGACGCCAGTGCGGACGGCCGTAGTAGCCGCCGACGACTACGGCCGGCGGTGCATAGTAGGCCGGCGCCGGCGCGTAGTACACGGGCGGCGGCGGTGCGTAATACACGGGCGGCGGCGGCGCATACACGGGATACGCAGGTGCGACCGGGATACCGACGCCGACCCCGATCGACACGTGGGCCTGCGCGGCGCTCGCGGCACCCAGGCCCAGCGCAGCGGCGGCGATGAACGGAATGAGCTTTTTCACTTCGATTCTCCTGCTGGAGCGGTAATTTGTGCGCCCCTGTCGGCAACGGCGGGCATGCACGTCGCATGGAAGCAATGTAGCGAAAACCCGCCCGGCGCGTATCGCGCATTTGTTGCAAATTGCAATTCCACGCGGCTGCAGCCACCGCGCGGCATGGCTTTGCATATCGTCGACATCCCTTGCCGGTCGCGTGATTCCGTCCGACCAGTAAAATCGCGACATATTGGCCGGTCAGTCTTACCGGATCCGGCAAGCGCGGCAGGCACGCTTCCGTAATGAACGATTACAAATTTGAGACAAGACGCCGACAATCCGGGAGGGACACGGCCCGCGCGTGATTCGGGGCCGGATTAGGCGATCGTCATCGGGCGGCGAGACTGCCCCGCGAATTGACCGGGTCCCCGCATCGAACGCCGCCGCCCAGGTCGTCCCCGCCCGGCACCGCTCATACGACCGCCCTGTCATTCCTGCGATACTGGCGGCTGCTCCGCTTTCGCTCCGTGACCCGCCATGCCCTTCCCCGATACTCCCCGCCTCGGCTTCATCGGTGCCGGGCGCCTTGCGCGCTGCGTCGCCCAGCGTTTCGCCGCGGCCGGCTTTCCGGTCGTCGCGATCGCGAGCCGCACGGCGGAGTCGGCCGCGGCGCTCGCCGCGCGCATCGACGGCTGCCGGGCGGTCGACACGCCGCAGCGGGTCGTCGACGCCGCCGACCTGATCTTCCTGACCGTGCCCGACGACCATCTGGCGTCGACCGCCGCAGCGCTGCGGTTCGACCCGGCGCGCGCGGCAGGCCAGGCGCTCGTCCACTGCAGCGGCGCGTCGGCGATCGAACTGCTCGATCCGGCAAGACGGCAAGGCGCGGCCACCGGCGGCTTCCATCCGCTCTACCTGTTCGGCGGCACGGACGCCGATCTCACTCGCATCGACGGCTGCTCGGTCACGCTCGAAGCCGACGGCGCGCTGCACGCGACGCTGCTGCGGCTTGCTGCCGCACTCGGCTGCCATCCGCTGTCGATTCCGGCCGGTGGCCGGATGCTCTATCACGCGGCCGCGCATTACGCGGCGAGCTTCGCGCTGTGCGGACTATCGGAAGCGGTCGAGCTATGGCGCGGCCTCGGCTTCGACGAGGAAGCCGCGCTGCGCGCGCTGCTGCCGATGCTGGCCGGCACGATCGAGACCGCACGCGACAAGGGCCTCGCGAACGCACTGTCGGGCCCGGTGTCGCGCGGCGACACCGGCATCGTCGAGCGCCAGCTCGCGCTGCTCGAGGCGCGCGGCGGCGATCACGCGACGCTGTATGCGCTGATGACCCGCCGCGCGGTCGCGCTCGCGGCGAAGCGCGCAGCGCCGCCAGCCGCGCTGCCGGCGCTCGCGCAGGCCGTCGAGGCGTCGCTCGCGCGCACGACCGGGCACCCCTCCCCGCCGCGAGACGAGGCGTGATAAGGTGTCGGCCGATGCGCCGCCATCCGGCGTTGGCGGCCGCACGCTACTCGACTGTATAAAAAGGATGCCAACGATGTTCGGCGAGATCGCCCGTTTTCTGCTCAATACCGTCTTCACGCTGTTCGGCGCCGCACTGATCCTGCGCGTCTGGATGCAGGCCGTCCGCGTGCCGCCGTACAATCCCGTCACGCAGGCCGTGCTGCAGGCGACCAACTGGCTCGTGCTGCCGCTGCGCCGCGTGATCCCGGGTGTGCGCGGCATCGATTGGGCGAGCGTCGTCGCAGCCCTCCTCACCGCGCTCGTCTACGTGGTGCTGATGGTCGTGATGGCCGGCTTCGATCCGGCCTCGGTGATCGCGACGCTCGTCGTGGTCGCGCTGCTCACCGTCGTGAAGTGGGCACTGAATCTCGTGATCTGGATGACGATCCTGATGGCGCTGCTGTCGTGGCTCAATCCGCGCTCGCCGGCGATGCCGATCCTCTATCAGCTCACCGCGCCATTCCTGAACCCGCTGCGCCGCGTGATCCCGAACCTCGGCGGTATCGACCTGTCGCCGATCCTGCTGTTCGTGATCGTGCAGGTGCTGCTGATGATCGTCACGCGCGCCGCCGTGTCGCTGACGATGTTCGGCATCTGACTCGTTGCGCTACGCCGTCGGCCCTCGCGCTGGCGGCGCCCCGAGCGTGTCGATCACGCCGAAGCGCGCCGGAATCATCGCGTAGCACACGCGCACTTTCTCGCGCGACAGCCGCTCGAGCAGCTGCTGCGCCTCGTCCTCGGTGACGATGAACTCGACCTCGACCGCAAGCGAACCCTGCAGTTCGAAAAAGCGGTCCTCGTGCAGCACCCGATGCCGGCCGAAGCCGGCCATCGCACGGAACGCGGAACCGCCCGCGACGCCCATCCGGTTTCCTTCCTCCAGCAACCACTCCCATAGCGGCTTCCAGTGCAGCCGGTGCTGCTCGTGCACGTAGAAACGCAAGAAGACCCTGTCCATCGCACCCTCCCGGTGCCGGCGCGCTCAGGCCGCCGCGAACCACACGCGCGCGGTCCACATACCGAGCGCCGTCAGCGTGAACGATCCAGTCAAGTGTAGGGCAGCCACCGCGAACGCCCATCCGAATTCGCCCTGCACCGCGTGCGTCATCACTTCGACCGAGTAGGTCGAGAACGTCGTGAGGCCGCCGAGGAAGCCCGTGATCACGAATAGCCGCCACTCGGGCGGCAGCCCGACGCGGGTGGTGAATGCGACGGCGGCCACGCCGATCACGTAGCCGCCGATCAGGTTCGCGGCGAGCGTGCCGAGCGGCACGGCGGGAAAGAATTCGTTGAGCGCAAGACTCAGGAACCAGCGCAGCAACGCACCGAGCCCGGCGCCGACGAAGATCGCAACGATCGAATAGAACAAGGGAACTCCTCGCTGACGAGGCCGCATGGCGGATGCGGCCTACGCCGAACTGTATGCGGAATCGCGCCATGGCGGCAATGCCGGCGGCCCGCACGGCAGGCGCGGGGGCGGTCCGGACCGGAACCGCACATTTCATGACTCCCGCGCGGCTGCCGCAATCGATATTTTCTGACGAATTACGCAGGACATTACAAATCAATCAAATGCAGATCGATTATTTATCAGATTTTTAAAAAAGAAAGAGGCTGGCCAACCCCGCCACACGCCAATCCTCAAAACCCATGCTCTACATGGAGATCCGCGTACTTTCCCTTATCAGATATTCCCGCATCCAGCCGATATTCAATGCAATCGGCTTCACCGATTTCGTAAAATCGTTTCGCCCCTTCATTCCATCGACATGGAAACTCGTCAAATGAAAAATATCCGCCTGTCATCCATGTTGATTCCGACGCTGTGCGCGTCGCTGCTCGCCTCGACGGTTGCGCTCGCCGAGGGCAATGCCCCGTCGTACGTCGAAGGCAACCGCGCGCCGAAAGGGTTCGCCCGCCCACCATTCCATACGAAGCCGCGCGCAAGCACGGCCACGGTAGCCGGCCTCACGCCCGCGCTCGCACGGCATGCATACGGGTTCGACACGATCGCCAACCAGGGCGACGGTATGGTGGTCGCGATCGTCGACGCCTACGACGACCCGAAGATCGAGGCCGATCTCGGCGTGTTCAGCAACGCGTTTTCGCTGCCCGCCTGCACCACGGCGAACGGCTGCTTCACCAAGGTCTATGCGCGAGGCTCGCGGCCCCGGACCGATTCGGGCTGGTCGCTCGAGATGTCGCTCGACGTCGAGTGGGTGCACGCGATCGCGCCGAAGGCGAAGATCGTGCTCGTCGAAGCCGCGTCGGCCAGCTTCAACGACCTGATGGCCGCGGTCGACGTTGCGGTCAAGCGCGGCGCATCGGTGGTGTCGATGAGCTTCGGCGGCAGCGAGTTCAGCAGTGAAGCCGGCTTCGACAGCCATTTCAACGTATCGGGCGTCACGTTCGTCGCATCGTCCGGCGACAGCGGTGCAGGCACCGAGTACCCGGCGGCGTCACCGTCCGTGTTGGCGGTGGGTGGCACGACGCTGTCCACCGACACGTCCGGCACCTACGTCGGCGAGGCTGCATGGAGCGGCAGCGGCGGCGGCGTGAGCACCGTCGAAGCCGAGCCGGCCGGACAGACCGGCTGGCCGATCCCGGTGGCCGGCAAGCGCGGCGTGCCCGACGTCAGCTACGACGCGAACCCGTCCAGCGGTTTCGCGGTGTATGACTCGGTCACCTATCAGGGGCAGGCCGGCTGGTTCCAGGTCGGCGGCACGAGCGCGGGCGCGCCGCAATGGTCGGCGCTCGTCGCGATCGCGAATTCGCTGCGCACGGCTGCCGGCAAGCACCCGCTGAGCGGCACCTACGACGCGCTCTATACGGTCGGCAAGAGCGCCTACGGCAGCGACTATCACGACGTAACCACCGGGTCCAACGGCCGTTGCGGCAGCATCTGCAACGCAGCGGGCGGCTACGACTATGTGACGGGGCTCGGCTCGCCGATCGCGCCGGCGCTCGTCCAGGCGCTCGTCGCGCAGCCGTAACCGCGCGGGCGCGGCCGGCGGATTCATACCGTGATGCTCAACCGCCGTGCCACGCGCGGTCGAGCGCGACGAGCGTCGCGAGCGCGCCGCCCTTCAGCCCGATCACGTCCGCACGGCGCGCATGGGCTTCGCGTGCGTTGATGCGGATCACGTCGGCGCCGAGCCGTTCGCTCAGCAGCCGCACGGTCGGAATCGCGGTGCCCGCGCCGATCTCCACGACGATCACCCGCCCTGCCTGCGCGATCCAGTCCTGCAGCGCTCGCTCCTGCGCATCGTAGCGTTCGCCGAGCCAGCCGTTGTCGCCGAACATCAGGATGTTCGGCCGCGCCAGGCCGCCGCACCGCGGGCAGCGCGGCAGTTCGCCGACCAGCCGGCACGCGGCTGCGTCGACGTCGGGCGTGAACGGCGCGGCGTCCCACGTGTCGTCCGAGCAGGGGCGCAGGCACTGCATCGAATGAATCGAGCCATGGATCTCGGCGACACGCGCCGGATCGAAACCGGCCGTCTGGAACTGGCCGTCGACATTGCTCGTCAGCACGAAGCCGCCATTCGGCATCGCGTCCATCCAGCGCCGCAGGATCGCGAAGCCCGCGTGCGGCAACGTCTGCCGGTAGAGCTCGAGACGGTGTCCGTAGAAGCCCCACGCGAGCTGCGGATGCGCGCGGAACGCCTGCGGCGACGCGATCTCGTGGAATTCGAAACGCTCGTGGCGCAGCGCCGGATACGCGCGCCAGAAGCCGTCCGTGCCGCGGAAATCGGGCAGCCCCGAATCGACGCCGATGCCGGCGCCGGCCGTCACCAGGAGCGCATCGGCGCGCGCGAGCGCCTCGACGGCGGAGGCGACCAGTTGGGCCGGCAGTGGCGCGCCGGCAACGCCGGAATCGATGGAGTCGGAGGAAGCGGACGAATCGGAAAGCGGCATGATGGAGCGGCAGTAGCGTCGAACGGTGCGCGAAGGGCGTCGCGCGATCATACGCCCGTTCGAGCACCGTGACGCGACATCACGCAGTTGCGGCGCGCACGCCTGCGGGTTCCCTCAGCGCGACGTACTGCAGCAGCACGATCGTCTTCGCGTCGACGATCTCGCCGCGCTCGACCGCATCCAGCGCCACGGTGATGGAAGGCATCGCGCGCATCCACGCGGACCTGTATTTCATGGGCGTGATCGGCGTTCATCCGGTCGCGGGGCTGAGCACCGGCGATTTCGAGGAAGCGGCGATCAAGCGTGCACTGGCCGCGCCCGCCGGCGAGACGGTCGTTCTTGCTTCGCAATCCAAATTGCGTGCGGTGTCGCAGCTCGTGATCGGCGAGCTCGCGCAATCCATCGTGGTCGAACAGGAAACCAACGCGGCGCTGACCGAGCCGATCGGGGCAGCAGGCGTGACGGTCGTGCGGGCATAGCCGCGCGGCGACTTCGATGGCGGCACCAGCGGCGTTGCACCGACATCGTCGCCGGCGCGATGTCAGCGTGGCGACAGGCACCGCTTGCTACCATGGGCGACGCCCACCTGCCGCGTCCAGTCCATCCGATGTCTTCGCCTTCCGCTCCGATCGCCCCCACACCGCCTGACGGCGATGCCCCGCCACCTGGCGTCCTCGCGTTGTTCGTCGCCTTCGCGCAGATCGGCCTGACCAGCTTCGGCGGCGGGCTGAGCGGGCGCATGATGCGCGACTTCGTGCACGAGCGTCGCTGGCTCGACGAAGAAGCCTTCCTCAACGGTCTTGCGCTGTCGCAGGCGCTGCCGGGCGTCAACGTGAAGAACCTCGCGATCTGGATCGGCTATCGGCTCGCCGGATGGCGCGGCGCGGTGGCCGGCTTCACCGGCATCATCGCGCCGCCGGCCGTGCTGATCGTGCTGTTCGGCGTCGCGTTCTCGACGCTCACGCGCTTTACGCTCACGCACGTCGCCCTCGCGGGCGCGGCCGCCGCCGCGATCGGGCTGTCGATCTCGATGGCGATCACCGCAGTGCGCCGGCTGCCGCGCCGCGTGCTGCCGTTCGCGGTGATGACGCTCACGTTCGTGTCGGTTGCGGTGCTGCACTGGCCGCTCGTGTGGACCGTGCTGATCGGCGGCACGCTGAGCGTCGCGCTCGAATACCGCCGTGCGGCCGCCGCCGTCGGGAGCGACGAGCGATGACTGTGTCATCACGCTACACCGCGCTGTTCGGCGTGTTCGCGCCGCTGTCGATCGCGACGATCGGCGGCGGTCAGGCGATCATCGCCGACATCCAGCGGCAGGTCGTCGACGTGCATCACTGGATGACGGCCACGCAGTTCGTGAACGACTTCGCGATCGCGCGGATGGCGCCGGGCCCCGGCTCGCTGCTCGCGACGCTGATCGGCTGGCAGGTGGCGGGCTTCTGGGGCGCGGTGATCGCGACGCTCGCGCTGTTCGGGCCGACCGCGTTCCTGATCTACGGCATCGCGCATCTGTGGCGGCGGCACCAGGGCGCACGCTGGCAAATCGCGCTCGAGGCCGGCCTGCGCCCGGTCGCGGCCGGCATGCTCCTCGCATCAGTCTGGGTGCTGCTGCAGGCGCTCGACGGCGGCTGGCCCGCGCGGGCGATCGCGGTCGCATCGACCGTGTGCGTGATGGTCACGCGCATTCATGCGCTGCTGCTGATCGCCGTCGGCGCGCTGCTGCTCGTCGGCGTGCACGCGATCGGCTGACGGTAGACGCCGGGCACACCGTTCGCGAGCGACGTGCGCCGAGGCCGGCCGTGGCGCTCAGCCACCCGCTACCTTGCGAAACACGCGGTACGCGTCGGCATGAAGCTCGAAGCCGATGCCCGGCGCCTGCGGCACGGCCGCGCAGCCGGCGTCGAACGTTTCGCCGTCCACCAGCCCGCTGAACGGACGGAACGCGAACGGACTGACCTCCGCACCGCCGAGCCCGAGCGCAGCGACGACGTACAGCGCGAACAGATGACCGCCGTGCGACTGGCGGATCGCTGCATCATAGGCGCTTGCGCGAGAGCTCGCAGGCGCGTGGCCGTCGCGACGCAGTGAAGTCGTGCGACTTGTCCGGCATCGTCCGAATCGCACCGAACAACATCGGAATGCAGATTAATTTTCCGTCGTGCACGATGCGCATCATGCAAGTCTCAGCTGGTCCACTCGCACCACCGGCACGGCCGAGAATAAGATGGACATCCAATACGATGCGCGTATGATGAATTCGTCCGAGCATGGGTCATTTCGACGACCGCTCGCCCCGCCGTCTGCCCCCACACTGCGTTGCGCATTCATCCGCACGCATTGCCGCCCCTTTCACCCAACCCGTCGCGCCGCGCAGCGGTGATACCGGTCGGATGCGTTCGTCCAGGCGATTTTTCGCGTCCGAACCCAGGAGTTGATCATGAGCATGCATCTCTATCGCGGCTTCGAAATCTATCCACTGATTTATCCGCACGTTGCGTCGCAGAACGGCAACCCGCACAACTACGACGGCGGCTTCGACGCGGCCGTGAAGATCTGTCTGCGCGGCACCGCCGAAACGCTGACCCGCAGTGAAACATTCCGCGTGCTCGAGCACGCGCCGTTCGAATCGGCAGGCGAAGCGCGCCGGGCTTCCCTGCGCTACGCGGAGGAAATCATCGACGGCAATCGCGGCAAGCAGCCGCTCTTTGCCGACATACACTGACGCATTCTGCCTGTTGCGAAAACCAGCCGGCTGCGCTTCATGCAAGCACGAAGCGCCGAGCCGACCCAACCGATCGGCGCCCCTTCGATCGTCACCGCACGCCCGAGGATCGCGAAAGCCGCGATCCACTTGCGGGACATTCACGCGAAACGACGAATCCTCAGGATGAGTGCCTTGCACGCCATCTCGCGTGCGCTTGAATTGCATCGGCCATCGAAGGTTCGGCTGGTCGATGCAAGCCGCCACTCACGTGTCGCTCCACGTCATCCACGCCCGATATCGGCAACGCTTGCCGATATCCGATAGCGCCCCGCAATTTGCCTTTGTACCGTCGCATCGCCTCGCCGATCGGTATCGCACGCGAAAAATGTCGCTGCCGGTCAACAGCGCGTCGCATTTGTTATGGGTTGCGGTCGGATATTTTCTAGATCGCGTGGTTTTGTGCCGAGAAGATACATGTCGCCAGGTGAGCCGAAGCGTGCCGAAGCGCCGCGGTGCCTCCCTGCAACGCGCAATTCATTGAACAACAAACCAGACACTGGAAACAGGGATTGGAGGACGACATGAATGGTAGTCATACGGGCCTGGCGACAGGCCTGAAGCAACGCCACGTCACGATGCTGTCGATCGCGGGCGTGATTGGCGCGGGCCTATTCGTCGGCTCCGGGCACGCAATCGCGGCAGCGGGACCGGCGGCACTGATCGCCTATGCACTGACGGGTGCGCTCGTCGTCCTCGTGATGCGCATGCTCGGCGAAATGGCCGTCGCGCACCCGGACAGCGGCTCGTTCTCGACCTACGCCGATCGCGCGATCGGCCATTGGGCCGGCTTCACGATCGGCTGGCTGTACTGGTGGTTCTGGGTGCTGGTGATTCCGATCGAGGCAACGGCGGCGGCCACCATCCTGAACGCGTGGTTCCCGAGTATCGCGACCTGGATCTTCGCGCTCGGCGTGACGCTGCTGCTGACGGTGACCAACCTCTTCTCCGTCAAGAACTACGGCGAATTCGAGTTCTGGTTCGCGCTGATCAAGGTCGTCGCGATCGCCGTGTTCATCGCGATCGGCGGTGCGGCCGTGTTCGGGCTGCTGCCGGGCGGCCACGCATCGGGCTTCTCGAACCTGGTCACGCACGGCGGGTTCATGCCGAACGGAATCGGTGCGGTATTCGCCGGCATGCTGATGACGATGTTCTCGTTCGTCGGCACCGAGATCGTGACGATCGCCGCGGCCGAATCGGAGAATCCGGAGCGGCAGATCGTGCGCGCGACGAATTCGGTGATCTGGCGCATCTCGCTGTTCTATCTCGGCTCGATCCTGTTCGTCACCGCGATCGTGCCGTGGAACGATCCGCTGCTGCCGGTGCACGGCTCCTACCAGCGCGTGATGGAACTGCTCGGCGTCCCGCACGCGAAGGCGATCATCGACGTGATCGTGCTCGTATCGGTCGCGAGTTGCCTGAACTCGGCGCTGTATACGGCGTCGCGCATGCTGTTCTCGCTCGCGAAGCGCAAGGACGCACCGGCGTTCCTGCAACGCACCGATTCGACCGGCACGCCGCGTGCGGCCGTGCTCGCATCGACCGCGTTCGGCTTCCTGACCGTGATCGCGAACTACGTGGTGCCGGAGCAAGTGTTCAACGTGCTGATCGCGACGTCCGGCGCGATCGCGCTGCTCGTGTATCTGGTGATTGCAGTGTCGCAACTGCGGATGCGCCGCATGCTCGACGTGAGCGGTTCGGCGCTGACGCTGCGGATGTGGATGTTCCCGTGGCTCACGTGGGCAGTCATCGTGTTCATCTGCGGAACGCTCGTCACGATGCTGTTCCTCGACGGCCACCGGATGGAAATCGCCGCAACCGGCGTGCTCGCCGCGCTCGTGCTGATCGCCGCGCGGATCAACCAGCGCAGCCGCGACGCGCAGTCGAGCCTTGGCCGCCGCGGCGTGTCGTCGGCCTGAGGGCGAATCGACGCGCGCAGGCAGGCGCGCGGTTGCCGCTGCCGGCGCATCGGTCGCATCGGTCGCATTGGTCGCATCAGGCTTCGCGCATGTCGAACGTTTCGCGCCCTTCGCCGACGACCGCCGTGCAACGGCGATGTTTCCGACGCGGCCCGGACGATGAGGTCCGGGCCGCGTCGTTCGCGGCGGACATTCGCATCCCAGCCGAGTCTGCGGCCCTACGTCGGCCGGCCGGTGCGATTCGACAAGAATCGCGCCGGCCTTCCTTGTTTCGCATCTGCGCGAGCAGCTGCACTATCCGCGCATCATCATGAGTCATGCAGCGCCTGTCGCCCCCCCGCCGGAATCCGACACGCCGACACGTATCCGGTTCGGCTTCATCCTGTTGCCGAATTTCACGCTGACGGCGTTCTCGGGGATGATCGACGTACTGCGCCTCGCGGCCGACGAAGGCGACAACAGCCGGCCGGTCAGGCTGTCGTGGACGATCCTCGGCGACATGACCGCCCCGGTTCGCGCGAGTTGCGGAATCCAGATCCCGGCGTGGGAGTCGCTGGATGCGCGCCGGGAATACGACTATGTGGTCGTCGTGGGCGGGCTCCTGCACGCCCGATCGGAACTCGACGCGACGACACTCGCATTCATTCGCGCGGCCGCATCGGCGGGCACGATGCTGGTCGGCATCTGCACGGGCGCGTTCGCACTGGCGCGTGCGGGCGTGATGGCCGGACACCGGATCTGCATCAGCTGGTTTCACTACTGGGACTTCATCGAGCGGTTTCCGTCCGTCGATGCGAAGCTCGTGGTGTCCGATCGTCTCTACGTCATGGACGGCCGGCGCGTGACCTGCTCCGGCGGACGCGCGTCGATCGACGTCGCGGCCGCGATCCTGGTGCGGCACATCGAGCCGTCGATCGTCTACAAGGCGCTGCGGATCCTGCTGGTCGACGGGCGCGAAACGGTCAGCGCGCCGCAGCCGCATCCGCCCGGCGTCGCGCCCAACGCGCATCCGAAGGTGAAGCGCGCGATCCTGCTGATGGAACAACACATCAGCCACTCGATCACGATCGACGAGCTCGCGCGACGACTGGACCTGTCGGCCAGACAGCTGGAACGGCTGTTCAGGGAAGCCACCGGCAGCGGGCCGGCCGCCTGCTATCGGGCGATCCGGATTCGCACGGCCGCATGGATGCTCATGCATCTGGACAAGAACATTTCCGAAATCGCGGCGGCTTGCGGATTTGCCGATGCGTCGCATCTCGGGCGCGAGTTCCGGCGCGCGTACGGAATGTCGCCGGGCGCCTATCGTGAGCGTCAGGCACCCTGCGCGATCGGCGCGATAGCGGAACCGGCCGAGCGTGCGACCACGCTCGGCGAGCTGTTTCCGAACCGGAACGAGTTCTATTGAACCGGAATCCCTCGCGGGTCATCCCGGCCGCAATCCCTGTTCGTCGGTATCGGCTGAAGGGTGCGGCGCAATGCGTCGGAACGACCGGCGCCCTTGCGCAGGCCGAACCGATCAACTCGCTCAGGCGAACACGAAGTACTTGCGCACCGTCTCCACCACTTCCCAGGTCCCCTTCATCCCGGGTTCGATGACGAACACGTCGCCGGCTTTCAGGTGCACCGCTTCCTCGCCTTCCGGCGTGATGATGCAGTAGCCGTCGAGGAAATGGCAGTACTCCCATTTCTCGTAGTTCACCTCGAACTTGCCCGGCGTGCAGATCCAGGTACCCATGATCTTGCTGCCGTCCTTGGAGAGGTAAGCGTTGAGGTTCACGGTGTGCGGATCGCCGCCGATGCGCTTCCACTTGGTCGCATCAAGGACCGGCGTCGGGCAGGTTTCGCGCAAAACGGTGATGAAATCGGACATGTCGGCTCCAGACTAACGATCGTATAAGAGGTCTGTCACGTTAGTTCGAAAGCGTTGGCGGGGCTTGTATGCTTCCGACACCGACTCGTCTATTTTCGACACCGGCGCGCGGGGCGGTGTGTCGTGAGCGCGTTCCGTTGCGCCTTGCGTCGGGACTCGCGTTGCAATTCTGACGCGAGAGTGTTACATCGTCTTGCAGTCGGCCTGTTCGCGTCACTGGCGTTGGGATGGGCTACCACTAAGAATTCAGCGATGACCGTTGCACTTACGCAAAACAACTTGTTCTATGCCTGATCTTTCAAACTATACGGGCACTCCGCCGAGTGCGTTCGCACTGAGCGTTATCCATGCGCTGGAAGCTGCCGGCTTTACTGTCGCTCCCACGACGCAGGGCCCAAATAACCAGAGAAAGACGCTGCGTATCACTTGGCGCGGTGTGCATGTCGGGAATATGCACGAGAACCTCTGGGGGCATAATCCCCCGTATGCTTGCTTGTACCGATTCGAGAAGAATCGCGCCAAGGCTCCTCCGAACTTCGACAAGATCGAATTCGCCCTGCGACATGGGTGTGACCCGAATCTATTGCAGATCAATAGTGACTACAGCGGTTCGTATCTTTGGGTCCAGGACGAAGCGACGTGTCTACTTCTGATGCAAGACTGGGCGAGAAGGATCGACGAAGAAAATCGGCTTGAGTTGGACTGGTCGGAGCCAGAATTGAGAGCGTCGGTCGTCGCGTATCTCGACATGGCACGTCGGCTCCGGGATGGACAACCGGTTGTAAAAAAGCAGGTCTATCGAGACCTCTCCGCGAAAATTGGTCGATCCGAGAAGTCGTGCGAATACCGGATGCAGAACATCTCCCACGTCTTAGCCCTCATGGGGCGGGACTGGATACCCGGCCTCCCACCGGCAAAGAACGTTGGGGTGCGGGTTACCGAGCAGATAGAAGCTCTCATCTGCGAATTGGAAGGTCGACATGAATCACACACGGCTGCCGAAGCGGCTACGGTCGCCAAGCTTCGCAAGACGCTGAAGCAACGCCCTGCAGGAAGCAAAACGCCTAAAAAGACCACATCGACCACGACCAGCGTCGTACGGGATCCGCAGGTCAAAGCTTGGGTGCTGGAGCGAACAAATGGGACATGCGAGGCTTGCGACCAACCGGCTCCGTTCATCGGGGCAGACGGCTTCCCATTTTTGGAGGTCCATCATCTCCGCAGACTTGCGGACGACGGATCGGATACGCCGACGAACGCGGTCGCCGTTTGCCCTAACTGCCATCGACGACTCCACTTTTCGGAAAATGCTCGTGCTTACCGAGAAACGCTCTATGAAAAGGTAGCTGAGCTGGTGCGCGAATAGAAAACTCAGGATTCGAGCGGACAACCGCTGTACGTCGCCCATGCCGATTCGATAAGCGAAGCCAGCACGCCGCCCATTCTGAACCCCGGAATGTCTTCGAGAAGCATCAGCAGTTTCTCGGTGAAATCTGCTCGCGAAAGCTTGCCGCCGAAATCTTTGTGAACTGCCGTAGGCAGATCGCGAATCTGGTCAATGGTCAGCGGCGGGAAATCGTCGTGGTGTTGGGTATCGTCCATACGACGACTATCCGGCCATTCCATCAATCGTACAACGGCGAGTAACTTTCAACTACGGGTAGTTCGCAAAAAGCCAGAACAGGCGGCCGCAGGATTTCCAATCTCTTATCATGAGCGTGCAGTCCCATTCCAGCATGTCGCCAGCGAACGTGATGAAGACCAGCCCCTCACTCAACCCACTATTGCAGATCCTGCATAGAAAGCTCAAAGAGCCAAAATCGATCGCCGAGGTACGTCAATACTTCGCCGGGATGACGCCTGCGGATGTGCTATACCAGGCACACGTAAAAGTTCTTGCCCGTGCTCACAATATGTCTGGGGCATCCTTTATCCAGCACACCACCGGACTATCGAGATCGCAGTTGCGGCTAGGGGTGCGGCGTCAGTCCACCCTCGACCGTGCGATGCAACGTCGCATCGCAAACATGCGATCGCAACTCCGCCGCAAGCAATGGAAACCCGAGGAAATTGCGGAGTTCGAGGCCGGGTTCCCCGGCCTTCGCTCGGACTTTCCGACCGGCTACGCCGATTTTACTTATGCTGCCTTTTACGGATTTGGCGGCGGCGAAGAAGCCATCTCTCATGCCATCGAGATCGACAGACTGATCTGGGATCTGGAACACGCGTATCGCGACGGTATGCCGCCTGTCCAAATTGGGCAGATATTGCGTGATTGCTCCATCTTCGATGCGGAGCACTTTGACCGTCCGGAAGGCCAACTCGCGGCAGATTATTCCGAGCGACAAGCGCTTGCGGAACTCGCCCAGACCTCATCGTGGGAGGAGGCAACACCCCTCATCGCTGTGATCGGCGTCCATTGCCTAATCTCCCTGCTAGCGATCTTTGATATCTGCATACAGAGATACCTCGGCCCTGTCTGGTCAGATTCCATCGACGGCTCGGTGGTGACTCGATTGTTTCCGCGCCTGTCCCCTCGTGCCGCCGTTGAGACTGACCGGCCAAGCCGGCGCGGTTTGGTCGAATTGCCAGTAGCGCTGCTGCTGGACTTCAGTGTTCGCCTGATTTACCGCTCGCGCAATGGCCAGTGGCCGCGCAAACGACCGTCCTGGAAGGAGGTCGCGTGCTGGACCACTTCCGTGTCCACTGGACTTTTGGCACAGTGGAGATCCGGACAGAAGTCAATGACCGCCGCAGACTTCGCGCGATTTTGGTTGGAGGCATCCTCCACGCCAAGACGCCAGCGGCATCCCCCTCCGATACCCATGCCGCTCTATTTCGCGGCCATCATGCTTGAGACGTGCTGCGTCACTTGGAAGAGGCAAGGAAAGCACCGCAGCGTCCTGCTCCTAAACCGAGACGACTACCTGGCCCGCCGCCAACGCTTGATGGAAGCCTCGGCCACGGGTGCATCGGGTCGGAGCGCCTAACTTTTTTACTTATCAGCCAAGCGTTCTTCCCAGTCGTCCGGCCGCTCGTCCTCCCCACGAGACTGCCAATAGGCGTCGTTGTTCGGGTTCAGTTGATCGGAGTGGTTGTCGAGATCGTGCTTTTCCATGCTGGATTTCTCCTCGTTTCACCTGCCACATGGCAGTGAGCCAATGGTGCCGCTCA
Organism: Burkholderia sp. Bp9031; assembly: GCF_003857965.1. Classification (NCBI taxonomy): domain Bacteria; kingdom Pseudomonadati; phylum Pseudomonadota; class Betaproteobacteria; order Burkholderiales; family Burkholderiaceae; genus Burkholderia; species Burkholderia sp. Bp9031. The sequence goes on from NZ_QTPW01000014.1 coordinate 167,447, forward strand.
ACACTGACGAAATAATCCCGAATCTTGACGATTTGAAGCGAGGGCCTGCTACTTCTTAAACCGATCAAATGACACGATGGCGCCCGCCTCCTGCATGACCGTCCGCGTAGATCGGGCATTCGAAGTTGCCGAACGAAGGACCGCCAAATCCAAGACTTCCGCAGGGGCACGGAAGTAGTTTTCGCGCAAACAGCAGAGTTTCATCACGTCGTTTGCAGAATAGCCCAGGTGTTGCGGAATCCGTTCAGCAGGGACAATGCCCTCGTTAACAAGAAGCTCCACGGTGCGCCGGAGCAAGCGTGGCATCTCGGGCTCCCACTTTTCGTCGCCCGGTTCAGCCTTCGAACCCCAACGCGCAGATCGCCGCTTAAAAAGCGATAACTTTTCTTCATCACTAAGCAGACCGAGCGCGTGCAACCGCATCATCATGGCGGCGACCGATGCCCCCCAACGCTGCTTCAAGATAAGTAGGTTGTCTAAATTCGCGGGAATGCGAATCTCGGATGCAAACGTTTCCGCCGGAAGCAACAGCGCACCGGCAAATTGGTGCGCTTGCTTTTCCATCTGGTTGTAGCGGTCTCGCTCGTCAGCTCTCGGTATGTGTTTGTGTAGGACAAGATGACCAATTTCGTGCGCTAGGTCGAATCGACTCCGGAAACCATTGGCCTTGTCCGCCGAGAGAAATACAATCGGCCGCTCAAGCAGTTTGCTCCAGCTCGAAAGACCTTCGATTGCCGAAATATCGGTTTCCTCCCGCACGATGAGGATCCCCGCACCCTCAGCAGCCAAAGCCAAATTTTGGATCGGACCGCGACCCAACTGCCAAAGTGAACGGCACTCTTCAGCCGCCGCTTCGATGTCAGCATCGCTAATTTGCTCGGGATCTTGGTAGGAGCGCTCGGGAAGATTCAACTGCGGGAAATCGACGTACTCGCTCAAAACAACCAAAATCTCCTGCGTCCATTCCGTGCGAGCCTCTAGCTTAGCCCGAGCAGCTTTAAGCGCCGATGCGTTGCTACGGTATAGCGGACTAGACACACGCGGCAACACCGGACGCGTCAGCCAGTCCGGCTGGACATTGAGCACGGAAGCCAAGCGCTCGAAGGTTTCCGCCTCAGGTGCTTGGTCACCCTTGCACCACTTCGTAACTGTTGACGCCGCAACGCCGACAAGGCTCGCTAGCTGGCCTTTCGTAAGGCTGCGTGCGGCGAGCGCCTGTTCCAGGCGTGCGGGCTGAAGATCGTTAATTCCCTTGGTCATTTCCAGTTTGCTTCTTGGGGTGCGTCTTGAGTTTGGGCAATGCATTGTCCGGCTGCTCCGCCGCGTCCGTGTGCTCGTACAAGCTCAAGAATTCGGTCACCGACTTCATATACAACCAGGACTTCATATCGGGCGCTGGCAGCGCCAACATGACCTGAGTCAGCTGAGCGATGCCATTCTCGTCAACACCATCCATCACGCCGAGAATGAAAATGGTGCCAGCCGTCGCTTCCGACGCGTCATCGAACAAGTCGCCCTGCACGTATTTGCGCTCGATGCTTTTGTTGACTTCTGCCAACGTCTTGCGCGTCGCACTCCGCCGCAAATTCACCCACTGATGTCCAGGGACATTCAAACGTGCGACGTGGAAGATACCCCAGCGCCCCACAACGAGACGGGTGCCACGGAGCGGCGTCGGATCCCCGCCGTGAGCCAACAAAGCTTCGTGAAACGCCTCATTAATATAAAAGTGCTTCACTTGACCCGCGGCAGACGGGCGGTGTCCCTGCGCAAACTCGGACGCGCGGGTGCGGCCTTTTACATCTCCATTGTGATACGCATCCTCGCAAGCCATCAGCGCATCGCGCGGGATGTTTTGGACGATGAGTTGTTCCAGAGCTTCGATACCATCAACGGGCGAAGTCGCCATACAGGACACACCGTAGGTTGTTTTCGAGTAACGAGAATTTTACCACCAAAAGTTTCGCGTGCAAGAGAAAATCACTCGATTTACGTTCGCGTCCGAACCCGAAGCTGGCACTGTCAGCGACGCCACCTCTCCAGCATCGAGCCGTGCCAGTTTCGCTGCCACCGCCCAAAACCTCCCGCTTGCCATTCCCACCCGAACCCCTGTAGAATTGCTCGTTCTGCGGGCGTCGTATAATGGCCATTACCTCAGCTTCCCAAGCTGATGACGTGGGTTCGATTCCCATCGCCCGCTCCACACACCACCTAGCCTGTTGATTCCACTGGGTTATGTGCGTGCCTGACGAGCATCTCCGCAAGACTCCTACATCGGCGTCCTACGGTGGCTCAAACCTCCTGCCTCTATCGTCGCCCTAGCGGCATCTATGTTGTCCGGCTCGTCGTCCCCAAGCGGCTGCGCGCAGCAGTCGGCAAGAACGAAATCCACGCGTCCAGCCGACTTCGAGAGTGGGAAGCCGCTAAACTCGTCGCCCATCGGATTCAGTCGCATTGGCGCGAGCACTTCATGACGTTGGACATTGAAAAACTGAGGGCGGAAAACCCGCTGCTCGACGGCGCGGGCATGATTTCCCTTGTGGACGCTGCCCGAACAAGCCCATTGACGTGCGGGCCATGAAACGCAAGGTCGATGCAATCGAAAAGTATCTGGGCCTCACGATCTAGTGGTGCAGAACTCGGGATAGTATCCGGGATACATTCCGGGATAGTTCTCGGGATACATCACGGGATAGTTAGACCGATAATTTTCCTTGTAAATCAGTGCGTTACAAGAAATTCCGTTCCGTAGCCTGTAACCAGTAACCGAGTAACGAAGTATCCGAGTAACCATGGGCGGCTAGCGCCGCCCCTAGCTTTTTTGGCATTCGGATTCAACGGTTGATGTTCGCCATCCATATTGCATCGCGGAAATCGAGCGCTCCAGGTATCTGCTGAACACGCGGCGCGTGCCGACTCAATGTCGACGGTCTCGCGCTCTGGTATTGAAGGCACACCACACCGTCTGATGCTTAACCCTCCGCGAAGGCTACTTCTTCAGGCCGCACTTACGGAGCGCCACCATGACCTCTGCAACCATGTGCGGGTTCATACCTTCGATCGTCAACAGGTCGTCGATAGTCAAGTCTTGAAGTTGAACCACGCGGGTTAGGTCGGCTCCCAGCAACGCATCTTCTGACCGCTCGGAGAGTTCAAGGTCCTCGACCATGATGGGTCCTTCTCGCTCCTTCTGCATTTCTTCTAACGCCTTTGCAAACCCGGACCCAAAGCCGCCATCGTTCGGGTCGAAGCTCATAACAACTTCGCCCTTGACACCTTTGAACACGATGTAGCGCATTTCTTTTTTTGTCATTTTCGAGTAGCTCTCTTTAGTCGGCCCTGAACAATTCACTTTTCCTTGCGGATGAGTTCATGCCGCCGACAGCGCAGCGGTTGTGACGCTGAGC